>JAPTWQ010000009.1 GCA_028064945.1 Nitrospiraceae bacterium | reverse complement strand
GAGCCCGGGACTGGCACGCATCCCGGGGTGGGTCTTTTACCTGTCCGCAACGTCGTTCCCGAAGAACTCAGGCTGGTCAACCCAAGCTAAAAAGAACCTCCTTTCAAGCTCCGCCCTTCAGGGCGGGGTGGTTGACGCACAGAGCTCCTGTTTTTTTGTCATTTTTCAGGAATCAATAGTTCTCCTGAGTCCATGAAACGCTTGTAACATAAAAGCCGAGAGGATTGATGAGAATGTCCGACACGCTCGATTTCGGATCGATCTGCACTTTTATAAATCCGCTCCAGAACGTCTTTCCTGTCAAAACCCCGCTGGTGCTATAGGCATCTTCTTCCCATTTCGCCCGCCATGTATTGTCCGATTCCGGCAGAACGGAGATGATCTTGACCTTGACGCTTTGGCTCTTTCCCAGGAGCCCCGGGTTGTGTCCCGAGGTGTAGTAGTGGGTCAAATAGGTCGCCGCCGCACCGGTCGTATGATGGTACAGGTCGGTCACGATCTGCTGTTCCGCGATCGGGTCTCCAAAGACCTCCCGTGCTTCTTCGATCCAGTTGGCCACCTCGTGCCGGATCAGGGCGGGATTCTTCAGCGAACTCTGGTTCAGGGGGCGAACGGGCAGGGGATCCCCCATCTTGTTCATGTACACCAGAAACGGAACGAGCTTCGACTGATGGGTCTGATAGATATAGGCCGCCGTGATGACGATAGAGAGCGCCATGGACATGAAGGCAATCATTTTCCAGGCGTTCATCATTTTGATGTAGCCGCCCCACCGCTCGGCGTAGGTCTGGTTCATCAGATGAACGAGCGCGTTATCGTTCTCGTTCGCTGTCTTTTGTTCCTTCCTGGACATTCAGTCTCCTTGGAAACCTTGCCGCTATGGCGATGATGCCGTCTCACAAAGGCAAGGGGTTGATGTGTCAGTCTTCTCTGACCACTACCGACGGCTTGCTTTCCGCCCGCCGCCGCCACCTTTTTTGGCCATCTTCGTGCCAGGGGGAGTGCGTCCCGTGGTGGAATTTCCCGTTCCCGAAGCCGGGAGTTTCGTGGGAGCATCGCCACCGGATCCGGGCCCGCTTCCGGCACCGCTTCCGGCATCGGATCCGCCTCCGGCGCCCGCCTCCCCTCCGGAACTGAACCCAACACCACCGGCCATATCGCCGCCTGCCCCTCCCGATTTCGCTCCCGATCCTTTCGAGGCGGACGATGTCATCATGGCCAGTTGACCGCTGATTCCCGAAAGAGAGCTTTTAATGCCCGATGCCCCGGCCGCCGCCATCGCGGCCCCGCCAGCCATCATGGCGGCACCTCCGGCGGCCTTGGCGGCACCTCCGGCCACGCTTCCAAAGGTCCCCAAGGAGCCGCCTTCGGCCCCGCCTCCAAAAATCTCTCCGAGCCAGGCGGGAAACTTGCTCACAAGGTTCTCAAGAATGATGAAGTACAGGATGACGGCGAGAAGCGCATCGGTTTTGGAATAAGGGGTTGTGCCGTAGCTCCCACCATTGGTCAAAAAGGTTCCGTATTGATTGCCGCAATTCGAGTTATCGTTCGCATGCCAAGGTTCAACCGCAACGGGGGTTCCGGAGGGAAAATAAGGAAGGTTTTCACTTGATGCACACTCACTGTGGGAGGCTAAAAAATTTTTCAACGTGGTTGCCGTTGGCGACACTGAGTGAGGATTCTGGCCATTTTCACCAAGAGTGTTCAAAACAAAGGGAATGGAGGCCATAAACAAACCGCCGATAAGGTATATCGCCATCAGCTGTGCCCCAAGACCAATGGCCCGTCGCACATACGCTCCCGTGTGATCCTTGAACAAGCTAAAGGAGGTCAGTCCGAGCGACAGGGTTCCAAAAACCTGGATCACCGAGCCTTTTACAAGTGTCAATACAAGAGAAAGCGTCATTTTCGCGAAAGCAAAGAGTGTGATGATGGCTCCGATGATGCCAAGGAGGAGATCAACGAGGTTATCAGGCGTAAAAGTCGTCCATGAAAAAACGGAGGCCTTGGGAATGGCTTGGAGAAAGCCGGCAGCAACATGAATTCCGTCAACCAAAAAAGACCCGGGATCCATCGCCATCTTGAAATCTGTCGCCGTCACCCCACCGTTTGCCCCGCTCGACATCGCAACGTTACGGGTGGTGTCGATGTTCGCAATGATCGTTCCGATGTTCTGAAAAAAATTGAAAATATCTTGGGTGATTAAGGGGGAATAGAGAAAGATTCCGTACCAGAGCGACGTCATGAAAAGAAATTTAACGATCGGTTCAAACGGATTTTCGGCATAGTATTGATTGGCTCCACCGGAAAAAACGGCCAGCTGGATCGTGATCCAGGTGAACTCGACAACCGCCAAAACCTTGAACAGCGTGACGGCGTACTGCCACACCGTATTGCCCATATTCCACACGCTTGTCTGAAACTGGCAGGTGAGCGCATCGAGCTCCTTGACCGTCGTTCCATTGCTCGACGACAACATCGTGGGTACAGGCGAGCACCCAGGCGGGGGCGTACTCTGGACAACCCCGGGAACATGAAAGACATAGGCGCTCAACACCGACCCGGCAAACCCCAGCGTACTGAAAACAAACATATAACGAAGCCAAAAGGATTTACTTTGACCATCCGACGACATCTGAAGGACAAAGGCCAGGCTCAGCGCCACGAGCAAAACCAGCTGCGTCGTCTGCGACGTGAAATCGTTGAAGAGATTGATGAGGAACGTCATGTGCAGCATGGAGAGATTGCCGGTATCGATCATCGAGAATCCCCTAAAAAGGAGGCGACCATTCTGTTAGTTTCCATAGTTCCCGCTGACGGTTGTTCCGCCGTTGCTGGCACTAAACGTTCCGGAGGTCGCCGTACTCGCAGCCCCACCCGCCGAAGCTCGCGTCGGAGCCGAACTCGGGGCTGACAGGGTGGATGTGGCGCCTGTGGTTATACTCGAAGAAGGAGAGGCGACCGAGGGGGCCACGCCACCGACCGCCGAATTGGACCCAACCAGTCCGGGAGAAATGGGATTTGGCGCATTGAGAGTGTTGGAGTTATACCCCGCCATCGGCGTTCCCGTACTCGAGAAATTCGGGGGAGTATAGGGATCTTCCGAGGGTGGCGTCTGGACGTAAGCATTAATACACCCGCTCGAGGCCAGTTGTTCCGACGTCATCGACATTGCCTGAAAGCAGCCCGGCATCCAGAGTTTCCCGTTGATGGAGGCTTCTTCTGTGGCAGTTCGTTCGTAGCCGGCCACTTTTTGCGCCTGTTTTGCCGCCCGGCGCATCGACTTTGTCATATCCTTCGAGACCTGATACTGCTGTTGCTGTTGGATCTGCGATGCGATCTGCATGGAGGTGGAAATTCCGAGCTGAAGGGCCTGGACCGTGCCGGTAAAACCGACAGCATTCATGGTTGAGAGCATCTGGAGGTTGTAGGCATCGGCAGACACCATCTGCGCCTGGTAAGCAAACTCGGAGAGGTCATCGGAAATGCTGCCAAAGGTCTCAGACAGAGAATTGGCCGTCACGGCACCGGCCGTTGGAGGGCCCATCTGACCGGGAGGGGGCATGCCGGCCTGGGCCACCATGTCGGAGACATTACTGGCTGTATCGGCCAGACTCGAGCCAACGTTCGCTCCGATGGCGGCGAGATTGGCGATATTGCCAACAAGACCAAAAAAGCCGCCTCCCGATGGCATGTTTTTGATGTCGTTATAAAACATGTAGACGAGCTCGGCGTCCTGGAGCACCGTCATCGCCTGTTGGGCGATCTTGACGTACCCTTGAGCGTCGGACTCGATCGCATGCCAGTCGTTGATGACCGTGTTCCAGAAACCCGTAGGGGCCTGTGTGATGGGCGTATTGGTCGTCGGGATCGCCAGCGCCTCGCGGGAGAACGAGGACAGAAGGAGACATGTCGCCAGAAGAACGGCTAAAGAACGACTCAAGGGATGTTCTTTCAACGCCAGCATCATCGTCACCTCTTCTTATTCACGAGAAAAGTCCGCACTGCCCCCACCGACAACCCCATCGTAAAAGATGTGCCAGTACAGATCTCGCCATTCTTCGGCTTCGTCCACAAGTTTCCGACTTTTGAGCCAATAAAACGGCCAGATCTCGCCATGTTTTTCCTGAAACTCGCGCATGGCGGCGATGTCTTCCTTGTGACTGACGCCACAAAAGGCCAAAGTGGCCGAGTTGATGGCGATCATCAGGGAAAAGAGACGGCGTCCATCTGGACTTTTGAAATAGTAATGCTGTTTGTAAGTGGCGTCGGCCAGAATCTCGATTTCCCGGTCGTTGAGATCCATGGACATATAGAACTCCCGCACGGACTCAGAACGCGCATCCTTGTTTGGGAGATAGATGCGCGTGGGTGTCTGGCCGAGGATGACGTCCTTGATCGAGGACTTCACTACATCGGCAATACTTTGGGTCGCAAAGACCACCGCAGCATTCTTGGAACGCATCGTTCTCAGCCAGGCTTCGATCTTCGACTTGAACATGTCGTGATTGAGCATGGTCCAGGCTTCATCGAGACAGATCATGGTGGGAGACCCGTCGAGGCTCCTTTCGATCCAGTGAAAAAGGTAATCGAGCACCGGAGCCACAGATTTTTTCCCGAGCGTCGGGCTCATCAGATTTTCCATTTCGAACACGACAAATCGCCCGTTTTCGAGGCTGTCCTCTTTGGAATCGAGCAAATCCCCGAGGGGCCCTTCGGCGGTGTAGTACTTGATGGCCGACTTAATCGTCTGGGACTGGATCTGTTGATAGAAGTCGGAGATGGTCCACATACGGTTGGGATCACTGGCCATCGTCGTGAGGGCTTCCATAATCAGCTCACGGTCCCCGGGGGTCAGGGCTTCCCCCGTCCCTTCGAGCTGAAGGGAAATCATCATCTCGAGCCAGTTGGCCGCCCAGTTCCGTTCGGCCTTGTCGTCGATGTTGGCGAGGGGAGCGAAAGTGAGCCGTTGATGTCCGGAGAGAATGTCGTAGTGCTTTCCAAAAGAGGCCGTGCAGATTCCGTAAGCCGCATATTTGGAATCAAAACAGTAAACGCGGGCACGGGGATAGCGGAAGAACTGGGCCATCATCAGCGCCATCATCGTCGATTTGCCAGCACCGCTGGGTCCGATGACAAAAGAATGTCCGACATCGGAGTAGTGCGTGCTGAACCGGAACTGAGCCTGCCCGCGCGTCCGGGTGATGATGAGGGGGGGCCCGTTCAACCGGACATTCCGTTCGTTCCCGGGCCACACGGAAGTGGTCGGCAGCATGTCCGAAAGATTGGCAGTCGAGATCAGGTTTTTGTGAACCTGATAGATCGCCCCATGGCCTGGCAAGCTTCCGAGGAAGGCTTCGACCGCATTGTTTTCCTCCAGCATGGACATGAATCCCAGACCGGAGAGAACCTTTTGGATTTCCTTGGTGTCGTCGTCGACCTTTTTCTCCGTTTCTCCGGAGATCACGATGGTCGTCGTGTAGTAGCCGTACTTCACCGTCCGGGAGTCGTTTTCTTTCATCGCAAGTTGAACGTCTTCGGCCATCTCGACCGCGTTCAGGTTCGGTGTCGCGTTGGCGTCCCCGGATCCGAAGTATTTGGCGATCTGTTTGGCGAGAGAAAACCTCCGTTGCATCCAGTGCTTGTACGTCTTATCGAGAATCTTTTTCGCATCTTCCGTGGAGAGGGCCAGAAAACGGGTACTCCAGCGATAATTGGAGGGAATGGAATTCAGGGCGTCGAGAATACCGGGATAGGACTCGTTGGGAAATCCGGCAATCGTGATCGTCCGGATGTGATTGCGCCCGATGATTGGGCGGATGCCTCCCGTAAGATCGCCGGCCCCTTGAGCCAGGAGAACATCGAGAAAGATCGGGAGCGTGGGGGGGTTCAGGGCGATGGCCGACGATCCACGGAGACAGGCACTCAGAAAAGAAATGATGCCGGAATTATCGAGTCGGGCCATCGAGAGATGCGAGCTCAGAAAGGATTCGATTCTCTCAACCTGTTTAATGAAGGCAGGCAGAACATCGCCAATCTTTTCCATTCCCGTCTCTTCATGCGTTTCGAACAGAAACTTCTTCACACTCTGTTCGACATCCGGCGGCGTCAGCCAGGTCAGCGTCAGATAGTATTGCGATTCGTAGGACGCGTCATGACCTTCCGCAAGGTTGAACATGCGGCGCCGTTCCTCGTCGATCAGGGCCGTTGTCGGATCGGGGAAGGCTCCCCTCATAGGGTACCCCGGGCTGATGTGCCGGATGGCATCGACGTTCAGGATCCATCCTGTCTCGAGAAAGGTAAACGCTGTATTGACGGCATTCACGAGCGCCATCAGCTCAGAGGCGGTGGCGGAGTCGAGATCGGGACCCACGTAGCGCCACCCCACCATGAATGATCCGTCCTTGTTCATGATGACGCCGGGGGCTACGAAAATACACCAATTCAGAAGATCGGAGAGGGCTTTGGAACGGTCTTTCTTGAGTGCCAGCATAAACTATTCGCTCCAGGGCTCGAAGTAAGAATAATAACGGGGATTCGCATACATGGTCGGAACGGCCCGATAGAATTTCTGGTGTTTTACATAGCGCATGAACACACGATACATTTTATGATCCGCTTGAGCCATCTTCCGGAGGACGAGAGAACCGATACTGAACACAAGAGTGCCGGTAATGAGGTTGACGATATGGAGACCTCCGGCAATCCCGACAATGATCGATACCAGTGCAAGAAACTGCATGGGCTCGCGTTCTCCTCCGGCCACAAGCACGGGGCGCATGAGGGATTGATGAATAGGTGTTCTCGGAAGCTCATCGACTCTGGCCACGATGTCTCTCCTTCAACAAACGAGAGGGGAGACATGACGCCTCCCCGTCACGCGAGGGTTTACGAGGGTTACAGGGAAGCCCCACCCATAAAGAAACGGGTGGCCACCGTCCCCGCCTCGAGGCTTCCGGCAATTCCAAGCCCCACCTTGAAAAACTTCTGCGCCCCTTCGTGCCCCTGAGACTGTGTCATCCCCCAGAAGAGAAGAACGATCGTGATGATGGCGATCCCCTGGGCGATCGGCCCGGTCATTTCCATGATCACGGAATTGAGGGTGTAGTCCCAGGGCATGGATCCAGCCGCCGCCCCCGTCGCATAGGCGGGACGAACTGCCATACCACTCATGGCCAAAAAGGGAACGGCATAGAAAAGCCAGAACCGGGACACTGCGTTTTTCAGAACCTTCATAGAAAACCTCCTCAGATGGAAAGTTGTTGCGTTCGATTGGGTCAAACGTTAAAAACGGGTTTGACCCCACCAATGGGCTCGAGAACGTATCCACGTTCACGTGTCCATCCCTTGACCCGGACAATTTCTTTGACGAGCCGTCCGGGGTCATTTTCATGACGTTTTTTCGTTTTCGAGATAAACACAATGACATTCACCGCCTCAGCGATGAATTCCGGGTCGACGCGACCGCCGACGTCCTCCGCGACAAGCTGTTCGATACGCTTGAGTCCCGCCTTCGCATTGTTCGCATGTACGGTGGCCACCCCGCCGGGATGCCCGGTGTTCCAGGCTTTCAGAAGATCCAGCGCCGCCCGGTCGCGGACCTCGCCGACCACGATGCGGTCGGGGCGAAGACGGAGTGTTGCCTTCAAGAGATGCTGCATCGTCACAATATCGCGACCCGCAATGCGCAGAGTTCGGAGCTCAAGGCGATTCACGACGGGACATTGAAGCTCCCGGGTATCCTCAATGATGACCACCCGATGTTCTGGCGTCGCCTGTCCGATTTCATAAAGCAGCGCATTGCAAAACGTCGTTTTACCGGACGAGGTCGATCCCACTACGAGAATGTTCTGACGATCGGCGCACAGGCGACCGAGAATGTCCCGGGCGGTACCGGTCAGGACAGCCTCTTCCGCAACCTCCTCCTGTCCGAACTTTTCGTTCAGAAATTCATCATTGATGATTCCGGCCGCCAGATAATCGTCCAGGGTAAAGACCTTCGACGCTTTTTTCCGGATGGCGAAAATGGGGGCATCGACAACGGGCGGAATCAGTCCTTCGATACGGCTTCCATCGGTGACCAGCTCCCCTTCGACAATCGGCGTCTCGACCGTCAGGGTGAGCCCCAGGCTCGAGGCCACGCGGTTCAGAATGGACTTGGCTTCCGGAGCTTTGATGGTCACGTCCGTCTTGCGCATGCCTGATCCGAGAACATCGATCCAGACAGATCCATCCGCGTTCAGCATGATCTCGATACAGTCCGGATCATCCATGAAAGGTTGGATGGCCGCACTTTGGAGGCGAAGTCCGGCTTCGGTGCGGGTCTTAAGATCGACGCCCTCAGACATCCTCCGCTCCTTCAGAGCCTTCCCCCGACGGGCCGCCGGTCTGCTGGGACAGTTTTTCTTCCTCTGCCATCTCCTGAAGAACGTCCTCATCGGGAGGCAGCGGCGCGAAGGCAGCCGCCTCTCCTTTGCGAATACCCGTCAACAGAATCTGCGCCTCCTCGTCGGATTGCCTCTGGATATCCGCCGTCAGGCGTGCGAGAGCCGCGTTGTCTTTCCCGTTCTTCGTGGAGCCCTCCTGAGACAAAAGCATGCGCAACAGGGCCGTCTTGACGAAACAAAGAAGCCGAATGGATTCAATAGGGTACGCATCCGCCACATTCCGGGATGTTTTTCCGAGAATGGCCAACGGATCCGAGGATGAGGCGTTCACCAGATCCTGAACCAAATGGCCCAGAATCTCGGCCGGTGACATTTTTACCGAGGCAGCGTAGGCTTCAAACGCCTCCAGTGCGGCATCCTCAAAAGAAAGCTTGAGCGTTTTCAAAAGGAGACCTCCCGATTAGGAACATTCTTTCATGAAAAAATTCCCGAAACGCATTTTGTCCGATTCCGGATCGAAAAAGTGGCTTTTGTCCGACAGCCTCAAAAATCGTCCGATCCGAGTTGGAGCCCGCCCTCCAGCTCGAGGTCTCGATCATGCGACTCTTCTTGGCTGACCGACTGGGCGAAATCGAGGGTGACCTCCCGATGGACGGCCTGTTCGGGGGTCAGGTTTCTCTCATTGGTTCTCTCGAGTTCTCTTTCCTGTTTGTGTTCGACCTTTTG
>JAPTWQ010000078.1 GCA_028064945.1 Nitrospiraceae bacterium | reverse complement strand
GGCAGACACGATCTCTTGTCAATTTGCAGGAGAAGGGGGGGGGCGTGATAACCTTCGGTGAATCCAGCCTCCCCTCCTCCTTGCCGGAGTGGCGAAACAGGCAGACGCAAGGGACTTAAAATCCCTCTCCCGAAAGGGAATACCGGTTCGATCCCGGTCTCCGGCACCAAGCATTTAAGCCATTTTTTACTTCTCACTCACCTGTGCTAAAATAATTTCAGAGAGTTTCTCCGACATTTCTCCGACACTCAGGTTGAAAATGGAGGTAAAAAATGGCGAGTTTTTACAAACGCACATTGAAGGATTCCACTGTCTGGGAAGCCAAGATTCGACGCAAGGGCTACCCGGTCCAAATGCAATCTTTTGACAAAAAGGAAGACGCAGAGAAATGGGCTCGCGAGATTGAATCCTCTATGGACCGCGGCGTCTTCAAATCCACAAAAGAAGGCGAAAAGACAACGTTAAGGGAGGCTTTGGATAAATATCTGGAGGAAGTCTCAAAACACAAGAAAGGCCACCAACGGGAAAAATCGAGAATCGAAAAATGGAAGAATCACCCTCTTTCCTCCCGATATTTGGCGTCAATTGGTCCCAAAGATATTGCAGAATATGCTTCGGAAAGAAAATCCGAAGGATACTCCATTCGGACGATTCACCTGGAACTGGCAATCATAAGCCATTTATACAATTATGCAGCGGCCAAGTGGGGCATGCGAGCCCTGGAAAATCCGGTAGCACCAACCCGAGTGAAGGGAACCGACCCCCACAGAGGGCAAAATTACAGGGGAAGGGAACGAACATTATCCCTGTCGGAAAAAGAAAAGCTATTCGAACATTTGAATGAGGAAATGAAACAAATCGTGACCCTTGCTCTTGAAACGGGAATGCGGCGGGGGGAACTCATATCATTGACTGTTTCAAATGTCGATCTGGCCAAAAAGATTGTCAAGCTTGACGAGACAAAGAATGGAGATTCACGAGAAGTCCCCTTGTCCCCTGTGGCAGCCGATACCTTGAAAGCTGTTCTTGGAAAAAAGAAGATCGTCGGTTTGGACGGAAAATTATGGACTCTGGGACCGGACCGGGTCACTTCCATTTTTGCCACCGCAGCCAAGAACGCAGGCCTTAAAGACATTCGTTTTCACGATCTCCGACATACAGCGGCCACAAAACTCGCCGGAATCTACCAAGCGCATGAATTAGCAAAGATTCTTGGACACAAAGTCTTGAACATGGTCATGCGTTATTACAATCCCACAGGAGAGGATCTTGGGAAAAAATTGTGGGCTTCGGAATCGAAGGTCACCCCAACACAATCCTAGGGGAGAGCGGTGAAAAAGAAAGAACGTCTTCCGAATCTTTCTCTTCAAGAATTGCGAAAACAAATTGTCCTTCTCACCGCAGAGCAGAAGATTCTCGCCCACGATACTTTCTTTGCGGAGCTTTCCCAATTTACAGGGGTGAAGATTCACTCCCAGAAAACAACCCAGAAGCTCATTCACTGGCTCTGGGAGAGTCATTCAGAAAACGGTCCCCCGGCTCAGCTCAAAAAACTTCGGGAACAACTCGTTTCTCTTGAAAAGAACGCCCCCTTGCCCGACCCTTCGGCCTTGCTCTCCGAAGAAGAAGCCGCCCAATACCTGGGCTTTTCAAGCAAGAACGCCCTTTTAACCCTTCGGAAATCGGGATTGGGTCCCCCGTCCCGGCGACTGAATGGAGGCAATCAGGTCGTTTATAGCCTTTCGGGCATGAATTTTTTTCTTCTTCATGGGACGGCCAATCCTTCCCCCCCTTCCCCACAACCCGTTTCCCTTCCCTCTGTCCCGGACGAATTCTCGGAAAGATTGGCTCCGGAATTCCACGCACTTCAAAAAGACTTTCTGGCCTTTCTCTCCGCCTATCAGACCAACAAAACCTTTCTTTTCAGGTGGGGGGCCACAGAAAACCGAAGATATTGGAGAACGGAAGTTTATCCCGAAGAACTTATCAAGAATTGGCTCCTCGAAAATCATTCGGATAAAGCCTATGGAAGCGTGGTGCGTTTTCTCCTGGAGACCGCCTTCTTACGCCTTTCCCCATTGCCTTCCCCAAAACCAGGAATCGTCCCCACTCCTGGGACCTATCTTCTACTCGAAAAAAAGAAAGAAGGCATTCATACGACCGCGATCACAAGTGACAACGACAAAGATCTCATGGCCTATGGGATTCGTTTTTGTTCACCAATCACCTACGACCGTTCCGCCAAAGCGGAAACGTTTCGAGAATTTCTCGACCTGATTCTCCCTGTCAAAGAGCTTCAGGCACTCCTTCAGGAATTTGTCGGATATACGCTCCTTTCCAATTCTGATTTTCATGTCTGCCAGGTCTGGACAGGTAACAGGGCCAGTGGAGTGACCCACCTGGCGAATATCATTCGCAAACTGCATGAATTCGTTCACACCGTTCCTCTTTCTGCCCCGTTACGATCCAAGCCGGAACTTCTTCTGAAATCGTCGTTGGTGATCGTCGACGATCTCTCCGTGTCCGCCGACGAAGAAAACCTTCGCCACCTTATTGCCGGACGTCCTGTCGACCTGCGGTTCTCAAAAGGGAGCTATTGGTTCTACACTCCGGTCACCGCGAAATGGCTCCTGACTGGACAGGAGCTCTTCCCGATCAAAGACAGAAGCGACGAACTTTGGAAACAGCTCTCGATTGTTCCCTTTCAAGAGACAGTTGACCTTAATCGTGCCAACACCTATGAACAGACCGTCACAAAAAAGGAATTGAGAGGCGTACTCAATTGGGCGCTGGAAGGAGCCCAAAGGCTTTTGAAACACGGCCACTTTACTCGGTCCAAAGCGTCGGCCAAAGCCCTTCTTGACGCTCGGCATGTCGACAATTCCGTCTATTGGTATGTGCAGGAAAATAATCCCGAAAAAAACGACTATCTCCTCTACAAATCCTGGGCAGAAACCAATGGCTTTGTTCCAGAGAACCGAATCCGTTTTGAGCGTCTTATGAAAGAGTTTTCCCTTGAAAACAAAGAGGAACGGACATGAAAACAAAAGTGTTATTTGTCGCAGTTACCGGTCTGGTCTTATCGGGTTGTGCCTCGACCCATTCCTACGTCAATCCTTATAAAGCTGAATATCCCCGTCCCACTTATGTCTCCGCTTCTTCGTGCGTGTCAGGCCAGGACGCCCTCAGAGAACTTATTGAACAGTTGCAGGTCACGGTCGACGCCACTAGCCTTTCCATAAACACTAGCGCAGACAACAACAATGTGCTTTCTCATTCCCAGAAAGCCAAGAGTGTCGTTCGTCTTAAGGCAGGAGAAAGGCTTCGGGGGCTCATTGTCCGTCATTTTGGGAACGGGCATTGCGTTTTTGTGGCAATCAACAAGAAAGGAGCCAAGGTAAGCTACGAAAGAGACGTTAAAGAAGAGAGCCAGAAGATTGGGGAACTGTTCGCAAGGCTAGAGAACCCTGGAACCTCTGCGCTGGATAAACTGAGAGCGGCCAAAAAACTGGAAACCATTCTCAAGACCTTGCGGGCTGATCACGACGCGCTCGAACTTTTGAGCGAGCATAAGGTTCACCGCCTTCATATCCCGGCTTATCGCATGCGGGAGCTTGAGCAGGCCAGGGGGTTTGCTGTGAGTGTTCCCAGTCCGACTTTGTATGTCGCTCCCCCGCCGGATTCCGACGATTTTACAAGCATGCTGGAAGGGGCCATTCAAAACGCCGGGTATAAGGTCATAGATCCAATGTCCGACCCTGCCTTTCTTTTGCTTTTCAAGCTCAGTGTTCGGGAAGGGATTCTTGACGCCCGTGTTCCTTCCTTTCCTTACTCAATCGCAATTGCGGTCTCGATCATGGACAGGAAAACGGGAGAAGTTTTGTTGACCCGGAAAGAGAGCAAATTCGTGAGCGTCAACAGTCCCATGGAGCTAGAAAACCTTGTGTATCCCCGTTTGGCCCAAGAAGTGAAAAACGCTGTGGTGACACCCGCCTTGGAGGCTTTAAGGGAAAATGCCAAGGAGGAAACGTCGGCAAATACAGGCCGGGATTTTTGAAAAAGCAGAATATGATAATCGCATATTATTGATTTTGAGTTAATGCATTTTTTTGCTAGCATGAATCTTGTTTTCTTTTTTTAATACAATCATACCAAGGAGGATTGTGTATGGCTAAACTTGAACGATTCAAGAGCTTGAAGTTTAATGGGCATGGAAGATTTTTCTTGCTCCCAGCGGTAATTTGTATGCTTAGTTTTGTTGGGTGTACCTCCATGGCAGAATCTCCGGACGTAGCACTTCAGCCTTCTCTCGCTAACGGGAAGAAGTTATCTGTTGAGGCTAAAGCAGTGAATGGTATTTTTTCCGATTCGATTGAACTGTATGTTAATGGAACAAAAGTTGGATCCGGCGTAGTAACTATGGTGCAAGGATCCACTAAAATCTCTGGAAACTATGAGGGAAATGCAATCGAGGCTTCTTGTAGGGCTGTCGACGCAGATAGCGCCGCTGGAATGCACGAATGCCAAGTTTATGTTAATGGGAATAAAGCAACTACTCTCCACTTTTAATAACAGAGGGGAGGTCACTATATGCTATACTAGCCGACCTCCCCTTTTATTTCTTTTACTTTGGTCATTGCACCCTAATTCATTTCCAAGTCACGACCCTCTCCTTACTCTTGGCGTAAGATTTTAACTAAAAGATCACTGGCGTCTTGTGATTGCTTCGACGCCCGGACCAACGCCTTCTTATCTTTCTCCAGTGCCTCGATCCACGAACGAACGTAAGCCGCGTGATTCTCGAAGTGCCTCTCGTCCGGGGTAATCCCAGTCGTCATACCAACAAAGAGACTCGTCATTTCCGCCACGAGTTCTTCAAAGGCATACTCCGGATCCCCATAAACCCCGAAGGACCGGTTGAGCCTCTTTTCATGGCCCGTTGCATGCCCGAACTCATGAAGAAGCGTTCCGAGATACGACTCTTCACTTTCGAAATTTCCTTCGACTGGCATTTGGATCCGGTCGTCAAGTCGAGCATAAAACGCCCGTCCGCCGCCGTGACCCACGGGAACATTGAGAGCCGTCGAAAGTTTTTCTCTGATTTTTTCAGCCTTACCGGTCCAGTCGACCGGCGTCGGCTTTTCTTCAAGGGCAGGAACCCCTTCAAGGTCCTTGGCATGAAAGACGAAATAGACCTTGGGAATAAGAAGATCCCCGGATTGTCTGGGAGTTTCCTCTTCCGGCTCTTCTTTCTCTTTTTTCTCCACGGGAACGAGCTTGAGGATCGGAACTCCTTTGGCTCCCGACCTGATTTTCCAGCCCTTTCCCTTGGCTTGCTTAAAGGTTGCAAACCGCATATCCGGCACGCCCATGGATAGGGCATGCCAGGACAGGTTCAGCGCATTGACGCCCCGGTAGGGTGTTCCGGTTAACGCATTCACTGGCACTCCGTCCCCGGTCACTTTCCAGGGCCGGGTCCAGGGAGCGGACCCGGTTTCCAGGGCAAGAATCATTTTCTCCGTGATCTGCGCATAGAACTCTTGCGTGTTCATTGTTTTTTCCTCCTGGTTGTTGCGTGCCCCTCCCAGAAGGAAGCGGGCACGATACCTGCCCGCATTGGGCTTGATTAGTCGATTACCCCGAGGCTTCGGTAATACGACTCCATTTTATTAAGCTCTTTTTCCAGTTCTTCGTCGGAGAGCTCGTCGATCCAGTCCTCTCCGTTTTCTCTTTCTTGAGCAATCTCCATGGCGTCCTCCCGAAACACACCCGTTCCGGAAGGAGCGGGCGTTGTTGACCCGCTCTGGGCCTTGGTGATTGTTTTTTACGACCCTGATACAGATAGGTCTTTTCCCAGCCGGACCAATGAACCGGCTCCTGGGCTTTTCCTCCAACAATCAAGCCGGTCGCATATTTCCCGGAAGACGCAACCGAAAAACTGAGAACGAGTTTCATGATTGGGGAGTCATTTTTGGACAAATCTGTCTGAAGGGAACCTGGCGCAAAACGCAAGGAATCCATCAAGACATTGTTGTGCTTGTCCAATGGGTGTTTTGGATTGGGTTAGCGAATTGGCTTTTGAAGTTGTGAATTGGAATTAACAGAACCCGCTTTTGTCCCTGCGACCGAAAAGGGCGAGACAACGTGGGGCAAACGTGATGAATAACAAAATTGTATCATATAGTTTAAGATTGGCAATATTTTGCAGTCTATTCAGCGACTATTCCCGAACGCTGTCTTGGGGCTTCCCCACGATTGTTTCCTTCCGTTCTCCCGCTCCGCCTTTCCCGCGTCGTTTTGTCCCTCGTCCGCCTCTCCGCTTCTCAAAATCCAGGAAACCATCATCAGCCGGTCTTGGTGCCATTTTTGGCGAAGCGGTCGTCCAGTGCGCCGGGACCTGGTTTTCCCGAATCTTAGGAAACGACACGTATGGCCAGACAAGGCGATAGACGCCATGGCCGGTATTCAGCGACAACAGGGCGAGAATCCCGGGGGTGCTTCCCCGGTTGTCCCCCAGACCATTGAGATCGTGAGACGTCACGACCGGTTCGGATTCGACCACTTCGGTGATTGTTTTTCGAAGACCGTTCTCGGAGTTTGTGAACGAGACCCGTCGGCTCCGAACGCTCCGTTCTCCGAAAAACTGGGTCAACCAGCGCACCGTTTCCACGCCCTGACTCCGGCAGACGATATACGTCCCGCAGATTGCGGCCCAGACGTCCGCCGTTTCCCGCCCATAGATCTCCCGAAGCTGGGAGAGATCCTGCAATCCAAGCAGGACGCACATGCCTTTCGAACGTCCGACTTCCAAGTATTGAGCGAAATTTTCGAGACGACCCAGCTGGGGAAACTCGTCGAGGAGAAACCAAATCCGTCGCGTTTTGGAATCCGGCATTTCTGGGGAGTTCATAATCGCCCCGAACGCGGAAATGATCGTTTGAATATAGGCTCGTTCCAGTGTCAGATAGCGCTTGTTTCCTTGGAGAATAATGACCCGACGTTGCACGATCGGGGTCAAGGCCCATTCCCGAAGCGACACGCGGGGAATCATCCGTCCGGGTTCAATTTCCTGGCCGGTGAAGGGGTCGGTGTTGTCCCAGGCCCGGCACAGATCGTCGATAGACCCTGTAAAGGCATTCATTGAAGACAGAAGAGACGCCCCTGTGCTGGTCGGCCCACCTCCCGCTCCGACAAAGACCGGGGCCAGGTTCGGAGCATACAGCATGACCGCTCCCAGGATCGTTTCCTGAGAATTGAGGGCTCGGGAAAGATCCTTCCAGGACCACTGGGTTCCATGGGTCGCTTGAAGGTGCTGAATGCAGGCCTTGACAATCTGCCGGGGGGCCTCGCTCCAGAATTTGTCTTTCGATTCGGGAATCAGCCGCTCGGCAAAGGTTGCTGCGTCGCTGGCGTTCTCGATATCCTTGCCAACGTCCCACGCCCATGTCCGGGCATCCCAGGGAGCCAGAAGAATCATTTCCGAATCGTCAATGGGAAGCCCTGCGGTCATGTCGCTTTTGTTGTCGTAGAGGATCAGCCGGTCTTCCGGACCGGAGCGCATTCTGTGGAGAATCGACTGCAATACGTTCCATATGACTTGGGTCTTGCCGGATCCAATGGCTCCAAGAACAAAGAAATGCCGGGTTTCCCGGTCCCGGGAGATCGGAACGTCCGGGTGAATTGAAATGCCTTGCCCTGACTTGGCAATCTCTCGCCGAAGCTCCCGGTTCGCTTCAGCGGCACTGTTGAAAACCCGCTTCCCCGATACATGAACTTTTTTGAGCCGTCCCCGGGAGGCCCCCCAGAAGGCGAGAATCCCTGAAATAAGCCCGCCTCCCAGAGAAAAGGCCACGATTCCGTCAAAGGATCGAAGAAAGCCATGGTGGCTTAGCCAAAGACGAACGCTGGTCCAGCTATATCCGTTGAACGCCTCTATGGGGAAAATATGGAGAACCCAGAGAAGGGATAGCTCCCCCGCCAGATTGTGTCCCTGGGCATCCTTAATCGGGAAGGGCCAGGGGACCAGTCCGGGAATGTGCCAGAGTCCCCACCACAAGAAGACAGACACGACGGTCGACACCACAACGAACACCAGGATCCCCCGGCTCCAGTTGCGCCCTTCCCTTTCTACTGGAGCCTTGACCGAATGTCGACGTTTCAGCCCGTTCGCTCGTTTAGGGGAAGGAAGAAGCCCTGCCTGGGATTGAAAAACCGGTTCTGGTTTTGAATCTCCTTCTGTCGACGCCTCAGAAGATCCGGGCTTCAAATTTATCAGGTGGTCAGCCACGGATTGCCGTCCCCCGATTTTCCGGTTCCGTCTGCGTCTCATAACGAGTCCGGTTCACTTTTTCCCGGCGTCCACGGGCCAGCGACGCTCCCCGAATCGCCTTTCCCAGACGTTCTGCCCGGTCTGCTGTCCGGGTCTTTTCCGACTCTTCCAGAGAAAAAGACGCGGAAAAGATTCCCCCTTTCAACCGTAAGGGGGGAGCACTGTCTTTCTTGATCGACAGGTATTCAGAAGAGAGGCGTTTGATTTCGTATCCCTGCCGCTGGAGCTCTTCGATCACCCCCGCCCGGTCAGAGATTGCCCCTGCCTTGATTTTCGACACAAGGCTGGCCGTGAGCCGTTCTTTCTCCCGCCGCCGGGATACGCTTTCTTTGTCTCCTGGGGAACGGACCCGGGCGCGCTCCGGATCCTCCGGGTCGGCCCAGTTATTCTTGAGATTCGTCATGTTTTTCCAGTCCCGGAAGTCCTTCCTCCAACCGGGAGGAAAGGCGTTGAACTGTTTTCCCGTAGCCAGGTCGACCTTGGGAATCACAAAATGGAGCTCGATTCGTCCGTCCGCATTGGTGTGGCGCACCCAGAAAGAGAGGACCCGGTCCCGGGGGATCCCGGCAAAAGCCAGGTCTTCAAACTCCCGAATCACCTGGTCCTGCTTGGACGGCGTGGGTCGGTCTTCCGTGGCAAAACTCAAAACGCCAGAGGTGTATTTGTGGCGAAAGTCCAGGCAGTCAATCACACGCCGAATTCGGTCAGGGTCCCCGGAAAGAATCTCCGGAGCATGGGGACGGGGATGGCCGTCGGAGTCCTTGTCCGAGAGCAGATAGTCCACCGGTCCGGATCCCCGACCG
>JAPTWQ010000018.1 GCA_028064945.1 Nitrospiraceae bacterium | reverse complement strand
GGAACACCGGGGGCAGGCGATCAAGAACAGCCTGGCCGCACGACGGGCCGTGAGACGGGGACGGCGTTCCCGCAAGACCCGCTACCGGGCTCCCCGCTTCAACAACCGGACGAGGCCGTCGGGTTGGCTTCCTCCGAGTCTGCAACACCGGATCGAGACGACCCTCGCCTGGGTCGAACGCTTCCGGAGGCTGGCCCCTGTGGTGGGGATCGCCCAGGAGCTGGTCCGGTTCGACATGCAAAAGATCGCCAATCCGGAGATCGCCGGGGTCGACTACCAGCAGGGAACCCTGGCCGGCTACGAGGTCCGGGAGTACCTGCTGGAAAAATGGGGTCGGGCCTGCGCCTACTGCGGGGCCGGGAACGTGCCCCTGGAGATCGACCACATTCACCCGCGAAGTAAGGGCGGATCCGACCGGGTCTCGAATCTGACGCTTGCCTGCCGGGCCTGTAACCAAAAGAAGGGCAATCGTCCGGTCAAGGAGTTCCTGGCGAAGAAGTCGGATCTTCTCGCCAAGATCCTCTCCCGGGCCCAGTCCCCTCTGAAGGACGCGGCGGCCGTCAACACCACCCGGTGGGCGCTGTTTGGGCGACTGACACACACGGGCCTTCCCGTCGAGACAGGATCCGGAGGACGCACGAAGTTCAACCGGGCCGGTCAGGAGTACCCGAAGGCCCACTGGATCGATGCCGCCTGCGTCGGAACGTCCGGGGAAGCCGTCCGTCTCGACCCGGGAACGATCCCTCTCCGGATTCGTGCCACCGGTCACGGGACCCGGCAGGTCGCCCGGACGGACACATTCGGCTTCCCGATCCGGTTTTGTCCGAAAGACAAGACGCACTTCGGTTTCCGCACCGGCGATCTCGTCCGGGCCACGGTGCCCTCCGGGAAAAAGGCGGGAATCCATGTCGGCCGCGTCGCCGTCCGCTCCTCCGGGAGTTTTAACGTCCGGACAGGATCCGGCGTGGTCCAGGGGATCTCCCACAAGCACTGTCGGCTTCTCCAGCGGGCCGACGGGTATGGATATTCACAGATAGCCAAACCGAAAGGAATGCGGGAACAGGCGCTATCCCGCCCCGGCATGAATGCCGAGGTTTCCCGCGCAATCGGATGAATGAGCTTGTTGTCGATTTTTTTGCCGGTGGAGGGGGAGCCAGTACAGGGATCGAGATGGCCGGTTTCATTGTCGATTTCGCTGTCAACCACGATGAGATTGCCATCGGAATCCATGAGGTCAACCATCCATGGGCTTCCCATCTTTGCGAAAGCGTATGGGACGTCGATCCAATTCAGACAACCAAGGGACAGCCTGTGGGACTCATGTGGGCCAGCCCGGATTGCCGTCATTTTTCGCGGGCCAAAGGAGGTAAGCCAGTCAAGAAAAACATCCGGTCCCTGGCTTGGGTTGTGACTCGATGGGCCAAGGCTGTCCATCCACGCGTGATTATTCTGGAAAATGTTCCCGAATTTTCCGATTGGGGTCCACTGACGCCGGACAACAAGCCATGCCCGCACCGGAAGGGCAAGACGTTCCGGGCATGGATGGCACAGCTCAAGAACCTCGGGTACGAGATCGAATATAAGATCCTGTGTGCGGCCGACTATGGGGCTCCCACGATCCGGAAACGGTTGTTCCTGATCGCTCGGTGCGACGGTCGACCGATAGTCTGGCCCGAGCCCACCCATATCAATCCCAATGTAAAAATGGGTCGTCTGTTCAAGTCCACGTTGAAACCGTGGCGCACGGCCGCCGAGTGCATCGACTGGTCGATCCCGTGCCCGTCCATCTTCGAGCGAAAGAAGCCGCTGGCCGACGCCACTCTCAGGCGCATCGCCAAGGGGATCGTGCGGTATGTGGTCGACTGCCCTGATCCGTTCATTGTACCGGTCAAGCAAGATGTCTCTATGTTGAGCGAAACCAGGGAATCCCTCGTATCGGCCTTTCTTGCCAAGCACTTTGGTGACAAAGGCCAGAGGCCGGGGAGCGACCTTAGTGAGCCGGTATCGACCGTGACCGCCGTGGATCATCACTCTCTCGTCATGCTCCATATACAAAGGGACTTCAAGAGCAGTATCGGAGGTCCCCTCGATATGCCGATCGGGACCATTACTGCCGGAGGCGGTGGTAAAGTCGCTCTCGTCGCATCAAGTCTTGTCAAACTCCGTGGAACGTGCAAGGACGGCCAGCCCGTCGACGAACCTATGCCGTCCTTGACGGCCGGAGGAACCCACGTCGCCGAAGTCCGGGCCTTCCTTTTGAAATATTACGGGACGGACCAGGACCCAAAACTCCGTGAGCCCCTGCACACGGTTACGACAAAAGACAGGTTCGGACTCGTGACTGTTCATGGGGTCAATTACCAGATCGTCGATATTGGGATGCGGATGCTGTCGCCGAGGGAGCTTTTTCGCGCCCAGGGCTTTCCGGACTCTTACGTGATCGACCAGCTTCCCGACGGAACGAAGATTTCAAAGAGCCACCAGATCCGTCTATGCGGAAATTCTGTCTGTCCACCCATCGCCGGTGCTCTCGTCCATGCCAATTTCTCGAAAGTCGTCTTCCATAAGGAGCAGACGGCATGATCCTCTCGACGGCCCTCTGTCTTCATCTTTTACTCCCTCCGGTGCCCTATCGACATACCATCCGGTCCCTTTCCTGCCGGTTTGGCGTCGATCCCCGACTCGTGGCGGCTATCGTGTCCACCGAGAGTCACTTCCGGAGAATCGTCCGCGTTCGGGAACCCGATGGCCGGTATTCCTATGGCCTCATGCAGGTGAAGGCCGAAACCGCCAGGATGATGGGTTTCCGTGGTTCGCCCCGACGTCTCTATTCTCCCTGGCTGAATCTCTACTACGGGATTCGTTACCTCAAGTCCCGTCTCCAACACTATCCGTTCGTCTGGGATGCTGTGTCGGCCTACAATGCCGGACATCCCCTCTGGCATGACTTGTCTTACCGGAACCGGCGTTACGTCCGTCGCGTCTGGCGGCGCTATCACCGTCTGACGGGAACCCCGTCCCTGCCTCCCGAAGAGGAGAAAATCCTGGTCCGTCTTGCCAGGATCTCCTCGCCCATCCTGTTCGCCCGTCGATTCTAGTTCGCTCCGTTGACTTGCCCTTTAAAATTATATATAATATATATAACAAAGGAGGCCGGACATGAAAAAGATCGCAGAGAAACTCGAAGTCTTTCATGACAAAATCTTTTCCGATCCCGTGGACTCCGTCGTGATGGCCCTGGGATCGGCTCTTGCCCTGATGCTCTTTCTGAAGATTGTGTTTGCTCTTGCGCTTTGGTATGTCTCGTGAAGGAGGAGTGGTGATGACTAAGACATCTTTTGACATCATGACGGCAAACGATAATCCGGATTATCCGGAATATCGGAATATTTCTCCTGCCTTTCTCGAGGCTCTTGATCGATACGCCAAAAAAGGTGTCCGTCCTGGGGGATTCCTGTTAAAGGTTCTCTCGAACGACCTGATGGGCGCTATGGGGGCGGCCGACGAATGCGGAAAGCGATGCCTCCCGGAATTGTCGCGATTGATATTCAACCATCTTCCCATGAAAAGCTACGGGTCGCCGTCCGCCGTCGAAGGATGGATTTCGGAAAAGACGCAGACGCTCCCCCTCGAAACAAATTCTTTCGAGGAAATCTTCAGGATCGCTGATCGCCTCTCCGCTCCCGAGAAAATTGGAGAGTTTCTCGGAGAAGATCCGAGAGAAACCGTTGAGAACATCGTCGAGGCAGTCATGTCCCGGGTGGGGTCCACGCTTGAAGTGGCAACATCGAGTCCGACTGCTCGCGATTTCTTCTTTGACCAAGAAATCTGGCCCGGGGAGATGAACTCCGAGAGCTTTTCAGCCTCGTCTGTCTATGCCCATGTGCTTCGGAGAGCGGTTACTGTCCACCTTGATGACAAACTCAAACCTTAGGAGATGGCATGCCTGTTCAGGTTAAAGAATCTTCGATCGAGGGTAAGATTCCTGTTTATCTGCGCTATCCCGGACAGAACGGAATCCAGCCGGCCCACATTTACCTGACGGAAGAGGGAGAATTGGGCGCTTCCGTCAGCGGGGAGATCGGCCCGGCGATTCCGATGATGGAGTTTCACGGGCGCACCCTGACCTGGGCAATCCCGGGCAATGTTCGCGGAGAATATCTCCGGCAGTTTTTGGCGGATCCAGAAATTGTTGAGCTTTTCGAGAAGGTCCATCAAGGCCACGCCGTCGAATGGGACGGACACAATCTTGTCGGGCGGCTGACACCCGAAGCTTCGGAGGCCATGGGAAAGATTTCCGATGAGATCGAGCGGTTTTTCACGGAAGAGACGCTTGCCAATGTCACGAGCCTTGAGGAATACCTGACGATGAACGATTCTCCGGAAAAGGTTCTTCGTTATGCACTTTCCGGAAAGACTTTCGATGAGGCTGTGGCGGAAATCATTGAAGATGTGGCCTTGGATGATGAAAACTTTGTTGATGACGTGACTCCGGAAAATGTGTCAGAAACATTGGTCAATCTGGCGGAGAGAGCGATTGATCATGGTGATTATGGGTTGTCCCGATCTCAGTATGATGACCTGATCGCTCACGGTCTGGATCGAGAAAAACTTCTGTATCTTCTCGCCGATGCTGTTGCAGGAGAACACTTCGAAAGTCCGGAAGCGAAAGAAACATTGGCTCTCGGAGACTGGACCGGGTATCGGATCTTTCTCGACGGAGATGGGGATATCACAGGTCGGATCGTCGAGGAGAAGGAGCTCGAACAAGTCAAGCACGTGAGAGAGTCCAATCCTTTGCCCTATTCGCTGGAAGAACTTAATGAGGCCAAGCGTCTTCCGTATTTGTTCGGAACATCTTTCTGCCTCGATCCGGATGACCTCCCTGAAGGGGCGGTCGTCGACAATCGCGTTCTCCTGTCGCCCCTTTTGAATGAATATCCCTCAAAAGATCCCGAACAGGGAGCGGAGACTTCGTCTCCGGGAATGTAACATGTCGATAGAAAACAAGCTCGCAAAATTTTCGGGACTAAAACCAGACGAGACACGGCTCAGCGAAAGTCAGATGATTGATCGCGTTCGTTCCGAATCATCAACCTGGGCAACTCACAGGAGTGGAACCGCCGCCCTTCGGGGCGGAATTCCCTCTCCCAAATCCATCTTTCAAAACAACGTCCGGACAGGATCCGGCGTGGTCCAGGTGATCTCCCACAAGCACTGCCGGCTTCTCCAGCGGGCCAACGGGTACGGATATTCACAGATAGCCAAACAGAAAGGAATGCGGGAACAGGCGCTATCCCTCCCCGGCATGATTGCCGAGGTTTCCCGCGCAATCGGATGAAATCCTATCTGACATCAGTCGAGGGGATTCTGCAACGAGATGAATCCGGGTACTTTCTTCGCCCAGGGATTCTTCCCGAAGATCCCTCGGTGACGCGGTTTGTCCTCAAAGAGGATTGGGAATCTTTCCTTGAATCCCTTATCGGAAAGCGAGTCCGCATCAGTGGTCTGGCGACCTTCCATCGGGAGGAAACCTTTCCTTTCTCGCTTGAGGTTTCTCGTTCCCATTTTTCCGATGTTTTCATTTTTCCTCCGGAAAGCGAACGTCGGTCCCTTTATGAATTCCTCGGAATGTGCCCGGACGCCACCGGAGATCTCCCTTCGGAGGAATGGGTCAAGAACCTCCGAATGGAATGCGAGGATGACTGATGAGCACGATTGGCTCGCTCATGCCGGTCGGGAATCCTGCCGAGATCGTGGAGTACGAAATCCGGCAACAGGTCCGGTCGGTCAAGGAGACATGGCTTCCTGTCGTCTACTCCGGAAGGTGCGAAAGGGTCGCCACGGATGAGTACAACCGTCTCGCCCGGGAATATCCCGGAGAGTATTTCGAACTGGTGAAGGTCGTCAGGGTTCAGAGGGAAGAATGTCTCGCATTCACCAGCAAAGAGATTGGATCGGAACGTGGATCTCACGCAATCATCGAAGGAAGAAATCTTCCCAACACCTAAAAACAAGGACCACGCCAATGTCAAAGAACAAAGAGCTTCTGATTCTCGGGCAGAAATTATTTCACGGAGATGCGCGGATCATCGGAACCAAAGAGGGGCTGCTGACCCTTTCCGGCGAGATCCGGAAAGCGGCGATGGGACATCCCGAAGAATCGGCCCTTTTCATTCCGCCAGACGGAGAAGGATTCCAGGTGTCGGTTGAACTGATCGAAGAGGGAACGATCGGGAAATACTCGTCCCATTATTGCGACCTTGCCGATCCGGATCGCAATCTTCTTCCGGAAAACATTCTTCGGGCGGTCGTCCTGGCCAAGACCTCCGATAAACGCACGGTGGTTCGGATCTTCGACGGGGTGGAGAACGGGGATCCGACCTACCGTGCGGAGCGTAGCGATCCGGAACTGGACGCAATCCATGAGAAGCTGATGGCGCTTCTGTCGAGCAGTCTTTGGCAAAACAGTTGGCAAGGCAGGAAGCCCGATCTTGTCAAAGGACGTCTTGCCAAAGGACTCAAGGAACTTGCGGAAGAAATCGAGGGAATTCGCTGAGATGGATATCGAAAGCATGGCCTGTCGAATCATCGAGAAATATTGGGAACTAATCGTCCCGGTCGATGTTCACGAAATCGCCCGAAGGATGAAAATCACCATCGTGAACGATTCCTCTCTTTCCGTCAGTGGTGAATTCAGTTTGGAAGAAAAAAAGAGACCTTTGGTTAAAGTTAATGCTTCCGAGAATCCTCTTCGCCGAAGATTCGCCCTGGCCCACGAATTGGGACACTTTGTCCTGAACCACGGTCCAGAATTTCGAGATCCCGTCTCCAATTTTCTTGAGAATGTCCGGGACAGGAAAGAGGTTGAGGCGAATCGTTTTGCGGTAGCCCTCCTTATGCCTGAACCCGCCGTGAGATTTTTTGTGGACAAAGAAAAAATAACGTCGGTGGACAAACTTTCCAAGCATTTCGATGTTTCCTCTACATCCATGATCTATCGGCTTCAAAATCTGGGCTTTTTCAACTGACGGAATCACTTTCTCACCCTATACGGACAAAAAAAGAGAAAACTACAAAAAGGGGAATACATGGAAACGAACGCACACCACGAGGGGATTCTTGCGGGAATCATGACTTCTGACGAAATCCGCGAAATCCGGGAACGGACCGAGAAAGCCACGCCGGGGCCTTGGCGTGCTTGCCATCACGGAGAATGCGACTGCGGACAGATATGGAGCCAATCGGTGGATGTTCCGGTCCTCGAAGTTGTCCATGGGGAGTGGGGAGATCCTGGTCTCCCTTACGGGAAAATCCCGCCAGAACGGGCTACCGCCAACGCCCTCTTCGTCTCCCATGCCCGAACCGATATCTCAAAACTTCTCGGGCACATCGAGAGTCTGGAGGCGAAGATCGCTTCCCTCTGTGGGAAACAGATCCCGCACTAAAGGAAAGTGTGGCGCGTTTATCGAAAAAACGCCGTAAAACTCCGGCGTGCAGGCCGGAGATATAAGGCGTGCCTCGCTCGGTGACAGGATAGAGGTGACTGCTCACCGGCGTAAGCGCCGGAGCTTCCGGGGGCTAACCCCGAGACTCCATCCCGAGTCTCAAAATGTTCAGAGAGGCGTTATGATCCCGATCCTTTTCCATCCCGCAACATGGACAGGAATACAGCCTGTCCTCGCCCGTCCTGTTCGCCCGTCGATTCTAGTTCGCTCCGTTGACTTTCCCTTTTAAATTATATACAATATATATAACAAAGGAGGCCGGACATGAAAAAGATCGCCAGTAAGCTCGAAGTCTTTCATGACAAAATGTTTTCCGATCCCGTGGACTCCGTCGTGATGGCCCTGGGATCGGCTCTTGCCCTGATGCTCTTTTTAAAGATCGTCTTTGCTCTTTTGCTTTGGTATGTCTCGTGAAGGAGGAGTGGTGATGGCATTTCGTACTTGGTTGCCCGGAGAGCGGGCCTTCTATATCGGCTCTAGTGATGCCTGTGGTGTGTGGGGGGGGTTGGAAGCTTTTCCCAACATTCCTGAGTTTCCTCTGGCGTTCTTCGCGGAGGGTAAGCGGGTGGCCTTGCTGACGCTCGACGGCCGGGAATACGAGGAAGATCCACGTCCTGCCATTTTGCCGTACAATCCTTTCGCGCTGGACGATCCGGCCAATCCGCCCGAGTTCCGTAACGCCTGCCTGAGGAACGGCCGGCAAGTGCGCATTGGCGACGCCTTTTGCTTCCAGGGTCGGGACAATGAGGATGTCGGAATCGTTGCGGAAATCGAGACGATTATGACGCTCGAATTTTCGGACAAGCGCCGTGGATTTTTCCCCCTCCACGATCTCCGCCTGGTGCCTGTCGATTCTTTCGAGAAAAATGTCCTGCGTTTCTGGGCCGCTGTGGCCGGTGACGGACTTCTCCGGTTTACCAGCAGGAAAACAACGTGGCAAGGGGCCGTCCAGGAACTTGGCTCCACAAACGTCTATCCCGTGCCACAGGGCTAATTTGTCGGGAGGTTGTATGTACGCATTGCGCTGTTTTCGCCTCGGGATCCGGCTGTCGGACCTCGAGGGGTTTTCCCCGGAGGAGCTGGCCGACGAGGCCTTCGAAGAAGTGACGGCCCGCCTTCAAAGTCGACCCGAAAGCGATTCTTTTGCCCATCTGGCCATCGCCCTGCCCTCCGTGGTCGGTTGTCCCGCATACCTTCTTCGCTATCACCCGGACTTTTTTGGCGGAAACCCCTCTCGTGAGACGATCCTCTCTCTTGGCTTCGCTCCCGATCGGACCACGCTGACGGAATCCGACCTGGTCCGCTATGCGTCAATCCTGCGCATCAAACACCTGGCCGATGCCGTCGCTCCTCCCTCTGTGTCCGATTTCTTTCTGTCGGCTCTCGGGACGCTCGATCCCCGCTCCGTCGAGGAGAGGACCATCTCGACCATTGAGTCGTCGCCATTCGACGCGGATCGCGCCTGGTTCTCCTCTCGTCTTCTGCACTATGTGACGATGACGGATCCCCACCATTGGCCGTTCTCCTTTTCCAACGAATACTCCACCGGGTCGTGTTTCGATCTTCCCTCCCCGGATGGCCCCGTTGTTTCCGCTTATGTCTTTACCCAGCTTCATTTTTGACTTGCTTCTCCGTCTTTATTATGA
>JAPTWQ010000070.1 GCA_028064945.1 Nitrospiraceae bacterium | reverse complement strand
CGGATGCTGTAACCACGTTGCTTCTGCAATAGTGGCGAGAGCCGGAAAGACCCCTGAACTCAGCATCGGAACCCCCCGGCTTTAGCCGTGGGGAGATTCAGGTCCCGCGTGATTTGCAATGTGAAATGAATGTGGATACAATCAAGGTCATTTTCCGATTTCGACAATGAGCATGTTTCTTTATTCCTTTCCAGGGAGAGATTTCCCCGTTTTCTGGTCTGAAGCTCTCCGCGCTTCGCGGAAGGCGGGAAGACCTGCCTCTTTTAATGTGGCGTTCTTATAAAAACAACTCGGATCCGGAGGGATTGAATGGGAAAATATGAATGCGGAAAAGGTGAAGGAACAACATGGGTGGGCCGGGTCCAACATCGTCTGGCCTTCGGACTCCTGTCTGGGGCCTTGGCAGCCGTCCTTGTCGGCACGGGGATCGCCTCTCCCGGAGTCACCCTTCCCGCAGCGGCGGCAGAAGACCACTGGACCTTCGCGGATTCGCTGGGGGTCGGCGTTCCTTTTGACGGAGTTTATTTCATCAATGCCAACGAAGGCTGGGTGTCCGGCGCATCCGGCGTGATCATCCATACCACCGATGCTGGCAAGACCTGGGCCCCTCTCAATACCGGGACCACGCACTGGATCCATTCGGTGGATTTTGTGGACGCCTCCCGCGGCTGGGCCGTCGGAAACAACGGACTCATTCTTTCGACCGAAGATGGCGGAAAGACCTGGTCGACCCAGGAAGCGGGGGTTCCCTTCGATCTCTATTCCGTGACTTTTACGGATGCGCAGAACGGGTGGGCCTCCGGGTTCGCGGGTACTCTTCTCCACACCACAGACGGCGGGTCACATTGGGCAAAAGTTTCAACCGATACCGCCCAGTGGATCATGCGGGTGACCTTCCTCAAGGGTGATGTCAGCCATGGCTGGGCCGTTGGCCAGGAGGGGCTGATTCTCTCGACAACGGATGGAGGAAATACCTGGAAGAAGCAAAACAACCCCGTTCGCAAGGATCTCTACGGCGTCACTTTCGTTGACCAGAACAGGGGTTGGGTCGTCGGGACCCACGGGATCATCGAATACACCTCGAATGGCGGGCAGAGCTGGGTCATCCAGAATGGTCCAGGCCATGGCCCCCTTGAATGGGGCGTTGCCGGAATGGAGCGTGAATCCAACGATCTCCACACCGTTGTTTTCCTGAACGACAAGGTAGGATATGTCACGGGGGTCCTGGGGATTTTTATGAAAACGGTCGATGGGGGCAATCACTGGACTCTCGTCAAGAGCGGAACCAGCCTCGACCTCTATGGCATGACCTTTCCTGACAGCTCCCATGGATGGGTTGTCGGTGTCGGGGGCATGATTCTGCATTCCTGAACTTCCGAGCGCTTTTAAAGACCGGAGGGGAGAGATCTCTCCCCTCCGCCTCATGATTCGAGGCCATCTCTATGATCAGTTACATTCCCCTGACATTCTTTGGCATCATCGCGGCGGTGGGCCTGGGGTTCTTTGTGCATGGGTTCGTCAACCGGCAGAAGATATTCGCGGCTTTCAATGAACTTGCTTCACTTCTTTCCGGAGCGGCCGGGCGTTCGGCCATTTGGGCTTACCCCTATCTTTCCGGAACCTATGAAGGGCGACCTGTCAAGATATTTTTTCATACGGCGGAAAATCACACGGTCAGCGTTCTGAACCTTGTCGTCGAGATGGGAGTCGCCACTCCGGACAAAGTCCTTCTTTTGCAGAAAAACGGGTTCAGGGATCCGAAGCCGGATCAAAAGGCCAAGCTTGAAGAGGAGGTCGGACCCGCTGTTCCTGTTCCCGGCATACCGTTTGATGTCCGTTCGAAGGATACCGCCAGGGCCGCGGTTCTCATGAGGGCGCCAGACCTCGTTCGGGAGATCGGCACCATGACTTCGTACAACCAGATTCTTCTCTGGGACGGTTCGCTCATCGTCAGCAAGCAGTTCGAAGGGGTCTCCGAAACTCTTCCCGAAGCCATGATGGCAACCCTGGCAAGCATCCTTTCCCTCGCCAAACGGTTCGAGGAGCTTGGCCAGGGGATGGAAAAGATCGGGGCTCAGAGCGCCTGATGGAGTCTCGGTCCGCTCCGAAGGTCGTGATTCTCCTTCTTCGCAGTCCGGAGTGGACGCCTTACGCCACCGTCGTTCGCCTTGCGACCACATTTGTCGCCTCGGGCGCCAGGCTTACGCTTTTTGTAATGGACGATGCGGTCCTGGGCCTTGTCCCCGTTCACGGTCGCGGTCCGGATTCTTTTCCCCTTTTCCCCGTTCTTCAGGCGGGCGCTGAAATCGTCGTCTGCCAGTCGACTGCGGAAATCAGGGGGATAGGGCCGGGGGACCTTCCACCCGGAGTTCGTTTCGAAACCCAGGTTCAGCTGGGACAGCTGGCCGGATCGTCCGACCTCTTTCTGCCTTTTACCGCATAGGTTCTTTCTGGCCAATGGGAAAACATAGAAATATCGTCTTTGTTCTGGAAACCTCTCCGACCGCTCACCTCCGGTTTTTTGAAGGGCTCCGGATGGCGCTCGGCTTTTCCGTTTCTCACCGGCCTGTCACCCTTCTTCTGATGGGAGAGGGAGTCCGGATCCTGCTTCCGATCGCTCCAAAGCTTTTGGGTCTTCCCCCGGAAATCAATGAGGTCGTTCCTCTTCTCAAGGAACTGGGTGTCCGCATCGTTGTTTCGGAGTCCGAACTGGATCGCTTTTTTCTGGACCGGCCTGTACCCGATTTCGTCCAGGTGGTCGACAGCGAGACGGTCCAGAAATTGCTTTTTTCTGCTGAAATCGTCATCCCTTTTCTGAGAAGGGCGGAATAGCCATGGAGGAGCGCCTCGGGACCGATCTCGTTCTTCTGGTCGGAATTTCTCCTATTCCTCCGCTTGTGGCTGGCTTGCTGGTCAACCGGCCGACGGTCATTTTCTATGGGGAAGGGGTGAATCACCCCTGGAGCGGCGAAGAAAATTTTTTTTACCTCCTTCAGGATGTGGAAGGCCGGGGGCGAGCTCCCTTTTCCCAGTGCGTGACGGATGAAGAATGTGTCCAGCGATTAATCGGGGCCCGGAAGGTCCTGACCTTTTGATTCCTTCTCCAGTTCGCCATCGCTTTCTGGGGGGGAGGCTTTCTGTCGATGGGAGGATTCCCTTTGCTTCCCTCGTCGCCTTTCTGGTTCTTTTTTCACTCTTTCTGTGGGCGCTGCTCCCTCGAGGCTTGACGGGGATCGATCCGCTGTCCCAGCATGCCCGACTCGTCTTGTCTCCCCCCCTCACGCCGGGCCATTTTTTAGGATGCGACTTTCTGGGGCGCGACCTCTGGTCCCGGCTTGTTTCGGGGAGTCTGGTATCCCTGACAGTCGGAATTTCGGTGGGTGTGCTGTCGACCATACTCGGGTGCATTTGGGGGATCGTTTCCGGCTTTTTGGGCCATCCCTGGGATCCGGTAATGATGCGAACCCTCGAGATCTGGTACGCGCTGCCTGAAATCCTTATTGCGACCATCCTGATGCTCGTTCTGGGCCATGGTCTTCTGGCCGTCATTGTGGCCCTGTCCATCGGGGGCTGGATGGGAGTTGCCCGAGTCCTTCGCTCGGAGACTCTCCGCCTTCGGGACGCGGTCTTCATGGATGCCGCGAGAGCCGAGGGGGCGGGGCCTTTCCGGCTTGTCCTCCGGCATTTTCTTCCCAATGTCCTGCCGGTCATCCTGGTCATGTTCCTTTTCAGGATTCCCGGGGGAATCCTGGGAGAGTCGACGCTCTCCTTCCTCGGTCTGGGGCTCGCTCCCCCCGCCGCGAGCTGGGGGGTCCTGGTGAACGAAGGATGGAAGGCTCTTCCCGTCTCGGCCTTCATGCTGATTTGGCCCGCCGGATTCATCGTTCTTTCTCTGGTCAGTTTCCAGGTTCTGGCCGACCGGATTGCCCGCCATATCGGAGTTCCCAGGTGAGCCGGATCGTTCGCCGGCTTCTTTCTTCGCTCGTACTTCTATGGGCCGTTTTCACCCTCACCTTTCTCCTGACCCGCTTCGCCCCGGGAAATCCCTTTTCGGCCGGTCGACACCTTCCCCCCGACGTGATGGCCAATCTTCTTAAAACCTATCATCTCGACAGACCGCTCTGGGAGCAATATTTTCTGACACTCGGACAGACGCTTGCCGGAGATTGGGGAACCTCCTACAAGGCCACGGGGATTCCCGTCTCGGAAATCATATACCAGACTCTTCCGGTCTCTTTGACATTGGGCGTTCTGGCCTTCATGTTCTCGATTCTCCTTGGCCTTGCCACGGGTCTCCTGATCGGGGTCGGTCCCCATTGGCTTTCCCGCTCTCTCAAATACGGAACGACCCTTCTGGTGGGCCTTCCCTCTTTTTTGCTTGCAGCGGTTCTGATCGATGTCGTGGGGCTTCATGCCGGGATTCTTCCGGTGGCCCTTTGGGAGGGTTGGCGTTCGGCCGTCCTTCCTGTCCTTGCCCTGTCGATCGCACCGGCAGGGTACCTCGCCCGGGTCTTTGCCGCCTCGATGGAGGAAACACTGGAGAGTCCTTTCTACAGGACATCCCTGGCCAATGGCATCGTTACCTCCAGGCGTCTCCTGTTCCATCTGATTCTCCCATCCCTGAACGCAGTCCTGGCGCTGGTCGGACCTCTGGCAGCAGCCTTCCTGACCGGATCTTTCGTCGTCGAAACGGTTTTCGCGATTCCGGGAATGGGACGGGTTTTCGTGCTGTCGGTCATGAACAGGGATTATCCCCTCATTATGGGGACAACCCTCGTCTATACGATATTTTTGACGGTAGCCATTCTGGTGGGGGATCTCCTCCAGGAAGGAGTGGATCCCCGGGTTCGGTCGCTATAGCCGGAGGAGAGTGAAGACTCAGGAGGGATAGGAAAACCACTCTGAAGAGGTCGTTTTGCGAACGAGTGCCAGGACCTGCTTGTCGATTCCCCGATCCTCACAGGAAGCCAGAACCTTCCGGAGAATGTCATCGAAAATCTCTTCGGTGGGGTTGTGGTAGGCTTCGATCTCCTGGAGGACGGCTTGAAAAATGTCAATGAGTGCCTTGGACTTGGGATCGATCTTCACGGATGTTTCGGCAAGGGGAGAGTAGTGCATAAGGCTGGTGTGGAAGGCCTTCTTCCTCCGTGAGAGGTGCGGAAGTGTTTCGGCGGGATCAGGCGCCGGGGCCGTATTCCGGGAAAGGTCGTGCATCAGGACCCAAAAACGGACAATTTCCTGGGTGTCGTCGTCGAGCTTCAGCTTCCTCCCTAGCTTGATCGATAGTTCTGACGCTGACTTCCGGATGCCCTCGGGTTCGTGGCGGGTTCGCTCCAGAAAGCCGGAAAGTTCCTCAAGGTCCTCCGCCGACAGGCTCAGCAGGACAGCCACCATGGTGGGAAGGGAAAGAGACTTGTCGCGGAAGGCAGAGATGGAAAAAATGGGCCTTTCCGTCGCGCGTGCGGCCATGTTTGAGATGATTGCGGTGCTGATGAGATCGTCCGCCCTGTAGACTCCTTCGTCAATGGAACTGATGCCGATGTGGAGGGATTTCAAAAGACCGCCCGGCTGGATCAGATCGCGGACAAGGCGATTGGCGAGCACCATCCCTCCCTCCATGGGGGTCTCGGGAAGAAGGAGGTAGAACCGCGTTTCCGATTCTTCAGCGATGACATCGGTGTTTCGGAGGTGCTTCCGGACAATGTCGTTCAGCTTTGTGCCCGCCGCGAGAAGTGACGGCGTTGTCGAGTATTCGGCCGTGATGGCCAGAAGGGAAAGGGGACGATGGTATCGCAGTGCCCGGAGGAGTTCCTGCTGGATCGAGCCCTGATTGTGGGGGGGAAGGCTTTTTTTCATGAGGCTCCCGTCCTCTGATTTTGTCAATGTCCTGCCAACGATTTTTCTGGAAGCATAACATAAAACATTCCTTGTGTCACAAATTCCGGAAAAAATGCAAATTTTCAATATTTTATCACACGGCCGACACTAGCAACGTGGGATCCTCCGAACCGGGGGAGTGGAACTCCCGGTTTGATTAATCGGATCAATCGAAAGGTCGACGAACCGACGGGACAACCATGATAGGGACGGAGCAGAAAGCATTCGCGTCTGTTCGGGTGCATCAGTCGACCTTTTTTTCGTGTCCCCGGTTAGGGAATAATGAAGAGCGATGGATGCGGCTTAAACTCGGAGGATGTAGATATATGGGCAATATGTCCTGGATCAACGTGTGGCTATCTGGATTACTGTTTCTTCTGATTCAGGCCGCTGCTCCGGCTTTCGCTTCCCCGGCGCCTCCTTCCCTTCCTCCGGAAGACGTGGGGGAATGGCAAAACGAGGCGACGATCCCTCTTCCAGGCAAGACGACCCGGTTCGATTACGAAAGCCTGGATCCGGAGACGGGGCGACTCTTTATCGCCCACACGGGAGATGGCACTCTCGCAGTCGTCGACGCTGTCGGCCGGAAAGTGATCGCCAATCTTTCCGGCTTTCCTGAGGTGCGTGGGGTTCTGGCGATCCCGGCCCTACAGCGAGTCTATGCGACGGTCTCCCCTTCCCCGGGAAAGATCGGGGGCATCCTTGTGGTTGTCGATATCCGGACGCTCAAGACAATCGGGACGATCCCCGTCGGGGTCCATCCAGACGGTCTCGACTATGAAGCCCAGACAGGACGGATCTTTGTCTCGAATGAATGGGGCAAAAGTCTCAGCGTGGTCGATGCCAAAACAGAGAAAGTCATCGCAACCATCCCCCTTCACGGAGTGGCGGGCAATCCCCGGACCGATTCCGTGACCCACCGGATCTACGTCACCGTTCAGACCCGCAACCTCCTCGTTCGGGTCGACCCCTACTCCCTTCATGTGGTTCGACGATACCGACTGCCCTGCCGCCGTCCCCATGGACTGTGGATCGATGGCCCCTCCTCCCTGGCCTATGTCGCCTGCGAGGGGGATCACCGGCTTCTGGTCGTGGATCTGCTCTCCGGAAAGATCCGGTCGAGCCTGCCGACAGGGCGGAGGCCCGACATCCTGTCCTTCGACTTTTCCCGGGGACTTCTCTTTGTGGCCTCTGGATCCGGGTTTGTCGATGTCTACCGGAAAACGGGGAAGGAGCTCGTCCCGATTTCTACAAAGAGTTTTCTCGGGTTTCGGGCTCACAGCATCCTGGTCGATCCTTCGACCCATCTCCTCTTTCTTCCGCTTGAAAATGATGAGGGGCATGCTGTGCTGCGGATTCTTTCGTGGAAGGATGTCCGGACCGAAAAATGATGAGAGATCCGTCACGTGATGGATCTCTCGTCGCCGTCGATCCACAAAATGGACAGGAGGCGGGATTTGCTCAAATGGTTCGACGTCTCAATCCTGATTGATCGGGAAGGACCGTTCTAGCGCAACAGGACCTGATAGTTGCGAAGAGTTTCTCCGACGAGTGAGTCCATCCCCTGAACGGTTTGAGAGGAGATTCCCATCTGGGAGCGGATTTCCTCGGAAAGCGCCGAAAGTTTTTCCAGGGATTGTTCGATGGTTCCGAAGGCCTGCTTCGTCTCTTCCGTTCGTTCCTTCGTCGTGACTACAGCTTCACCGAGTTCGGCCAAAAGGGCACTGTTGCGCCGGGTCTCCTCGACCGTCGAATGGATGATGGTTCCGATGTCTCCGACTGACCGGGAGGTCTGGTCGGCCAGCTTCCTGACCTCGTCCGCGACCACGGCAAAGCCGCGTCCCTGTTCTCCGGCCCGGGCAGCTTCGATGGCCGCGTTCAGCGCGAGAAGGTTGATCTGTTCGGCAATCCGGCTGATGGCCTCCGTGATCTGCTGGATCTCGCTCGACTTTGCGTTCATGGATTCGGTCGCGGCCCGGAGGGTGGTCATGAGCGAGGTCTGGTTGTCGACGGTTCGGGACAAATTGGCGACGATGCTTCCTCCTCGATGGATTTCCTGGTTGATCCCTTCGAACTCCCGGGAGATATTGTCGAGCCGCTGGCTGATGGTGGAGACCGATTCGGCGATTCGGGACATCGAGTCGGTGAGGAGGGTCCCGCTCGATTCGGCCGTTTTGATGCCCTGGTTCAGATTCTGTTCACGGGTGACGTCCGAGAATACGGTAACATAGGCCTGAGGATGTCCTTCCTCGTCGGACAGGCAGAAGGACTGCGAGAAAAGGAACCTGTTCCCGATAGGGATAATCGCATTGGTCCGGATCTGGTCGGGTCCGATTCCCCGGATGTCGGCGCGGATCTGGTCCGGGTCCCTGTGAAACTGGTGGATCGATAGTCCCAGAAGATTTTCGGGAAGGGAGCGATGGGTGAAGGACTCGAGGTCGGAGCGCATCGCCTGGTAGAGGGTCTGCATGGTATCGTTGGCATAGAGGATGCGGTTCCCTTCGTTTCCCGTTCCCATTTCGGTGTCGGCGATGGCCAGCCCCAGTCCAGGCAGCCGGTTCAGTGTCGTAAAGATCATCTTGAGGACCGACCGGATGGTCGTGCTGACCGCCTGGATTTCAAGATAGGGACTTTCAATCTTCTGGTCTGACAGGCGGAAGTGGAGGGCCTCACTGGCCTGTTCGGCCAGGAGGTGGAGCGGGTCCAGAAGGCCTGTCCGGACGTTTTTGGCCAGGCGCACAGTCATGAGGGCGGAAAGGATCGCAAGAAGGAGGATGATCAGGCTGTTTCCGATGACGATGGTCCGGATGCGGGCCGCTTCCTGACTGTATCGGAGGGACTCCCTGTCCAGCGCTTTTTTGGCTACGTTCTGGTCGAGGAGGTTCACCAGGTTCTGGACGCTGGCAAATCCCTGCTGCTCGACCTTTTGTGATGTCGTGTGGAAAAGGAGGGTTGAGAGAGCCTTCATCTGGATCAGGTAGAGTCCAACCTCCTTGCGTTCTTCAGGGGTCAGGCCCTGAAGATCGGTGATGGCTTTTGAGAGTTCGTTGCCGGTTTTCAGGAAGTCCTGGTAGAGGGCGGGATCGGGCCGGAGAAAGAAGGATCCGGCGTCGGACTGGAGACGGAGGAGGGCATTCCGGACATTGCCCACTTCGGCCAGCTCCCGGGAGGCCTGGGAAAGCTTCGTCAGGCTTGCCACGACCAGCACGAGGCCGACCACGGTGACGAGCGCGACGAGGATGGCGATTGCGACATTGGCGCGTGTTCTGAACTGTTTTCCTTCGGGATGGGGGATTTTTTTCATGTCAGAATCCTCTCTTTTTTAATTTTTTATCGATAAAACTTGTGATCTGGTATGTATTATTAAATACATATTATTCTTTTTTTTTAAAATTTAAG
>JAPTWQ010000145.1 GCA_028064945.1 Nitrospiraceae bacterium | reverse complement strand
GGGAGGCGGGCCGGATTGCCATTGCCCATTTCGACCATCCGCTTCCCTCCTATGCCGTGGGAAGTCATATCGATGCGCTTGTCGGTCCCGATAGAATTGCCCATAATGTCCCTGATGTGGTGGATCCGTCAAACACAATCGATATGCAGATTTTGGCCGACAACCACGAAAAAACGGCGGAAGATCTTTTGAAGCAGGAGTACGGAAACGATTTGGGCAATCAGGCCGCCAAATCGCTGAGGCGATAGAAAAGAGGATCATACGATGTCAATTCTGTTCAAGGAAAACGGATTTCCGCAGGGGGTTCCCGATATCATCAACAGCTACGCACGCTCAAAAGATATCGAGGTGATCACAAATGGAATCAAGCTGGAGAGATTCTTTCTCTCGGTGGCGCGGAATGTGACAGCGCTGGTGCAGGATGTCGAGCTGGTGCACCCGAGAGACGAGATGACCCAGGACGAGAAAAATGAACATTTTTATCTCTTGGGATGGAACCTCGTGACGAGAATTACAGAAACGATCGAGCGGGTCATCGCCAATTTTGCGCCGGTCAAGGGAGATCCGGCAAGCATTCCCAACCGGATTATCCTTCCAGGAAAATTCATCGACGGATACGGCGAGGAGGGCTACGGGTTCAGTCTGGCGCGACGCTCGTTCGGAGCCTATAGCCTCATGAAAGGCATCTCGCCGGGATCGGTGGCGTGGTATCTCGGGGGCATCTATCGTCTGGAATACAAGAGAAAAATCAAGGCCATGCAGGGATAACGACACAAAGGAGGACGACGACCATGGCAAAGGCAGAGATCGACGTTGGCACCATCGAAGGACCCGGGGGAAAAGTCACCGTGGTTCCCGTGTACCCGGACAACGACGACGAAGTGCTCTCGGGAACACCACTCTACAAGATCAGCGCGGACCTGTTTCTGTCGGATGAAACCGGTCAAACGCTGACACTTCGGGACACGGTTCTCGACGGCACGGCGGCAAAGCGCCTGATCGACCATGCCAGAGGCATGGTGATGATGGACAATCAGGAGATGAAAGCCAGAGCCGGCGAAACCCCAGACTCTCCGGGGCTGGGCACGCCGATGACCGAAAAGGCAAGGGCAAAGACACCGAATCCCGATGCGGACCACGATTTTGTGGAGCGCTATTTCAATACGGTCAAGAGGATGTCGGTCATCGACATCCTGTCGAACGATTCCAGAGAAATCGTGGACGAGATCGACAAGACGCTGGTGGATCTGAGCCCCGACCAGGCGGACAAGGTTCAGCGCCTGCTGGACCAGAAAAACACCTGGGAATCGCTCGATCAGTTTTTGCAGGTCAACCGTCGCCCGGTTGAAGATGAATACACGAATATGCTCAAAGAGATCGACGCCATGCCCCACGACAAGAAAATCGCCACAGCCTTGGCGATCGCGGAGCGGCTGGAGGAAGAGGCCAAGCTACATCGGGCGGCCGGCAAAGAAATGATGGAAGCCATGGTCGCAAAGAACGGGAAAGAGCTTGTGGATAGAGACGATCTCTCCTCGCTTCCCGAAAACGTCATGAAGGGAATCAAGGAGTACCCTCCGGATTTCCAGGCCGACATTCTGGCGAAGATCCCGAACATGCTGGAGGAAGAATCGTCCATGCTGAAAGACTTTGCGACAGAACTGTCGAAGGCCGACGCGAAGGAAACGGGAGCGGGACATCTGCGCTCGAGCGCGAAGTTGGCCGAAAACGGCAAAACGATGCAGTCGCGTGGCATGGCAAAAATGCGGGAAGGACTGGGGCAGATGTTCAACATGAATCTGGGAGAAGGGGGCGCCAATCCCACCCCACGCAGGAGACGGTAGTCATCATGCGATCTGTGGTTCGATGGAACGATCGGGGCGAGGCCCAACTTCTCCAGCTCTCGATCTACCTGGTCATTTCGGCGATGCTGGGCGTCATGGCCTTCCATTTCGTGCGCCCCATGTTTCACGGGGCCCACGTGACACAGATGGAAACGGTCGTCAACAACCTGCGGACGGCGGCGGGAAACTATGCGGAGGTCAACGGAAGTTACGGCAACATTTCCTGCGCGACTCTCCAGAACGCGGGATTGTGGCCGCCGAACGGATGTAATGGTCCCGTCGGGGGGGTGACGATCTCCGACGAGGGGAACCCGTCGATCACGATATATCCCAATACGGGAACGACATCGCAATATGTGATCAACATTCAGCTGACAGCCGGTGGAAATTACGGTTTGCCGGATTTCCAGGCGATGTGCAACATGTTCTATAACTACACCGAATCCTGCACTCCCACCCCGAGCGGCGTCACCCTCGTTTTCTGACCCTCCTTTTTCTCCTTGAGAGTCGGCCCGCCTTTTCGGCGGGCTTGACTTATCACGTTGTTGGTATATATAATGTATATAAATTCGGACAAAAGAAAAAAGGACGTGAGAGGAACGGTAGGATAGGCAAAAAGGAGGGCGAAAACATGACGACAGAAGCGGAGATGATGGAGGCCATAGGCCGTCTTCCCCAGGCGCAGCACATCTATCAGGACGATGCGGTGGCGTGGGTTCGGGAGATCCTGAAGCAGAAATCCGGGCTGTCCCCGAAGCGCCACATCGAGAGGCTGGCCGGAATTTCGGGATCGGAAATCGGGGCAGCCGTTGGAACGCGCTCCGGCATGTCGACCTTCGATTTTTTCGGAGCGTCCGACAAGACGATCGTCCAGACGAAGCTCCTGCGGGTGCCTCCCTCCGTCCCCAATGCGGCGATGAGCCGGGGACGCGTCATGGAAAGCGTCGCCCGGCAGATGTTCCACGAAACCTACTCTCCGGAACCCGATGCGGAAGCCATGACCGCCATTACCTCCTTCAAGGGCACAGACGAGATGCCGTGGCTGATCGGAACGCCGGACGAAATCGTGAAGATGGGAGGGCGCCGGATCCTGATCGACTACAAGGTGCCGGGGGATGCCTCGCTGATGACGGAGGTCTCATTTGGATACAAGGCACAGCTTCACCAGTACGGACTGGTGGCCGCACAGTGCGGATTTCCCATCGACGACTACTATCTCTGCGTTCTGGACTATAAAAACTGGAAAGTGAACATGCTCCGGGCCTCGAAGTCCCCCGAGCTTGAACGGATCATCATCGAAACGGGAAACGACCTCTGGTTCAACTATGTGTTGGCGGGACGGATTCCGGAGCGCGACTTCACGGTGACGGAAAAGGCCTCCATCGATCCGGAAACCGAAGAACTGGCCCGAAACATCTCCTGTTTGACCGCCGGCAACAAGCGTCTCGCGGAGGCGATCAAGAACCGGAAAAAGATGTTGGGAGAGCAACTCGGCCCGGAGAACGGAGGAAAAAGGATCGACACCCCCATTCACAACGTCACCATCGCGACGGAATTCGACGAGGAGCGGGTGGCCGAATGGGCGGAAACGGCGGGTCTTCCGGAGGAAGCCTGGAAGAAGGATGGAGACGGGTTCGACATGGAGAAGGTGATGGCGCTGGCCACCAAAGCCGGAATCGATCTCTCGACCGCCAAAAAACAGGTGTTGGATCCTGACAGGGTGATGACCCTGCTGACCGAGCGGGGCATGGATCCGTCCGCTTTCAAGTCGGTGACGGTCCGGTTCAACGAAAAAAAGAAAAATGCGGACTACCGCGAGGATGTGGTATGGCAGACCGTCTCGAAGGTCATCGTGTCGACGCCCGAAGAAGAGCCGCCGGCTCCCGAAGTCGACAGACCCTCCTTCCTCAAGCGCTGATTTTCTGGGGAAGCCTCATCCTTTCGGGATGTGTGTCGGTGGGATCCTGGCCGGGTCCCATCTCCGGATTGACGACGCCGGAAGAGTACCACGTGTCCGAACCCACCTTTTGGCGGGGGATTGTCCGGACGGTGAGGGACCTGCACATGAAAATCATTCGGTCGGACCCTCAAAAAGGCCTGTTGATCGTGGGACCGTATGCCGGACCGGTTGGCGTCAGCCTCAATCCTTTCAACCAGATCAAGAGGCGGCGGGCCTTCTTCCTGATCCGGGCCTTCCGTCTCGTCGTCCCCGGACAGGCGGTCCGAAATAGCCAGACGGGAATCGAGGGGTTGACGGTGCGTGTCGGCGTTCGTTTCGAGCATCGCGGGGTCAAAGACATTTACTGGCATCGGGATGATGTGTCTCTTTTGCATCCGCTCCGGCATCATCAGGCTCACAAGCTGGCCCTCTGGATGAAACAGCAGATTTACATGGGAGTGGCCCGGGAGCTCCAGATGGAAACCATGACGTTCCCCTCACAAAAAAGGAAAGGGTCGTGATCGAAAAAACGGGAAAAGTGTTAGGGAGTGCCGTCGTGATGTTTTTTGCCGCCAGCACGCTCGCCTGGGCGACGACGGAAGAGGAGATCAAAAAAGAAATGAACATGACCGAAGCCCAGGTCCGCAGCGATTCTCAGAAAATGGCGGGTTGGCCTGTGGCGGCTCACTCGATCATCCATACAAAGGAAACGGATATTCTCGTGCAGTCCATGTCGCCCAATGGCAATGGACCGTTCATCCGGGCCTATATCCGGAAAGACAACAAGAAGGTCATCGGCATGGCCTTCGCCCGCATGACGGTCTTCCCGAATCTGAACGCCATGGCGCTTTACATGGCGCCGTTTCTTCCCCATCAGATCGATCCCCACTTCAAAAAATCGCGTTTCGTGTTCGTTGTGGACTGGACAGATCAAACGATCTCGGGACGCATGTATTTTCCCCAGCTGATCCCGGATGGCTTCTCGCCAGATAAAATCCGCTAAGAAAGGAAAAAAAATGAACATCAACGAATTTCCCCCGCGAACGATTGATCCACGGTGGTTTTCGCACGGCTGTCCGGAATGTGGCGGCCAGGTGTATCGGGACAATTTTGACGGGCGCATCGTCTGCAAAAACGGGCATACGCTCGCCCACGTGAAAATGGTGGGGGAGATTTTGATGGATAGTGTCGAGAAGTCCTGCAAGGAGGAAATCTCGTGGAAAATAAAATTCGAGAACATGCTTGAGGACATGAGTGTCACGCGGGAGGTTGTGGCCAGAACACTGGGCATTGCCCGATCGACGCTGTACGAATATTTGAAAGACGAAGGGAAAACCGAGGAAATGGTCAAGACCTTCATCGCCAGCGTCGACAACCGGTCACTGACGCTGATGGCCAAAAAACATCGGGGACAACAAAAACAATAGAGCCGTTGGCTGTCGTTTTTCCTCTTCTTGCGCTAGGAAGCCCCTTATGATCGACGATCCCTCTCTTCCGAAACCCATCCAGGACGCGTTGGCGCAACTCGTGAAGAATCCGAAAATTCGTTTTCGGGAGCCACAGGTCAAGATGATGGCCTTCATTTACGAGGCCTACATGAACGAGTCGCGACCCGGGGCGATTCGATTGATCGAGGCCCCGACGGGAACGGGAAAATCCTTGGGATATCTGATTCCCGGGATTCTTGCGGGTCAACGCCGGGGAATGCCGCTCGTCATCTCGACAGGGACCGTCGCCCTCCAGGAACAGATCATCGAAAAGGACATCCCCTTTATTTTGTCGTCGCTCAACCTTTCCATGTCGTATGCCCTGGCCAAGGGTCGGTCCCGTTATTTCTGCGAGCGGGATGCGATCGAAAATGCGGCCCCGGAGTATCGGTCGAATACCATTCCGGGGTTTGGCCGGGAGACGGCAAAAAAGGAGGAAGAGATCCTGCCGCTGGTGGCCAGGGAGATGCTCAATGCGTTCCGTTCAAAAGAGTGGAACGGCGACCTCGATACATGGGAAGGCCGAATTCCAGGGGAGGCCTGGCAAAGCCTTCACAACAATCGGCACACGTGCGGAGGGCGGAACTGCTTCTGCGTGACGGATTGTCCTTACTTCGTCCAGCGCAAGGAACTCGAGGGAAAAAACATCATCGTCACCAACCACGACCTGGTCTTGGCCGACTTTTCGAACGCCAGCCAGAACCCGGTGCTCCCCCGCCCGGATCGGGCCCTCTATGCGTTCGATGAGGGACACCATCTGACGACGAAGGCCATATCTCACAGCTCACATGCGACCCCGGTTCAGCGATCGGTGGAGTACTTCTCCCGAATGGGGGTGAAGCGTAACCAGGCTTATACCGATGTTCTCGGCACAATACGGAACTTTGGGGCTCTCGCCTCCGACATGAGGCTTGCCGGAACCGTGAAAACGGAGTCGCCCGGGCAAGACAAGGGCGTAAAAGATGAGACGAAGCCTTTCTCGCCAGGAGATGGAGCGGTGATGCGTTTTCGGGAGGAGAAGATGCCGCCGGAAATCCTCCGGTTCATCGACCAAGCCCTTGCGTCCAACTTCCTCGAAAAAATGCGGGGGCTGGCCAGTGACTTCGAGGCGATGATGAGTGAGAAAAAACTCTCCCCGACGGAACAGGCGGACAAGTCGATTCTGCTCGCAAACGTCAATGGCGTCATCAAGGGATGGTCGACCTTTCTTGATTTCAGTACGCCAAAAGCCCGCTGGGTGTCATTCGCTGACAACGCCGGACGATCGAATGCGAGCGCCACTCTTCACGTGGCGTCCTTGTTGCCGTCGGATCTCCTCCGGCCGATCTGGGAGCAGACGGCGGGATGTGCGATCGCCTCCGCCACGATCCGGGCGTTGGGATCCTTCGACCATTTCATCGAAGGGGCGGGGCTCCGGGGACGCCCGAATGGCAAAGCGAAGGTTCTCCCCTCTCCCTTTGACTTTCACCACCAGGCCGAGCTCTGTTTCCCGACGATCAAGTCCGACCCGAAGGATGAGAAGGCCTATACGGAGGAAATCTCCCAGTGGCTGGGCGACCATCTGCCAACACCGGGGGGCAGCCTTGTTTTCTTCACGTCAAAGAAACAGATGAAGGAGACGTTCGAACGTCTTCCCGAAAACGTGCGGGAGCAGATTCTTCTCCAGGAAGGATCGCGGGACAAGCTTCTCAAGGAACACAAAAACCGCGTGGACAGGGGAAACTCATCCGTGATTTTTGCCACGACGGGATTTTCGGAAGGGCTCGACCTGCCGGGAGACTACTGCAAAATGGTGGTTGTGACGCGCATTCCTTTCTCCGTGCCGTCGGATCCGGTCGAAGAGGCGCGGGTCGAATACGAAAAGGCGCAGGGGGGGAATCCGTTTCAGAAGATCTCCCTGCCGGAGGCGTCCTTCCGGCTCACCCAGATGGCCGGACGGCTCATCAGAACGGAAAGCGACGAGGGCGTGATGGTTCTCCTGGACAACCGGATGACGAAAAAATGGTATGGAGCCAAGCTCATGGCGGCACTTCCGCCGTTCAGAAGAATTCCGGAAAAGGAATTCGACGAGAAATATCGTCCGGTCCGGGAGAGGGAAATCAAGCAAGGCCAGCACCGTCCTCTCGTGAGGGTTTGACGAAAATCCTGTCAAAGCGCTTCCCCCTATCTTTCTGTCAAAAATCCGCATTCCAAAGATCCCCCGCCCCATTTTCTTCGAAAACACAAACAAACAGGCTATTGTTATAAACGGACTTTGGCTATAGTATCTATAGAAGCGGACAATGGTGTTCGATGCAGTGTCGTAAAGGAGAGGACAGTGCCAAAGCCTAAGCTCTATGATGAGGACCTTCGGGTCTCGATTCTGGAATCCCAAAAGGAACAGCTTCTTGAGATTGCCATGAAAAAACGGAAGACCGCCGCCGACCTGATACGGGACAAGCTCGAGGAGTTTGTCGTGCGAGAACAACAGGCCGGCAGGATCGTCAAGCGTCGGCGTATCAAGAAAGTCTTTCGAGATGAAAAGACCGATGAAATCAAGGTGTTCATGATTATCCACTGGAACAAGGACATGAAGAAACTGTTTCAGTCCTTCTCGTCAGATCACGAAATGTCGATGTCGGCGATGGTGAGAAAGATCGTTGACGAGTTACTCAAGGAAGAAACGACCGCCAGCTAGCGAGGAAAGAGGGAGAAACAGGAAGGCCAGCCCGCAGCTGGCCTTTTTTTGTTGCAAAAATTCCGCCGTCTTGACTCGGCGTCAGTTATGATATATATTATATATTGCTATAGATAGGCAGGGACCGACGAGCCCCTATCGACTCGCCAATCTGCAACGGTGGAGCCGCAACTCCTCGTGAACGGCAAGACAATCCTGAGCACGCTGGCGGAATCGGAAGAATTCGGGTGAAAAGCACTGTTCCCTTGACTTCGTTGACTTAATTATATATATTATGTATAAGAACGCGAGCCGGACAAAACACGCCGTAAGGGCTGTCTCTTGGTAGGATCGAACCGGAAGCCAACCAATCACCTCACGTCATTGGAGAACATCATGAAAAAGAAAAACACCACAACACAGCCGATCACGCCGGTCATATCAGAAAACGCACGAAAGGTCCTGGAAAAGAGGTATCTGGTGCGAGACGCCGAAGGAAAGGTCACCGAGACGCCGGAAGATCTCTTCCGTCGGGTGGCCACGTCCATCGCCTCCGTCAATCCCGAAGAGGAGCGGGGCGCCTTGGGAGACATCTATTACGAGATGATGGCCACGATGGACTTCATGCCGAACTCTCCGACACTCATGAATGCGGGGCGTCCGATGGGTCAGCTGTCCGCCTGTTTCGTCCTTCCCGTGGGCGATTCGATGCCGGAAATTTTCGAGGCGATCAAGCAGACGGCTCTCATCCACCAGACGGGAGGCGGCACGGGATTCTCCTTTTCGCGGCTTCGGGGCAAGGGAACGATCGTCAAGTCGACAGGGGGGGAAGCATCGGGCCCGATCTCGTTCATGGAGGTCTTCAATACGGCCACCGGCGCCGTCTCTCAGGGGGGGAAGCGCCGGGGAGCGAACATGGGCATTCTGCGGGTGGACCATCCCGATATCCTCGACTTCATCGAGTGCAAGACCGATCAGACCAAGATCACGAACTTCAACATCTCGGTGGCGATCACGGACACATTCATGAAAGCGGTGCAGGCAGACGGGGAGTACGATCTGATCGCTCCGGAAACGGGCAAGGTGGTGAAGTCTCTCCCGGCGCGCATGGTCTTTGACAAGATTGCCCATCATGCCTGGGTCAACGGCGAGCCGGGCCTGTTCTTCATCGACACAGCCAATCGGGAGAATCCGACGCCCTCCCGCTGGAGCTACGAGGCCACGAACCCCTGCGGAGAGCAGGTCCTTGGACCGTACGAGTCGTGCAATCTCGGATCCATCAATCTGGAAAATCATGTCATCGAAAAGCACGGCACGACGGTGACCGATTGGGAAAAGCTGGGGAGCACGGTGCGCCACGCCGTCCGGTTCCTTGACAACGTGGTGGACGCCAACAAGTTCCCCATCG
>JAPTWQ010000093.1 GCA_028064945.1 Nitrospiraceae bacterium | reverse complement strand
ACACCGAAGAGCTGGAATGGCTCAAGGGAAGGCTTGCAGAGCCATTTCCCGGCCCAACGGTCGTCATCACGCATCATGCCCCATCGGTGAGGTCAAACTCTCTTGAATTTCAGGGATCCCGAATCGGGACAGCCTTTTATTCGAGTCTGGAATGGCTGATCGAGAAATCCCAGCCCGACCTCTGGATCCACGGCCACATGCACAATGCCAGCGATTATCGGATTGGAAAGACGCGGGTCGTCTGCAATCCCTGTGGGTATTACGAAGGTGAGAATCCGAAGTGGGATTCCAAAAAATGTGTGATTGTAGGAGAAAACGGGTGAGCAAAAACGACCTGTTATCTCACTATGGCGAATCATAGCCCTGCGTCATCGCAGGGGTGATTCCGATCAGGATGACTCCTGTTCAAATCTCGCAGAGATATATTTCTCATCGACCAACGCCGGAAATCCTCTGATCTCAATCAGTAAATCGGTTTGGGATGTGACAGGTGCAACAGAAACACTGGAGACACCATGACTTCCACCGCCTCCTCCCCCTCCGCCAGAAACCTCTGTCAGAACCAAGGTTTGGATTGTCGTTTCGACGAGGGCATTTGCTTCTGGATATTCCATAGCAAGATACATTTTGGCCCGATCAAGGGCGTCTCGTAATGACTCTTTCCTGAAAATCAGGAGATCCTTTGTCCATATTTTTTTGAGTTTTGGCTTGAAGTTCTCGGGACAATCCTTAAAAAAACATTCAATGTGTCCGACACGTTCTTTGCCAGCCTTTTCTTTTTCAATCCGGATTCTTTCGGCTTGAATGGCATCCAGCTTTTTCTTTTCTTCAGCCGCCTTCAGACGATCCGGAAGATCATAACAAACATCACATTGAGAGACGACATTTCCGTGTTCACAAATATCATTGTAACCAACAGCCATTGGCGCTCCTTTTCGATTTAAAACATTGAGGATGTCAATGTTTCCCCGCCTGCTTGTCTCCGGATATTTTCCACGGCGTTCCGATCCGGCCTCCGGTCGGATCCGGCCACCAGATTCCGTGACCATGGCCGCAGCGAAAATAGAGCTTCTGGTTTTTCGTCCGAAGCGCTGAGGTTTTCTCGCCACATTCCGGGCAGGGAGGACCGTCGCTATTGGGAGGAAGGATCTGTGAGCCGATTGTTCCCTCAACGTCCCTGAAAATTTTCCCACACGATTCGGCCTGACATTTCCAGAAAAAACGATCCGTTTTTTTCGAGAAGAGACGAAGGGCCTGGGATTGACACAACGGGCAGGCGGCCTCGCTGTGCTGGCGGATCTGTCCGAGATTTTCCTGGAGGTCGTCCCAGACGGTTTGAAGAATCACCTTGGCCGAGGACTTCTGGTGGACGATGTCATCGAGGCTTTGTTCGACATCCTTGGTGTAGGCATATTCGGCAAATTTGAACCGGTAGGCGATGACGGCGTCGATGATCTCCTCGCCGAGCGGCGTGGGCATGAGGCTCCGGGACTTCTCCACCATATATTCCTTGGACAAGAGCGTCTTGATGATCGTGGCATACGTGGACGGGCGCCCGATTCCCAACTTTTCGAGCATCTTGATGAGCGTAGCCTGTGTGTAGCGCCGGGGAGGCGTCGTTTTTCCGGCCTTGGCGCTCCCCTTGATGGCGGTCAGCATTTCGCCCTCGTTGAGTGGGGGCACAGGATTTTTGGCCTCGTTTTCTGTCTTTTTTCCCTCGTCTTCATCGTCCTCCGGAACCCGGTAAAGAGTCTTCCACCCCTCATCCACGAGTTTGCGACCAGAGGCTTTAAAGACGAGGGGCCGACCTTCGAATTGTCCGGCGTCGAGGGTCGCAGAGGTCACCTCGTAGCGAGCATCGGCCATCTGGGAGGCGATCGCTTTTCGCCAAATCAGATTATAGAGTTGCTTTTCCTCTTCCGTCTCGCCGGCGTCATCGTGTTCGGCGTGCGTAGGACGGATCGCTTCATGGGCCTCCTGGGACCCTTCCTTGGCATTCCAGCGACGGGGTTTTTCGGAAAGGACGAAACCCCGTGCCAGGGCCTCGCGCCGAAGCATGGTCTCTCCTTCTTCGGAAAGGTTCGGGCTATCGGTCCGGTGATAGGTGATGTGGCCGTTCTGATACAGGGATTGGGCGAGCGCCATCACCTGGTCAACGCCGATACCGAGCAGCTTCGATCCTTCGGCCTGGAGGGTCGTCGTGATGAACGGAGGGTCGGGGGACTCCCGGGCCTCCTTGCGGGCCGCCTTGACGACGGTGAAGGTCAATCCGGGGATCGCCTCCGCGAGACGCTTGGCAAACGCCTCGTCGTCAAAATATTCGACTCCGGACTCCCACTTGGCGACCCATTTGTCGGGGAAATGGGCAAGCACCGTAAAGAAGTTTTTTGAGGAGAAGGCGCGCAGTTCCCGTTCGCGCTCGACAAGAAGACGGAGAGCCGGGACCTGGACGCGTCCGGCCGAGGCTCGTTTTCCGAGATCGCGGCTCAGGGGAGAGGAGACCTCCCATCCGATGATCCGATCGAGGGCGCGACGGACTTCGCGGGCCATGACAAGGCGCATATTGATGGGGCGGGGCGCAGCAAAGGCGGCTTTAATGGCCGCTTCGGTAATCTCGTTGTAGGTGACGCGGGGAGGATCGGAGAGATTCAGGACAACCTTCAGGTGCCAGGCGATGGCTTCCCCTTCCCGATCGGGGTCGGTGGCCAGGATCACCGCATCGGCTTTTTCCGCCAGTTCCTTGAGGGACGCGATGTCCCGCATGCGTTCCGGACGGACTTCGTAGTGCATTTTGAAGTCAGGAGGGAGAACCCGGGCGCGATCGTCGTTGGAAATCGGCAGGTCACGAATGTGACCAACGGAGGCCTTGACGGAATAGCCGGATCCGAGAATCTTGCCGATCTTCTTGGCTTTTGTGGGCGATTCCACAATGACGAGCTTCACAATGGCAACCGCTCAGTCCGCAGGAATGAGACGCGCAAGGATGAACCCGTAGGGATCGGTCCCGGTGATTTCAAAGGGAGTCCCCTCCCCATCGTCATAAGGAACGTAATACTTCTTGCAAAGATTGCGGTAAAGCGCCCCCTGGATGCACAGGAAGACGTTTCCCCGACGGTATCCCTTGAAAACGCCGACGATCGTGGACTGTCCCGGCATGATGGTGGCCACGGGAGGAATACCAGGCGGAACCGGCCCGCTGTCGTCGGGGCCAAGCGTCGGGAAGGTGGGATTGAGCCACACAGCCACCGGTTTGGGAAGGTCGGAGATCACCTTGAACGACACGTGTTGGTCGTAAGGAGACCGATGACGGGGGAACGACTTCTGGGCCGTGTAGGACGCGGCGAAGGGAACGGCCTTTTCGTAAACGATCTGGTTATTGTCGAGACGCACGGCGGTGAGCCAGATCCAGTTATGCCCGAGAGGATCACGACCGGCTGAAGAGAAGATGACGAAATTCGCCGGCATGACATGGCCGGGAATGGACACCGCCTGGTTGATTTGACCATGCCTGACCATATAGTAGCGTTCCTGGCTCGTAGAGAGTCGTGTCCGTCCTGGTCCAATGACAAGGGAGAGGCGATCGTCATGAGCCAGAAGCGCACGAATCAACTGATGGCGGAGAAGGCGCTCCTCGAAGGTCGACAATCCCCGGGAACGGGCGATCTCGATCGTGGGTTTCGTATCACGAAAATGCCGGGAAAAGGTCTCGATCGCTTTCGATGCCGTAAAACGGTCGGCAAACTCCTGAACCGCCCGATCGAAGGCTTTCAAGCGGGCGTCAGCCGAGGGAGGGGCCGGAGGTGCGGAAGAGCAGGCCGCCAACACCACGAGAGCGAGCAAGGCGACAGCGCGGAAGCAGGCAGTCTTGACCATGGCTCATCCTTTCTCGGAGTGAAGAAGCCGTCCCAGACCACGGAAAAACCTGAGAGCAAGGGACATGATCACGTGAACACAAAGCATACACCCAAACGAGACGACGATGGCCGCAAGAAGCAATTTGGGTTGGGATTCAATCCATGTTGAAGGAAGCAAGGGAAAAAACGTCTTGATCACAACGAGGGCCAACAGCATCCCGAAAACGAGATCGAAATTGTTGATAAAGTCTTCAGCGGAGGACGACAGCGTCTTGGTCGGACGGGAAACGGTGGGTGTCGTCCGGATCGTCTCTCTCCGGAACCGCTCGTCGGTCGGGGGCGGAGGTGAACCTTTCTCCGTCGAGGCCTGCGACGTCTCCTTGCTTTCGTCATACTTGACCCGGGGATCGACGTCCGTTGTGGTCCAGACATGGCGTCGGCGTGTCTTTTCCTGGTAGTCAGGTTCCCAGAACCCCTCGTTCCAGGGAATGTTCAGGCTGTGGATCTTGCCGGCATCGACCCAGGAGCGTTGGGCCACGACCACGAACATGTCGTCAGACACCATCACGCCATAGATATAGCCGGAGGTCACCAGCTCGCTGAGGCGATTGAGCACGCTGAGGCGAATCGGCCGGGGGATCGTATGGAGATACATGTGGAGGGCAGGGGTGTTCAGAATCATGCGCCGTCCATCGTCTTTCACATAGGTCAGGATCAGGGAATCCTCCCGGATCCAGGGGATATCCTTGATGTCGTAGACATCGGGCGTGTTTTTTTCTCTCCGACGCTCGGCATCGAGCTTCCTGTCGTAGGCGGCTCTCTTCGCAGGATCCGAGAGAATCTCATAAGCTTCCTTGACCTTCAGAAACAGGGGACCGGTCGTGGCGTTGTGGGTCGCGTCGGGGTGAAACATCTGTGCAGCCCGCCGCCAGGCTTTCTTGATGTCCTCGCTCGTCGCATTCTTCGGAATGCCGAGCGTTGCGTAGTAGTCAATCATGGCGGACCTCCTTTCACGATCCGAGAGTATCACAAGATCAAAAAAAGGCGGCTTTTCCATGGTGTCACCGGAGAAAGCCGCCGAATTAAGTGTTTTTAGAATAAAGATAAAATTTTAAAAAAGGAGTAAAAAAACCACCTTGACACAATTAAAATGCGACGATGCGAACCTCACCGGACTCGGGATCGACATGAATGGCAACCTCCTGAGGGCCCAGTTCCTTGAGAACGCCAGAACAATCGCATTCGGCCACGCCACACAAAAGGCGTCGCGTCTTGTTGACCTGGAAGCGAGAAAGCAGGCCATCCTCCCCCACCTTCAGTCGAACAACCGTACCATGTCGGACGTTGGTCAGGGTAACGATCATACGACGCCCATGAGAGGAAGAGCGTGAGAAATCAAGGCCGCCAGAATGCGTTTCTGGTCTCCGCTACTAAGTTGCAGAACGGCATTGAGAAGGTCTTCCGTTGTGGTCGGCGATCCTTTCGACCGGGTGATTGGATGAGAAAGGCTCATCTTCGGGGCCGGTTTCGTCTTGCGCTCGAGCGTGTTGATAATCGACTCGCAGGAGCTCTTCAAGACGCCGCGATCGATGTCGCCCAAGTGACGGCGAAAGAGGTTGACGCCGATGATGTAGATCGCCGGGTCGCCGCCTTGGGTTTCGGGATCAAACTCGCGGCAGCGCAGGTTGAACCCGAGATCCCGGATCGCACGATAGCGAAGCACGCCGTCGAGAAGAACTCCCTGATAGGTCACGATGGGTTCGATTTGACCAAACCTGAGAATTGATGCCCGAATGTCGTCGTAAACCGTGCGGCGGATCGTTGGGAATTGGTTTAGGACCGGATGGAGGACGGGGCTCTCAGGAAGGTCCCGACCGCGAACGATATACTCTTCTCCTGGCTCCCTCTCCGCAAAAGGTGAATCCATCAGTCACCCTCCAAAGATTAGAAAATTTTAATTTGTTCTCAGACATAACTGGAACCGCCTGATATTTTAGATTGTGACTTTCGTCACAGTCAAGCGAAGGACACCCTCCATAAATAGTGACAATGGAAAGTGGATTAAGGCAAATCACGCCTTGTTTTTTGTGGGTGGCTCCCCGTCCTTCAGAAACTTCTTGAAATCACGGTCTTTTTCGAGAACACTTTCGATCATAAGCGCACAGAGATCATCGATTTTGATCTCCGTCCCAAGATTGGTCCTGTAATAGTCGGCGTATTTTTTCAGAACGTCGTTCACCTTCCCTTCAATGCGGACGCGATAGATTGTGGGAGGTATTTCTTGTTTTCGAGGAGAAATAAACATGCACAACGCTCCTTTCTAAATGAGAGAACTACTGTTTGCCTTCGTTTTTGTAGGGACCATCCATGAGGATGGTCTTGTTGACGTAAACATTGAAGGGATAGCCTTCCCGAATCTTAAGCGTGGGTTGGACGGCCAGGTCATTCCCGATGACCTGAGAGCCCACCATGGTCATGTTCTGACCGACGGCGGCCGTGGCATACTGCCCCATGGACGGCTGAGTCAGAACCGACGATCCGGTGGTCGGCTGGGACAGCTCGGCGCCGGCCGTGAAGACGGACAGCACCAGAGCCGCTCCAAAAATCTTCATGTAGTGGTTGTCCACTTGATCGTGAAACCCGGCGGAACCACTGCTGTCGAGGCCGTTCATTCCCTTGAGGTCGATGAACGACTTGTCGGGAAACCGGAGACGCGTCCAGACGACCTGAACGCGGGTTTGTCCGACGGTGATGTTGCTCGAATATTTCCCGTACAGAACGGAGTTTGCGGGAATCAGCACTTCTTTGTAGTGCCCGGGAATCGTGTTGTAGACATCCATGGTTGTTCGCGCCTCGACGTCTCCGGGAAGGTCGGTGTCGACCCGGGTGAGGAGGACCGCTGGGATCACCGTCCCTTCGGGAATTTCGTAATCGGACATCCGTTTGTGGCGAACGGACTTCAGATAGGCGTCATACTGATTCGCCATCGTATCCTTGAGAAATTTTTCTTTCCCCTTCTGATCGTTGAAGCTCTTGTAGTCCGGAGTCGCGGCCATCCCCGGCGTGGAAGGTATGGAACCCGCCATGGAGGGCATGGGAGGCGGTCCGGGCATATTGGCGGGGAGGCTCGGGATGTAAGGTGTCGTGGGCATACCCGGTCCCGAGGCCCCCCCATTAGGCACGGCGCCGGCGGAAAACCCTGCGGTATTTGAGACCGCTTTCCGAGCCTTTTGCTCGTCTTCGTGACTGGTGTACGCCAACAGAGGCGCGGAGTTGGGGTTGTGACCGGAAGGATAGGAATGCCGATGGACGGCGACGCCTTGCTGCTGATTCCGGGGGGCTTGGAAATAGGCCGCTCGTCCATTCGACGACGAAGAGGGACCCGGCAACTGGGACCCACCGGAATTCTCGATAGGCGCATTTTTGAAGAGAGGCTGAAATTTCGGAATCGTCTTGCCGACCTGGGGGGATTCCATGGGAAGATCGCGCCCGGACGGAAATTGGGACATCACACGCGAGGCCGCCACCTGAGAGTTTTCCGGAGGAGGCTGATTTCCGGAGGACCCGTTCCCGCTTGTGGCCAAATGGGGATGCTGGTTGATCCCGATCAGAACCACAAAGAAAAGGACAATGCCGAGAAAAACAATAATGCCGATGGCTTTTTTGGTGAGAAAAGTCCCCCGCTTGTCTTTTTCGCCGTCCTTCACAACGCTTGGCGGAAGTTCCGCGCCACCAGACATAAAAAACTCCTTTACCGATTAAGAGTGCCGGGGATTTCGTCCCAGCGATAAATACGCGATCCACCGTCGTCAGCCGTTATCGGCGCATCCTCATCCTTGCCGGTCTCCCTGGCTTGGGTGGGAGCATGCGCGGGTGCGGGAGGCGCCAAGACCTGACCTTCGTGGTGGTGAAGGGCCGTCCACCCTGAATTCGTTACGGCCGATGGTGACCCCGAATGATGAGCCGCCTCATGCTGAACGCTGGCAAGAATGGGTGCATTCTTCGGCGAGACGTCCGACCGGGGAGAGGGAGCGGGCGCAGGCGATGGCGCAATAGATGTATAAGCCTGAGGAGGCGGATATCCCGCGTAAGGAGACGGAGCCGGAGAAGAGGGAGCCGGGTACCCATACGGATACATGGCCGGCTGACCCGGCATGGAATAGACGGGAGGCGCGGTCACCACAGTGGGCCCCGCTGTCGAATGATAATGGGTAAAGAGGATCACAACGGCAATCCCATTCAGAAAAGCGGTCACGTAAAGAAAACCTAAAAAACCATATTTCTTTGCAAGCGGTCTTCTCTCCCTCACCGGGATTCTGACCGCATAATCCATCATAGAAAAGCCGTGACTGCGACCATCATCGAAAAAATCTTTGTCCATGCCCCCCCCTACCAGCTGAAGAAGCCACGGCTGGAATCTTTGGCCCGAACGCGATCGATGCGAACGCGCTGACGGTCGGAACCGACGCCCCATTGCAGCATGCCGTGGTCAAACAGTTCTGGAATGATAAGCGTGTTGTTGGCGACGGAATAGTTCGTGAGACTCCCGCTTCCGGAACGATTCATGATGAAAAAGGCCGGGCGAAAGGTCGTGTCGGCCGATCCTGGCATCACGATGTAGGTGAACTTTCCATCATTAAAGACGATGGAGGGACGCCAGGCGGGGTGATCACCGAAGATCTTGTAGCCGGCGTCCACCTTACTGGGGTCGATCTGGATCATGTTGGGGTTGGAGGCGACAGAGGGTGCCGCAAGACGGTCTTCCGTGTGAACCCGATGCGCCCCCTCTTTGAGAGCCGATGGTTGAGGCGTTCTGTCGGGAGTGTAGGAGACCGACCGGGCTGTCGGCGTTGAAAAGTGATGGATCCAGTCGTCGGGATAGTAAAATGAAATACGGAGCACATACTTTTTGGGGTCGGACTTGAGAAAAATATTATAGGTGCGACGATTGGTGTAAATGATCATATTGGTTTCGAGCCCCGACCACTCGGGCTTGATCAGAATATGGGGACGAACAAGGGATCCGCTTCCGGAATCGGACTTGGCGATTGTCCAGTCCACCGTATCGCCAAGGGCAACGGAAAAGACCTTCTCGCCCCGCTGGAGGGCAATGTCACAGGCCCGCAAGGGAGCGCACGTCAACATCGGTTGCCGGTGACCAAACGGATAAACGACAAAGAAGCCGGGACGATAGATCACATCGGCCTTCCCTGTCCGGATGTAGTGACGGAGGGCCATGTTCTTCGCATGGTGGGGCCCGGGCAATCCGGCCTTATCGGCCTTGTGAATCTTGGGATAATTCACTGTATCGGCCAGCGAAATCGCGGGCGAAAATCCAAAAAACACGCTCAAAAAAAGCGACGAAGACGCGAAAAACGAGGCCGCATGCCACCTCTTTTCCGACGGATTGCGAGGGTGTTTCCCAACGAATTTCATCCGATTGCGCGGGAGACCCCGGCATTCATGCCGGGGAGGGATAGCGCCTGTTCCCACATTCCTTTCGGTTTGGCTATCTGTGAATATCCATACCCGTCGGCCCGCTGGAGAAGCCGACAGTGCTTGTGGGAGATCCCCTGGACCACGCCGGATCCTGTCCGGACGTTAAAACTCCCGGAGGA
>JAPTWQ010000014.1 GCA_028064945.1 Nitrospiraceae bacterium | reverse complement strand
CGCCCGCTTCCCGTCTCGGGCGACGCGATCGCGATCCCGAGATCGGGAACAGCGTCCAGGATCTTCCGGAGAACACGGGAATCCTCGAGAAAATCCTCCCCGGATCTCTCTCTTAAGCCGACCTGCTCCCGTCCTTCCTCACGACGATTGCCACCGCCGAACAAGCTCATGAAACCCCTCCCCGAAATCTGTCCCCTCACAGGAGCATTAAACGCTCACCATGATACTCTTATCGGGCCTTTTTTCAAAAGCTGAACATAAGCCCCGACCTATCTCCGAAAAGAGGCGCCATAGCCTCCGCACCGGGTCCGGCAGGAAAGACGGGATCGACCCTCTTATAAAGAAACATCGCAAAAACCGCGGACAGGATTTCTCTGAAAACCTTCCTGTCGGAGGGAGAGGAAAAATCTGATGAGGGTATGGCGGAACGATCTCCGTGCCTGGCAAAATGACCGGGACTCTTTATGTATGAAGACGTCCCCGGCTTACACGAAGATCGGATCGAAGGCAGCAAGGACCTGGACAAGGCCAGGGATCCGCTCTTTGGCCCACAAGCGTCCCCCACGGACACCCAGTCCTTTCAGAAGGTGGAGCTCCCGAAGTCGTCCGGGGGGATCGAGCCGGTCGAGAGTCTCCCGCGTGAGCTCCGGAAGGAAGCTCCAGTCCGGGTTCTCCCGGTCGAAGACATTCGTCCTGATCCTTTCCGTCCAGAGCGGTATCGCCGGATCTTCCTGCCCCCGGGCCATCTCCATCGGATTCTGTGACCATACCCCCGAGACGAGCAGAAGGAGCCGTTTCAAACCAGCGGACTCGAGCCTCCTGAGGGACTCCCCCAGAAGAGAAGCCTGCCTCACCCCCGAGAGCGACTGGGACACCGGAACGACAGGAGTCGTCCCTTCCGGAAGAAGAAAAAAGAGCGGGACGGAGATGGCGTGGTCGACTCCATGGACCCCTTCCGCGACGGAGATCCCCAGGTGTCGGCCCGATGCCACAATCCGGCGGGCGAGGTCGGGGTCTCCCGGCGGGTCATACTGGTAATGATGGCCGAATCCGGAGAAATCGCGGGAAGAACAGTGCTCGGTGGAGCCATCGACAAGGGTCACGTGGCGCGTTTGCCACCCGGGTGTGTAGGCGATGACTGCGGAAAAGGGTTCGGCCGAGCGGGAAAAGAGGTCCTGCCGCAATCCGACAAACTTCCCCAGCGTCTCCCTGTCCGATCCCGCCTTCCAGGAAGACAGAAGGTCAGGGCTGTGCGGAGCCATGACCGGCCAGAGCTCCATCAGTTCTCCTCCCGGGAAATTTCCCAGAGGGTTCCGTCCGATCGACGGACTCCGACCACCGACTCTCCGGTCGGCCATTCCACGAATCCTCCCTCCCGCCCCGGAGTGCTCCCCGCGGTTCGCGGGTCGACGATCGAATCGCCCCGCCTGAGCCGGCCGAAAGCCTTCGTATCCTCATGACGGTTCCGGTTCAGGAGACGAAGCCGGATGAGGGCTTTCCCGTCGCAGAACAACCCCCACGCCATTCCTTTTTCCTTATGGAGAGGGGAAACGAGGCGAAGGGAGCGTGGACCGGCCTCACCCTCCCCCGCCCTCCTCGAAAGCACAAGATAGGTCATCTTGAGAGAATCCTTGATATGACCGAGGGAGGCAGCGGTCCTTTTCATTGTGGACGAAAAAGGCGTCGGACGGTCTTCATGGCACCAGTCGGCCGGATCCTCAAGGGCCGGACAGGGCCCTCGACGGTCGTTCGGACAGGGAGCCTCGACATGAAGATCCGGAAATCGGCCCAGGAGATCGTCCCCGAGAGAAAGCAGCGCACGGGACGAGCGCCGGTCGGCCGGCTCGACGAGGATCATCATTCCGCCCGGCGACAGGCGGGAGAAGAAGGTGGCGAGCAGGTCACGGAAACCGGAAAGGCGATCTTCGTTTTCCGCCAGAAGATTGGCCATGGAGAGAAGATCGATCTCCCCCGTCACCTCTTCGAGAAGATCCTTTCGATCCGGCAGAATGGCCTCCCGGAGACGGAGGCGGATGGGAACGGGGCGGATCCAGTGATCCGAGAGGTCCTGCAGTGCCGCTCTGGATCGGTCGACGCACAGAAGATCGATCTCATGGGCGCTCTCCTCCAGAAGACCCTCCGACAGTCCCCGGACAAACTCCCCCGTTCCCGTGCCGAGGTCGATCGCCGACAGGCGCTTTTTCCCATTGAAGGCCGTTATACCTCTGTTTTTGATCTCCCGGGAAAGCGCAATCCCCTTTTCGAATCCCACCGTCCCGAAATACTCCCCGTAGGCCTTCCGGAATTCGGGATCGTCCATATATCCGCCGTCAAGGCTTCTTTTCGTAAACCCGCGGGACAGCTCCTCAAGGACAGCCACCTTTCGACTCTTTTTGTTTCCCATCGCCCTCTGCTAGAATGAAGGTTCGAACGTTTATCGCTAATCAGGGAATAGTCTTCGGACTTTCTCCCGATCGCATTCACCTATAAGAATGGACCTCCATGAAATACCAGGCCCCCCGTGGCGTCAAAGACCTTCTCCCCCCCGACTCTGAAACCTTTCGCCGTCTGGAAGACGAAGTCAGGGAGGTCTTCGGCCGTTCAGGGTTTCGAGAAATCCGGCTTCCCCTCTTCGAGTCCGCAGATCTTTTCGCACGATCGATCGGGGAGTCAACCGATATCGTCGAAAAGGAGATGTACCTTTTTTCCGGAAAAGGAGGTGAATCGCTGGCTCTCAGACCCGAAGGGACAGCCTCGCTGATCCGGGCCGCGATCGAACACCGTCTGGCCGAACCGGGACGGTTGGAACGGCTGTTCTACCAGGGACCGATGTTCAGGCACGAACGGCCCCAGGCAGGACGGCTCCGACAGTTTCATCAAGCCGGAGCCGAGATTCTCGGGTCGTCGGACCCGGACGATGACGTGGACCTGATTGCCACGGTCAGCCGCCACGCACTGGAATCAAAAATCCCGGCTTCCCGCCTTCTCATCAACAGCATGGGGTGCCCCGAATGCCGCCCCGCCTACCGGGAAATTCTGGTCGGATACCTTGAGAAGAACCTCGACACCCTGTGCGAGACATGCCGGCGCCGCACCCACGCCAATCCCCTGAGGGTCCTCGACTGCAAAATTCCATCATGCCAGCCGGTCCTTGAGTCTGCGCCACACCTGGCGGACTTTCTCTGCCCTGCTTCCAGAAACCACTTCGAACGCGTCTGCCGTGGGCTTGAAGGGGAAGGGATCGCCTTCACCGTGTCCCACAGACTCGTACGGGGTCTGGACTACTACACCGAAACGGCCTTCGAATGGGTTTCAGATGCGCTGGGGGCCCAGTCCACATGGGCTGCCGGCGGCCGCTACAACGGACTGGTCCGTCACCTCGGTGGAGGCGACGTCCCGGGGGTCGGACTGGCCATCGGAATCGAAAGACTCTTCCTTCTGAGGGAACTCGCAGGAACGCTTCCAAAAGCCTCAAGGCCCGCTGTCCATCTGGCGGTTCATCCCCTCGAGGAGGCTGCGAAACCCTATGCCCACAGAATCCTCGCCTCTCTAAGGGAACAGGGAATATCGGCGGTCGGCATTTTCGGCCAGGCTCGCCTCAAAAAAGCCTTTCTTCAGGCGGAGAGGGAGGGAGCAAGCTTTATCGGTCTCCTGGGAGGAGACGAGCTGTCGACCGGAACGATCACGATCAAACATCTCGCCTCGGGCATCCAGAAATCCCTGCCGATCTTTCCCCCCGACCGCATGGCCGACGCCATTCGTGAACCCTGGGTTCCCTGATCTGGCTAGGACTTCCCTCCCTGGATATAGACAGTCGCCACCTGGCTGAATTGTCCCGGCTTGGGAGTTCTGGCATTCACGGTGACCATGAAGTTGTGCAGGCCAGGGGGAAGATCGCTACCGGATTTCACGGTGAAATAGATCTTCCGGTGCTCTCCTGGGGGAAGAGCTACCTTTGTGGTTTCAAATGAAACCCGATCGGAGGGCAAACCGGATTCGGCGATTGTGAAGCGCTCAGGCCGCGGAGTCTTGTTGTAAAGCCCGACCTCGAACTGGTCGAGTCGCCCGGGAACCTGGCTGACCGTCACATGATATGGGGAGTAGGTCGCGATTCCATAGATAAAGAGCGACAAAGGAATGAGGCTGCCAACCCCGGCCACAACGAATCGCACCGTCCCCGGGGAAAGCCTTCTCCCCTTCATGGCCCCCTCTGAATCGACATAGACGCCGTTCTTATGGAAGGTCAAAAGGGAGGGAAGTCCTCTCTTCGCCGAATAGTCTTCGCAGGCAACCACGCACTCCCCACAGTTGATGCACCGCGAATAATTTTTCGTATCCCTGGGATCAATATCAATAAAGCACGATTTGACACAGAGGTTGCATCCGGTGCATTCATTTCGCCGCTTGTGGTCGAAGGCAACCTTCAGAGTGTCGTCGGTCTTGAACATATGCTGCCAGAGGGGATAGGGACAGACCCACTTGCACCAGTAATGGCGGACAAGGAGAAGATTCAGGAACATCACTCCTCCGATTCCGAACAGCAACCAGTAGGCGGTAGGGTTTCTCCCCGTGGCGAGATCATGAAACAGGGTTCTCGGTGGAATCACATAGGCCGTGATGATCACGGAAACTGCAAGGGAAAACAGGGTCACGCCTCCCAGGAAGATTGTCCACTGAATTCCCTTCCTGAAAAGAGAGACCTTTTTGGGCCGGGGATGGGACAGGGAAATCTCTCCGATTCCTGGTCCAAGCGTGGCTGATCCGAAGGCCAGCCGTGCGAGTCCGTTTGTCCACTCGGAAAAAGTGTTCTGAATGCAGGCCCAGCCACAATACACCATCCCGAGGAGGGCATATACGGCCGTCATGGCTGTGATCACAAAAAGCCAGAAAGGAAGAATCAAAAAGAAATCGCTCCACCACACCTGGTATCCGAACAAAACGAATCGTCCTGTTGAAAGGTCGATATGAAAGATGCCGGTGAAGGGGAGGAGGATGAGAAGAATAATAACAAGGGCCTGAACGACATAACGTATGTGTGTGATCCGGATCTTCTGGGTCTTGATGGGCTCGGTGCCGATTTTCGGCATCGGTATGAGCGGTTGCGTCTGTTCCATGGAATGGGGCTCCCGATTCTTTAGTGGATGAGCCAGCCCCCGGAGTTCCTACTCCTCGGAGTCTTCGTCCCGTGAATTCTTGCCGTGCCCCGGCCTCTCCAGTTCTCGTTTGAAATACCAGGAAATTCCGAGATAGAGAAAAACGGGAACAAGAACTCCCAGCAAAAAGAAAAGATAGGCAAACCAAGGGAGTCCAAGCGTTACATGAACATATCGGGGAAGATAGGCCCAGGAATTTCCTGGAATTCCAACAATCCCCAATCCCCATATTGCCCCCAGAAGAAGGGGTTTGTAAAGTCGGGTCATAAGATGGCGTGCTCTCAATGATTTTGTGACTGGCGAAAGGTTCCGGTCGATGGCGACATGGCTGGCAGGATAGGGGCTGAGGCCTCTTCACGCTCGCTCACCGGAAGTTCCCGCCGTCCCTTGGCTACCTGGACCGTCATATAGATATTGTAGGCAAAGATGATGTTGGCCAGAAGCACAAAAAGGCCGAAAATGCCGACCATTTCCATGTAGGGGGCCTCGACGGGCTTGATATCGGCCACATTTCCGTGAAGGAGAATCATCCCGCCCTTGTACCCGGCGATGCAGAAGGCAAGGACCATCCCGACAAGGCTGATGTTGTGCATCCAGAAATGGATTTTGAGAAGACGATAGCTGTAGAGGGGGCCGCTGAAAATTTTGGGGACAATATAATACATCGATCCAAAGATAGCCATCTCGACCCATCCCAGAAGATTGATGTGGGTGTGACCGAGCACAATCAGGTCAGAAGGTCCGCCCGCCCCGGCCTGGACAAAATTGCGGAAAGTCTCCACACCGCCCATCACCGCTCCCCAGGAAAAGCCGATAATCGCGTAAAGGAGACAGGCATAGTAGAACTTCATGATGTAGTCCTTGATTTTTTCATCCCTCGTCATGACAGACCCCTTCCCCTTCATTCATCGTTTCGCATCCATGCAAAGCCGGAATCCAAAAAAGTCCGAGGCATAAAAAGGCCAGGTCGGATTTCTGGCGCTGACCCGGGCGCTGTACTGGTCGCTTTTCCAGGACCCCCCCCTCAAAACATAGTAGGACTTTCCCTTCACAGGATGAAGGGCTCCCGTCGCATCGACCCGGTATGAATAGAACCGGGCCTTGTTGGCCGTGTTTCCCGGATAGGGACGGTACTTCGAGCTGGTCCATTCGAAGACATTTCCGGCCATGTCGAGAACGCCATAGGGACTGGCCCCCATGGGATAACGGTTCACGGGGGAGGTATCTCCCACCGTGTAGTTCGCATTGGCTCTTCTTGGGTCCCAGGTGTCTCCCCACGGCCACATCCGCTTGTCCACACCGCGGGCGGCTTTTTCCCACTCTTCCTCCGTACACAGCCTTGCTCTTCGGAAGCGCGCATAGTCACGGGCGTTCTCCATGGAAACAAATGTCACAGGATAATTGCCTCTCCCAGGGGGATACGTGCCGTTCTTCCAATTGGCGGGAGGAATGTAGTGGGCTTTGTCGACAAACTCCTTGTACTCCCTGTTTGTCACCAGAGTCTTTTCGATCAGATACGGGGGAAGGAACACCTTGTGAACCGGTTTTTCGTCAAAATTCGCGAAATTGTCATCGGATCCCATCCAGAAGGGACCCGCGGGAATCAGGACGAATCCCTTCGGAATTTTGTATCCGGAAGCATCGACCTGGATCTGGGGTGTGGGAGCGAGATTTTTTCCTTCCTGAAGGTTTTTCGAGGCCGCGCTGAGTTTGGAAGAGTTCGTTCCTGGAAGGGCCTCCGTCAGGACTCCCCCCATCGGGCGAAATTCTCCGGGAGCCGCCCCATGCTTTCGGACACCTGCCGTTGAAAGGCGTACAATTCTGTTTGACGCCAGTCCCACGACGTGAACCGCCCCCGCTATGAGTATGAGCAGAACGAAGGTGATCGTAATCGCCTTCCAGGGAAGTTGCCACGGCGACATTTCCGCCGGAGCCAGATCATCGTCGTCCGGGCTGATGTGAAGAGGTGTTTCCTTTTGAAGAGTTTCAGGGTGAATGTTTTTTTCCTCGAATTCATTTTTCTTTTTCTCTTCCATTCGGCTCAAACCCTTTCTTTCGCCTGCCGTGTTACCGGATTCAAAACTTTTTTCGGGGCCCGGAACCAGACTGTAGCAAAAACATTGAAGACAAAGGTCCAGTGGCCGATTCCCATCAGAAGAGCCGCCAGAACGAATCCGATCCTGTGATAGGGTTGATAAACGGCGCGCGCCAGAGGATAGACGATTCCCTGGTCGAGCATCCTGTTCCCCTCGAGGATGCCGAATGTCAAAAGAACACTATAGAACGCCAGAACCCCAGATACCATGAAAACGAAGCTAAGTTCCCCCAGCATTTGACTCCAGATCTGTCTTCCGGATAGTCGCGGGAGAAGATAGTAAACCATGGCCATGACAACCGAAACGACTCCACCGATCAGGTTGATATGGGCATGGGCCAGTGGATCCACCAAATGCCCGGCCTGTCCGGTCATATGGATCCAGTGGCGGATTCTGGGAGTCGACTGAAGAAAACCCTGGAGCGTTCCGACAAAAAGGCAAAAAACACCGAAGAGAATAAAGCGAAGTCCCAGTCGATCTGCCGGGCTGTCTATTTTTTCTGGCTCTCTGGCCTGGTTCATGATGTCCCTCTTTTCAAATTCAGGAAACCCTTTCAGGGCCCCTCGATTTGGGCCGGCCTTCTCCGGTCTTTCCAGACGAACGTTTTCTTTTGATGGTCTCTCCGACATATCCTCCCAGGAAGGAAACCTCCGGAACAGTTATGAAGAAAATCATCATGAATGGGGCAACGGGAATTCCGACTGTCTGCCCTGTGGGATGATAGACCTCATAAAGGTAGGAGAAGAGAAGATATCCCATCGGCGGCACAGGAGCAAGCAATTTACCAAATGGGCCGATGATATAACCGGTTACCAGGGAGACTGCGAGGGGAGCCAGCAGATAAGAGAAGAGAATTCCGGTTCCGAAGATATGGTGGAACGCGCCATTCGTCAATCCAAATGCCTTGTCAGCCAACCAGAAAAGCAGGAAACCTATCGCTATTCCGGCGAGGGCATTGACGCGGTTCAATTTCTTTTTCAAACGGGACCCCTTTGAAAAAGCTTCTATTGAAAACTATTTTCCCTTTGGCGCCTGGGGATGAACTTCCGGCTGCTCGTGGGGGGGCTTCTGAGCGTCTCCGTCTTCGTCGTTAAATACGATATACTTGATGTTTTCATCGAACTGCCCGTTCTTGTAAGCCCAATAAATCCCGAACACGATGATGACGAGTGAGACGAGTCCGGTCGCAGTCCATAGATAGGCGACAATACCTTCTGGCAGTTTCATTTTGGCTCCTTGACCTTGGCTTTCTCCCTAAAGCAGCTATTTGGGAGGTTTTGGATAATTAGGGGATCCGGGTAACGACTTCAGACTCATCAGCAAATCAACAAGTTCATCCTTCTCTTTCGGGGACAACTTGTTAAAAGTGGGGGCAAATTTCCCCGCATGGGCCGTTCCCGGAACAAGAGCCGCCGGATTGGCGAAGTAGCGGTGAAGCCAATCTGCGGTACGCCTCGTTCCTTCCCCATCCATATCGGGACCGTCATAGTCTCCTTCTCCATAAACGACATGACAATCCCGACATCCATACTTCTGGAAAACCTGATACCCGGCATCCGACTTTTTTGAAAAAAGGTAGATGTCGTTCGTCGTCCAGAAGGTCACCACATTCATCCGAGCCAAAATGTATAGCACAACCGCCGACAATACCATTAACCCGGAAAGGAGAAATACGACTTTTTCACCTGTTTTCATTCGATTATTACACCAGAATTCTCAATAAAAGCTGGATAATCGCAAAGGAAATGACGCTGATAATTCCGACGAAACTCATGGCGATGATAACTTGCTCTCCTCGCTTGAGCTTTTTGAAGGGGCCGATAATATAGCGGGACATGATGGCAAAGGTAATTACAGAAGCGGTAAGAAAAGTAAAAATTACAACAGAGACAGACATCTTAATCGACATACAACACCTCGTAACCCCGATTGTACACCTGCCGGGCAAGGAACCGCAACCTTCAAGCAATAAAAAAGGCGGCCTCCGCAGGAAACCGCCTTTTTTATGTATACGAGGGGAGCTGCTCCCCCCGCCGGCCCTCTTCATAAAGCCTTATATTTACTCAGGCTTCACATCGTCGATGAAGAAGGAATAGATGAGTGCAGAAAAAAGCATTATCAGTGTAATACTCCAGAAAACGATAGGACTATTTACATTCCACAAAGGACTCACCTCCCCTTGGATTGTGAGTGGAACACAGAGAAGTTGCCGGGATTGGCATCAAATTAGCGTTAGAAATCCCGGGCAACTTCTGTTCTTTTCATCAGCAAACCGACCCACGTAAAGAAAATAGAAACATAGATTGAATTGATCACGTACCCTTGATCCCACCACGGACGAGCCAGATTGGGAGAAGTGTGTGCTTTCAAAACCGGAACACCCTGTACGAGCCAGTAATGAAGATGACCCGGAAGCTGCGGACGGGCCCCGAAAAGCGGGAAAGTCAAGAGCTCGGCGGTCACAACAGTCATCACCAGCAGAAGAATAATAATTCCAGGGATATTGTTCGTTCCTTCGAGCATCCCGTCAAATCTTTCATTCAGAAGCTCTTCAACATCAGCCATAACACCACTCCTTTTAGAGGTATTTACAGAACCGGAAGTTCAGTTCGACCTTGAGTGTCTACCATACCGAGGAAGCCAGGCCCTACGATCACTCAATACTTCATAGAGCCTAGCTTCCCCCAAAAGCTATTTGAGGCTCATCATATAATCAGCCAAAGCATTCAGATCCCGCTTGGAAAGATAGTTAAATGCGGGCATCTGTGACATGGGCTGAACCGCCCGGGGATTGGCATGGTGAACAAGATGCCATCCCTTGATGGGCAAACGGCTTCCGACATGAAGCAGATCTGGAGCTTTGCGATCCGATCCGAAAACGGTCGGGGATTCGCCGACAAAGTCGGAAACCCTTGGAGGAGCACCAAAATACTGCCAGTCCTGAGTCTGCTCGGGAAGAAGGGTGTGGCACCACCAGCAACCTTCCCGGACAAAGATCACCTTTCCTTTTCCGATCATGGTTGGACGGTTTTCACCCGTCATGAAGGGATCCTCAATCGTGAATCCACTCTCCGGGCCGTAATCCTTGGCTTTCTGGATCGCCGTTGCAGAGGGAGGAACTTTGCTCATCTCCATGGCAGGAAACAACACCGTAATGGACAGCGTCACAGCGAAGACTGTGCCGGTCATCATCACCCCAAATTTGTACTCGCGAAATGCCATCTCGCACTCCTTAAACGCTCTTGAGGTTTAATCTGTCTTTCCGACACACAACGGAAGACAATCCAGGCACAGAAGTTATTCTGCACCCCAAGAAAAGGAGACCGGGAAACCCGGCATTCCTTTTCTATTCCAGCACCCTACTTTTTGCGAGAAGGATCGAATTTCGCCCGTCCAGCAATCCCCGACATGCAGACAAGCAACAGAACCATGCTGCCGATTGCCGTTGCCGTCCCCATAAAGGCCGCAAAGGAAGCCACACCCTGGCTCGCCCCTCCGGGGGTCATTCCGCAACAGTGACTTGGATCGGAAAGCTCTTTAAGTTGTGCGCTTGACAGCGATGTAATTGCACTTAACATCCACATACTGGCACCTCCCAAGTTTTAGGATTCTGACCTTTTAGCCTCACAGAAAACCACGATCACCAACCCTCGCGCTTCCTGTGGTAGGAATAGGAGTACAGCCCGATCAGAGCACCAGCAACCGTGGAAAGCACCATGATCCAGTAAATCCAGATGTAGGATTCACGCCATGTTTCAAACCGGTGGGCACCGAACCACTCCTGCAGGCAGAATCCGACAACCGAACCACTTCCTACCGCCGAGAATGCCGCACCGAGCCAATAGGCCACGATTCCCTTCTGATGACTTTGAGCCACGACAACCCCCTTACAAAAAGAAGATAAGGAATAAGTGCCTTGATCCGCACAGATCCTCGCGGACCCGTATTTTGAGGGCATTACACACGGAAGAATACGCCTTGAAGAATTGCTTGTCAAGACGACCTGAGGAGGTTTGCATCTTTTTTCATGGGCCATGATTTAACCAGATAACGGCTATTGGCCGAAAATCGCAATTTCGGGGATCAGTGGAGATTTGCGGTAAGGGAACTCCTACCGGATACCTCGGTCCATTCTCCTTCCTCAAGACAATTCTTTCCTCTTTCACGGTTCCATGTGTCAACTTCCTAATTCTTTACGCATAACCCCTGGCCTTAATTTGCGAGAAAACAGTACGCGGGCTCCGACGAAAGTCATGGTCGGCGTGAAGCTGCCCTAGACCTAAGCGAGATTGTTCCAAGGATTTGCGGCGAAAACCTACTCCGTGAATTCGAATCTCGAAAAGGCTTCCGGCTTCAAACAAATGCTCCCATTTTAAAAAAGGAGTTCCTGCCATATGGAATACTGACGGCCGACTTGTCTATGATTGTCCTATGGGAACAATGGGAAAAAATACCATTTTTTCACGGGACTCCTCAGAAGGCGGGCATCTTCCCGCCAAAAGGAAGTTTCGCGACGTCATACTTGGAATGAATGACGGGATGGTGACCTTGCTCAGCTTCCTGGGCGGACTGACCGGCTCCTCACTGCCTCGTCTTTCAATCATTTACGCTGCCTTGATGACCGCCATCGCCGGCGGACTTTCCATGGCAATCGGAGGGTATCTCGGATCCCGAACCCAAAATGACATTTTCAGACGCGAAATCGCCCGGGAAAAATGGGAGATCGACAACATCCCCGAAACAGAGCGCGAAGAAGTCAGAAATCTTTTTCTTTCGTTCGGCCTCGCTCCGGATCAGTCGGATCTTGTCACCGAAAAAATCACATCCAATCCGGAGGCCTGGCACCGATTCATGATCAGGGAAGAACTTGGTCTCCATGAGGAAGATCTTGAATCCCCACTTAAAGGGGGACTCCTTCTTGGAGGCTCCTTTCTGATCGGAGCCATTCCACCCCTTCTCCCTTATTTCCTACTTGGACAAATCGGATCCGCCTTCACAGATTCACTTGTTTTTTCCTGCCTGGCCCTTTTCCTGACAGGAAGCATAAAGTCCCGGCTTTCGAATGAACCCCCGCTGAAGGGAGCGGGAGAAATGCTTTTGCTGGGAGGCATCGCCGGTGTTTCTGGCCTCTTTATTGGAACGATTCTCCCACGACTCCTTTCCCTGCTCCACTGAGCCATCTCATTTTTCATGCGCATTATGATAGAATTGACAAAGGTTAATCGACTTTAATTCCCTCTAAATTTTCAGGAGAACCTACGGCATGGCCGACCCCCGAGTCTCACGCCTTCTATCGGTCTATGCGCCTGCTTCGGTCGGAAACATCGGACCAGGATTTGATACACTCGGCATGGCTGTTTCAGGGATGGGAGACCTGATTTCGGCTCAACTCGACTCCTCGCTCGACAAAGACAGGATCGATTCAATTACCGGAGCCTGGACGCTCCTTCCGACCATACCGGACCAGAATACAGCCAGCATCTCGGCACGAATACTCCTCAACAGGGCAGGAATAGAGACTCCTTTCCGGATGACCATCACCAAAGGGGTCCCCGGATCCGGCCTCGGATCTTCAGCCGCCTCGGCTGTCGGCGGGGCGTATCTGGCACACCTCCTGGCGGGAGAAATATTCAGGGACGCTGAAATTCTGGACGCCGCCCTGAGAGCGGAATCCGAAGTGAGCGGGGGGGTTTTCCTTGACAACATCTCGGCCTGCCTTTTCGGAGGAGTGACCGTCAGCCATGGAGCGAGTCGAACATCCCTGCCTGTTGGTTGCATTGAAGGTGTTCATCTGCTTTTCGTGATTCCCCGCACGACAGTCAAAACCTCCGAGGCCCGCCGCATTCTTCCCGACATGGTCCCGAGGCAGGATGCCGTGGGAGCTCTCGCCAACACAGCGGGGATTCTTGCGGGAATCATGAGAAACGACCCCGAACTCTTTTGCTTGCGAGTATCGGATCCCCTCATCGAACCCTACAGGAAAAATCTGATCAAGGGATTCGATTCCCTGAAAGAAACAGCTCTTTCCTCAGGAGCGACTGGGTTTGCCATTTCGGGAGCAGGCTCCACAATGGTCGCACTGACTCCACATCCTGGCCGGATTCAGGCCATCGAAAATCAGCTTCAGAAGACACTGAAAATCCTAGGCATTGAAGCCTCCATCATTCTTTCGACCATCGACCCCAAAGGAGTACGCGTTGCAAATTCCTGAACCGGTTTACAATATTGATAAATCCTACGAAGACAACTATCGGGACGGACCGGTCTTTCACGGGCGCATTCCAACCGCCATGCCGACATCATCCAATGTCTCCTTCCTCGGGATACCGGCCAACAGCCGTCTCGGCATTCCGGCGGGTCCCTTGCTCAACTCTGACTGGATCGGGTTTTATGCGACAATGGGGTTCGATCTACTGGTCTACAAGACAGTCAGAACTCACGCCCACCCTTCTTACCCGCCCCCAAACTGCCTCTATGTCTCGGTGTCTGGAGATCTTACCCCGCAATCCCTCTCAACCCCCCTCATCGGATCTCCCCGCATGGAGCCCTCCTCCATGCGTGACATCACCATCACAAATTCTTTTGGAATGCCGAGCCAGGATCCGACCGTCTGGCAGGAGGACATTGCCCGGGCCAGAAAAAAAATAGGGCCGGGACAAGTCCTGATCGTCAGCGTCGTCGGAACCGAACGGGAGGGGGAATCCATTGCCGAAAACTTTGCCCGGGCGGCAAAAATGGCCAAGGAATCCGGGGCCCAGGCCGTTGAGGTCAACTTTTCCTGCCCCAATGTGAAAGGAACCGAGGGTCAGATTTTTCAGGATCCGGCAAGTGCCGGCAAAGTGGCTAGAACCGTGCGGCGGGAACTTGGCCCGGACTTTCCCCTGATCGTCAAAGTCGGTTATATAGGAAGTGACACCGAGGCGGACGTTCTACTTCGCGAAATTGGACCCCACATCAATGCAATCGCGGCAATCAATACTCTCTCGGCGACGGTGATCAATCCGGAGGGACGCCCGGCGCTCCCGGGACCCGGTCGCGAACGCTCCGGAGTCTGCGGGAACGGCATCCGAAAAGCCGCTCTGGAAGTAGTCGCCAGACTTTCCGGCAGGATTGCCTCCTTGGGACTCCCACTTTCAGTCATCGGCGTGGGCGGTCTGATGACAGTCGAGGACTATGACCTCTTTTTAGCTTCGGGGGCCGACTTTGCCATGACCGCAACTGGGGCGATGTGGGATCCCTATCTCGCATTTCACCAGAAACAACAGAATCTCAGATAGAGATTTTCCTGCTTGGTGAATTTCTCTTCCCCAAGGAGGACATGCGAATATGGGTGGGGGTAACAGAAGAACAACGCCCTCACTGCCCCCCCTCGGAGAAATAGGAAGCGACTTCACGACGGTAGGTTTTGTAAGGATCCAGCATGTAAAGGATCTCCCCTCCGTCAATCTGGACACCGAACCACTGGATGATGTAATCGGAGACCTTTTTTCCGGATTTCCCCTCAAGAATCCGGTGAACGGCTTCAGACCGGCCTTGGGCCCTGGTGCCTGCCGGACCGATTTCCGAAGCGGCCCGTATGGCCGACGGAGAAACCAGTCTTCTGTGGGTTCCGTCCTCTTCAAGGGGATAGAAAAGTCCCGTATCCGGGTTGAGGTCATGGTAGGCGAGATCGAGGCTTTCCATCCATGGGTCCTCCCAGGACAGCCCCTCCTCTTTCCTGAAGGCATCGAGAAGCACATATTTCTGGGCCCAATCGACACGGTCTGCCACGATCTCCGGGTCCTTTTTATCAAGATCGGTCAGGATCTCGTTCCAGGCATCCAGAATCCAGTCCGCATCATCGCTTTCTCCCCTAAAGGCCTTTTCAGCCGCCTCATAGAATTTTCCCTGAACATCAACGGCGCTCATGATGCCCTCTCCTCCGACCTCCACAGGCCAGTTCATCGAGAGGTCGTGCGAAAGAGATCTGATGGCCTGAACCGGATCGGCGATCGGAATCCAGGGGGCCTCCCCCCGCTCGATCAAGCCAAGGACAAGTCTTGTCGTGCCGGCTTTGAGCGCCAGCGCATACTGGGACATGTTCGAGTCTCCGAGAAGGAGATGAATGCGGCGGAATTGCAAGGGATCGGCCAGCGGTTCGTCACGCGTATTCACAATGGAGCGATTCATCTGAACCCATTGATAAAACTTGTTGACCACATAGTCCGACCTCTGGGAAATCTGGAAAGGAATCTCAGGGATGGAATCGTCCAGCGAGATCAGACTGTCGTTGATGATCGAGGCTCCGACGCGTCCGGCTCCTGAAAAGATTTGCCGGGTGACGAGAAAGGCGACGAGAGGATCAAGCCCCCGCTCATTGAATGGAAAGCTTCGAGGAACCGAATAGTTTTCATGGGATCCGAAGGTGGCCAGTGTCTGATGATCGATGTTGTTTTTGATGAAGGAGATGCTTTTAGAGAGACCAAGCTCTCTTATGGATTGTTCAAGCAGGAGATCACCGGCCCGATCCATGGCGACAAGATCAAGGATCGTGCCGCATTCCGGAGAAGCGTATTCCACATGTCCCATGTCGATATACAGTCGGCCCCCGTTTTTCAGGAATCCTCCGTTGCCGGGAGGCTCGTCGTAAGCGCGCTGATGCAAATCGATCAGGCCGGCTTTTTTTTCAAAAAAAAGGTAATCGCGCACCCGCCGGAAAAGTTCTTCCTGGCGGATCATCGAGGAACCTTTCCCGTCCCAGTCCCTGATCAGAAGACCATATTCGGTCTCTATGCCGCACAAGAACTTCAAAGGAGAAAATCCCCCGTCTCGTTTAACTTTTTTATCCTGGACGGCGCCTGACGGTCGAGAAAAACACCCTCCCACTGGCGATCCTCCCGCAAAATCCTTTCGCACTCCGAAAGTTTTTCAGGGCTGATAAGATTACCGGAGTCATCCAGCCCCCGTTCCTCCCGGGTAAAGAGAGTTTCCACAAAAACACCGGGAAGGGCCGACACAACCTTACGAAGAGTCCGTTCTTCGCGCGGGATCCGCTCTTTCAAAAGGCCTGCCACCTTAAGATCGACCTCCTCTGTCGGTGCCAGGACCATCGTACCCACGGAGCGTTCCAGATTCCCGTCAAACGACACCTTGATGAAACGGTCCTCCGAAGGAGTCCGTCCGACTTCGGACAACAGGACATCGAGAATGATCGGAGGAGCCGAGATATCTTCATAAGCCGCCTTCAGGCGGGGAGCCAGGCCAAAAAGGGCCAGACGTTCGATGCTGACATCGGAAACCGATCGCTGGAATCCCTCGACATGGGCCATATTGAGAAGTATGCCCCTGACCGTCTCAAGGTCTGCAGGATGGCCGATTCCGGCCAATGCGATCCGGTCGTACAATTCATAAATTTTGGGGTTCTGGCGATGATAGGAGACAAGGAGGATTCCTTCGGAGACGGATATTCCGATGACGGGGGTCGCCCTGTCTAGCTGCTCGGCGATATAATCCCTCCGCTGATGAATGGCATCGATCCAACGGTAGGGCTCATCGAACACGCATCACCTCGTTTCTGTAAATCGTGGACAGCGTCGGCTCATCAACAGTTTCGAGTGTTTCCGCAGTCAAGATTTTCATCACAGGCCAGATCGGATCCTGCGAATCGATCCCCCCCGTTGCCGAGTCGAAGTAGGAAGCCGTTTCAAGAAGACGAAGGGCGAGAACGATAGCCTCTTCTCGGGACATTTCCCGAAGGGGATGCGGACTCCAGCGGTCGAGATAGCGCAGGATTCCCTGGACCTCCGGAGAACCGGAGCCTCCGACAGAAAACTCGACCCCTTCGAAGTGAGCGCCCAGGATGTCATAGAAATAGATACGGACGATTCGTGAATCGGGATCCCTGGCCACAAAAAGGGGAACCACGGCTCCTATCCCTTCCACGGCCATCGGAAGATTTTCCTTAAGGAGCTGGGCAAGAATGCGAACCTTTCCCTCCAGGGAAATTTCAGTCAACTGGCTCCGCCGATAATATTTGAGGGAATGATCAAGAACCCGGGCCATTTCAAGCGCCATGGCCGGAGACCCGGAAATGGCCAGAAGTGCCGAATCGTCTATCTCCAGCACCTTGTCGACACGGTTCGACATAATCCGGTTGGAGGCTGTCGCCCGTCGATCCCCCGCAACAAGAACTCCATTCTGGAAATGAAAGGCCAGAATTGTGGTTCCGTGAGAGGCGCCAGGAAGAGGCGCCCTTTCCCTGGACGGCGCCCCCTGGACGGGGATCCTTTTCAGAAGATCCGGAAAATACCCTGTGTTCGGCGGATAAGGTCCCCCCTCCTGATCAATCCTCAACGTCCCTCCTCCCATATTCATCCTTTCTCCCTGGCCCCTCGGACACCCTATTCTCCGGTCCTCTGGCGATATCGTTCGGACTGCTTCGGATCTACTTTTCGCATTCTGTCCATCATGCGATCCTTCGTCGGCTTTGGATCCAGATTCCTTGGCGCAGGGCTCTCCGGATTCGTTCCGCGCCGGGTAGGGAATGGAACCCGTTCCTGCTCATCAAGCGAGAAAGCTTGTGAACCAAATGGATCGTTATCAGGTAAAAACTTGGACCAAGCGAGCTTTTCCATGGCTCCTCCCTATTCTATGCCTGACAGAATTCCAGACAGATTGACCCTTTCCTCGCAAGCCTCAATCTTCCTGCAAAGATTTTCAACATTCTCCCGATCCAGGGTCATGAAGAGGGGGAGATCGATATAACTCCCATCGACAAAAGCGATCCGTTCCCACCCAGCATCACGGATCTCTTTTTCATACCGATTAAGAACGGCCGCACGAATGCGGGCTCGTCCCAGCGCAGGCGGAACAATCATCGCATCCTCCACCTCTCCGGGATCGGTCAACCGCACCATCCGGCCCTCCGATTCCAGGGGCCAGAACATTCCCAGATCCTGGTCGAGATCATGATAGGCGAGATCCAGGCTTTGAAACCATGGATCGCCCGGCGAGAGTCCTTCTTCATTCCGGAATAGTTCCAGAAGCTGCCGCTTGGCTATCCAGTCAACGCGGTCGGCCAAGCGCTCCGGATCCTTTTGGTGGTCCTCCATGGCTTTGGTCCATTCCGAAATGATCCACTCCCCTTCAGAATCCATCACCAGCTGTGAACACAGATCCCTGTATACAAGGAGAAGCTCCATGGAGGTCATTGTTTCCCCCCCATCCAGCGCCAACAGGACGTTCCCGTTGACAGAGCGGGATACAAGGCGGAAAGCGTGAACCGGATCGGCCAGTACAGGAAACTTGTCCTGAGGAAGAGAGGCTACGGCCGAGAGAACGAGGCGGGTCATCCCTACCTTCATGGCGGTTTGCCACTCGGACATGTTTGCATCTCCGCAGATCAGGTGCAGCCTCCGGTAACGGGTACGATCGGCATGAGGCTCGTCCCGGCTGTTCACGATGGGACGATGGTGCATCGTGTTGACCCCGATCCGCTCCTCGATGAAATCCGCCCGCTGGGACAGCTGATATCCCTCCCGGGAAAAGCCGTCCGCCCCCTCCATTCCGACTTTGCCAGCCCCCAGGAGAATGGTCCGGGCCACCAGAAAGGGGGTCACGCCCTCCACAATCCTGCCAAACGGGAGGCTTCGTGGAAGAAGGTAGTTTTCATGGCATCCGTAGCTGTGACCATGAAAATCGGTATTGTTCCGATAGAGACCCAGCGCCCCGGAAGAGTTGAGCTCCGCTTCCCGGGCCTTGACGGCCTGTCTGACGACCTCTGTGCCGGCCCGATCGTAAAGGATAAGGTCACGCAGTGTGCGGCATTCGGGAGTGGCGTATTCAGGGTGGGTATGATCATTGTAAAAGCGGGCTCCGTTCTGAAGGATCCTGTCGCTTTTCGATTCCCTGAACGAAAAACTCCGTTGCTGGTCTGATCGGACAAACGCATCCTCTTCCTCGTCCTGGGCAAGCCTATCCACGCGGAATCCCCGGGCATCGGCCCGCGGATCCTCGGCTTCATAGGCCCATGCCCCAAAGGAATGAGGACGATAGGCCCTGACAAGGTCCATCGATTCCCGAACCGGATCGGATGACTCAAGATCCTTTCGAATGATCCCGAACTCCGTCTCGATTCCAACGACGATCTGGGCTGGAGAGAGCGGCACAACCTTAGCTTCCGTCAATAGACCCTCTTATTCGATCGTCCTGAGATTTCTGGCAGAGTCTGTTGTCGAGCGAATCTTTCTGACATCGACCACATCCTGGGTATCGATATCAAGGAGGCTCATCCACTCGAGCGCAATCTCGGCAGGGGGAAGTATATCCCCCTCCTCATACTCACATCGGGCCGCCCAGAGAAGATCCTCGAGGCCGACACCACCGTCCCCACTTTCTATTTCACGCAACAGGGCCCGCTCCTTTGCCCGAAGCGTGATCGACTCGAGGATCGCCCCGCTAGCCAGGTCCGATCGGTAGATAGCCATTCGTTTACCGGATCTGCGCAAAACTTCAAAAACGGCATTTTCGTCAGTTCTGGCAAAGAATCTGTCCCTGAAGGTCTCCAGCAGCTTTTCCCGTTCATGGGAGGAGTCGTTTCCGGTCGAGGTGTAGCGGACAGGGACATCCGCTCCCAGATGAATCCCGAGAATTTCGATCGCAGACTCGAAGGTCGGTCGCTTCACCTTGATTTTCCGGTCGATGCGTCCGGGCCGCAGTATGGCGGGATCGATCATCTCCGGGCGATTGGTTGCCAGAATCACCATTTGAAAACCGGCCGGTCCGGCAAGGCCGTCGAGCTCAGCGCAGAACATGGGAACGATCGTATTGTGAATATTGAACCCCCGTCCGTTTCGTCTGGTCCCGAGAATCGCCTCGGCCTCGTCGATGAACAGAACGGGAAAATCTCCGCCCTTCCTGATCTTTTCGCCCTCCTCGAAAAGCTCGCGGACGATACGCTCGGATTCCCCAAGCCACATATTAAGAATTTCGGGTCCCTTGATATGGAAAAAGACCCCCTTGACGGTCCGCCCCTCCTTTTGGGCCAGACGATTGGCGATTTCCCGGGCAGTCGCCTTTCCGATCAGGGTTTTTCCGCATCCTGGTGGCCCATGGAGCAAAAAGCCTCGGGGAGATTTGAAATCATACCGTGAGTAGGCTTCAGGATACAGAATGGGATTAAGAATGGCCTTCTGGATTTCCCGTATCGCCTCCTCCTGGCCCCCGATCGATTCCCATCCGATTGTCGGAACCTCAGCCAGAAGATAGCTTTCCTCCCGTTTGCGGACCTTTTCCACTGCCAGTCTGGAAGTACTGTCGAGCCGTACAAAATCACCCGTCGACAGAGCCTCGTCTTTCAACTGGTCCGAGCGGTCGAGAACCGTTCCCAGCGTATTGTCAGGACGATCCGACCCTATTTCGAGACGGCCGTCCGGAAGAAGCCGGCCGACGCGCACGATTGGTCCGGAAAGATCGGGCCCGACCGTCCCCAGTATGGACAGGGCTTCATTGAGACGGACCCGTTCTCCCTTTTTCAGGGTATCGAGGGAGACACGCGGGTCAACCGTTGCCTGGTAATCGCCCCCTCCGACCGAAACCCAGGCGAGCCCGTCGGCCGTAATTCCGAGGCATGTCCCGATCCTGAAGGCTGGCTTCGTGACCTTTTCCAGAACATCCGAGAGACGGGTCGCCTCATGTTGCATCCGTTGCCATTCGTTTTCAAACTCCTGAAGCTTCTTTCTGATCCGGTAAGCCTCCCGCATTTCTTCTTCCTTGCCATCAAGGAGGCGGATCAGTCGCTCCATGGCGACAACCAGCTCCGAGAAGGGTTCCGTCACGGCCCCCTCTTTTTTATCGCCATTTTTTTCGGAGTCGCTTTTCTTTCGGCTGAACGGATCGGTCTTGTCCATGTCAAGAGGTCCTCATGATGGGAAAAACAGCCACACACTTTCCAGGGCTTTAACGTCCTGAGATCGCCTATTGGTTCATCGTAAGGCTCCCCCAAGTCTCTCGTCAATTTTGAGTCAGGCCGTCAGATGTTCTGGAGAATATGCTCCTCGGGAATGGCCCGTCCCTTCAGTACGGAGATTGTTTCCTCGACCATCTCTTTCATGCCGCATACATAGGCGATCGTCTGATGGAGAGGATCGGACTGTCGCTGGAGAATATGCTGGACAAATCCCGAATGGCTGTCCCATTTCTCGTCCGGAAATGTCACGGTCACAACGACATTGACCCCCCTGGAGTGCCAGTCCAGCATCTCTTCACCAAAATAGAGGTGTCCCGGAGTCATCGTTCCGAAATAAAGATCGATGCGTCCGAACTCGTCCCGCCGGCTGAGAGCCTCGAGAAGGGTTGATCTGAGCGGGGCAATCGCCGTTCCGACTCCCACGAAGAGAAGGTTCTTGTGCCGATGGGGATCCAGTGGAAATCCGTTTCCCAACGGACCTTCGAAGACCACACTCTGTCCGGGCCGGACGTCGAAAAGCTTTTCCGAGACACCCTTTCCCTTCTTTACCAGAATTTCAATATATCGATTTTCATAGGGGGGGGACGCGATCGCAAAATAGGATCCCTTTTCTCCCTCCCAGAGAACCTTGATGAACTGGCCCTGGACAAATGAAAGCGGCGTCTGGCAAGGGACGAGGCGAAAGAGTTTCACATCTTCGGCAAATTGTTCAACTGCCTCGACCGAGGCCTTGATCTGGTCCCCCATGTGTTTTGATCCTCTCTTTTTAGTTGGGTCCTTGCCTGTGGCTCCCTCTTTGACCTATTGTAATGGGATTGCGACCGGATTCCCACCGTCCACCTACGATCCCATAGCACAGAGGGCCTTGTTCATGAGCAAACCGGAGATCATCAGGACAACCTATACGATTCGATCCAACGACGTTCCCAGGGCGGCCGCCCTGATTGCCCGGGAGATGAGTCTCGGAGTCAAGAAAACAGCGTACGAAACGGCCGGGACGGAGAGCTTCGCGGCCAAACCGCTCAAGGTCGAGGAAGGAAAGAAATACGCCATCGTTGAAATCATGGTCCCTTCCCAGCGCATTTCCTCGGCCTATGGGCTCGTACTCTCCATCGCAGGAGAAATCAGCTGTCTCAACATCCTGAAATCGATCGAACTCAATGACTTCGAGCCCTCTTCCGCCCTTCTTTCAAGACTTCCCGGCCCGCAGTTCGGCGAAGAGGGAATCGCCGCAAGACGAGGAAACCCGAAGCGCCCTCTTTTTATCACCGTTCTCAAGCCATCCCAGGGGCTGACTCCCAAGGAGTATGCGTCGATCGCCTATGAAAGCCTCGTCGGAGGAATGGATGTCGTCAAGTCGGATGAGCTTTTGCAGGAGCCGGAAGCCGATTATATCAAAAGGCTCGAGGCAACGGTCGATGCCGCCCGTCGGGCCGAAGCCGAGACGGGAGAGCCCAAATGGGTCATGATGCATACCGTGGACAGGCCCCAGTCCATGATAGACCGCTATCTTAATGGAGCCCGGACGGGGGCCAAAATAGCCATGCTCTCTCCCGCCGCCAGCGGATTTCCCATGCTGGAGGAGCTTGCGCGCCACTCTCAGGTCCCGATCATGGCACACATGGCCACAAGCGACTGGCTCTGGCAGAAGCACGGAATGTCGGTCCGCGCCTGGGCCCGGTTCATGCGGATTCTGGGGTCGGATCTCATTCTTTATCCGGCTCTCAAGGGAACGCTCAAGGCGAAAAAATCGGACCTTAAAACGGTTCGGGAGATCTGCCGGATCCCGATGGGGGCGATGAAGTCATCCCTGATCGCCGTAGGAGGAGGAATGCATGCGGGCACACTGGGAGTCCATGCCGATCTTTTCGGCCCCGACTTCGCCTATCTTTGCGGAGGCGGTGTCTGCGGCCACCCCGACGGGGCCCGGGCCGGAGGTCAATCCATCCGGCAGTCCTGGGAGGCCTGGTCCCAGGGCATCCCCCTGGAAAAGTATCGAAAGAGCCACAAGGCCCTCGATCGCGCGCTAACGGCATTTGCAACTTACGTCTAGCACTCTCCGACAGGGGAACCTCTCCATTGCGTCAGCCGCAATGAAGGCGTTCCCCCCTTCGCTCGGGCCCCCGTCCGATCAGGACGGCAATCGACAGGGCCGCTCCTCCCGCAACGCTCGCAAGGGCGACCGCAAGATTTCCGCCTAAGTGGCTGGCCAATACTGCCTGAAGAGTAGCGTTTGCGGAGGCCAGAAGGTTTCCCGTCTGATAGACGACTCCAGGAAAGGCCCCCCTGATTTCTGGCGGGGATATCTCGTTCAGATAGACCGGTACAACTCCCCAGGCTCCCTGAACGGCGAACTGCATGAGGAAGGCCCCGCCGGCCAGAGCCACGATGCCGTCGGCTCCCGCCCAGAACGGCAAAACGGCAAGCGCAAGCAGGGCGGCCCAGAGAATGGCACGTCTTCTTCCCACCCTTTCTGACAGGCTTCCGAGAACGATCCCCCCCAGGATTGCCCCGAAGTTGTAGAAGACGGCAATCCCGCCCACGTCCCCAGGGGACAGATGATGGACGGACTCCAGAAATGTCGGGTAGAGATCCTGGGTCCCATGGCCAAGAAAATTGAAAGCGGTCATCAGCACCACAGCAAAAATGGCCACTCTCCAGTACCCTCTGACCAGCGTTCCCCAGTTTTTTGGCATAGGAGCCTTGCTAGAAAAGGCAGGCGATTCGGGAACTTTTTTCCGAATAAAAAAAACCAGCAGGGCCGGAAGAATTCCAAGCATCATGAGCCCTCTCCAGCCGCTGGCCGGATAGATGAAGGCGTAGGCCAGGGAGGCCAGAAGATATCCGGCCGGATATCCGGCCTGCAAAATGCCCGAAACAAAGCCGCGGCAGGTGACGGGTATGCTTTCCATGACCAGGGAAGACCCGGCCCCCCATTCACCTCCCATTGCGACGCCAAACAGCCCCCTGAGAACGAGGAATGACCCGATGGTCGGTGAGAGAGCCGACAAAAAACCGAAGAGGGGATAGAGCAGGACGACAACCATGAGTACCGGCCTTCTCCCGTACCGGTCAGCCAGGGATCCGAAGAGCAGGGCGCCCAGAGGCCGGGTGGCAAGTGTCAGGAAAATGGCTTCGGTGACCGTCGTCAGGCTTACCGAAAAAGTGCGGGAAACATCCCTCAGGACAAAGACGAGAAGAAAAAAGTCAAATGCATCGAGCGTCCACCCAAGGAACGCGGCCGCCACGATGTGGCGCTCGTGCTTGCCAAGTGATTTCCAGTCATCGATGAAAATCACGCAACCTCCCAGACGGTGAAGCTTGTTGGGCTTGTCATGACACTGCGAAACCCAGATGTGTCGAATGAAATCGGACAACTGAATAGGGAAACGTCGAATTGAGCCTGAGGAGGTATTAAGAGGCTAAATGGCTCCCCGGGCAGGGCTCGAACCTGCGACATGGTGATTAACAGTCACCCGCTCTGCCAACTGAGCTACCGGGGAACAAGGAGGAGTTTGATCAACGACGGTACATCTGCACTATTTTATTTTTTTCTTCATCCAAAATCAATCCTCCTTGGAGGAGGATTCGCTTACCGGAAAATCGTTGATGAAATATCGGCTCAGGTTGAGTCCCTGATTGGTGTAGTTTGAGCCCAGTCCCTGACCGTAGGGAATATCCGGCTCCCGTTCCATTCGCTCATATCTAAGCTTGAAGACCGGCTGCCCATCGACGATCCGAAAGGGAACATCGTGCGGCCTGACCTCCAGAACCCCTCGGGCCCCCTCCCCGGACAGGCCGAACCCCGGATCAAAGAAACCCGCGTAGTGCGTCCTGAGTTCCCCCGCCGCCGCATCGAAGGGAAGCATTTCGGCGGCCAGGTCCAGAGGAACGCGAATTTTGGCCCGAGATGCGAAAAGATAAAACTTTTCCGGTTCCAGAATCATCTCCCCCCGGGAGACTCCCCGAATCGGTTCCCAGAACTCGGATGCCCGCTGAGAATCGCCTGGTACCAGACTGAGGATGCCGGCATCAGGTCGGGCCCTGTAACCGACAATCGGCTCTCCCCGAAGGCGAACACCCAGATAAAGACCGCCGTCGACGATCCTGTCCCGGAAGCTTTGGGGAGGCGCGTCCTCCGAGAGATGGTAAAGGGAGGCCTGCCCATGTCGCTCGAGGATTTCAGAGTCGGAGAGGAATCTCCTTTCAGAGAAAAATCGCAACTGGCACAGGGCTAGTCCGGGACTAACCTTCAACGTGAAGGAGCGGGAGAATATCTCAAGGTATAGTTTCCCTCCATATCCCGGCGGAATATCGTCAAAACGGTCTCCTCTTTCCGTCAGGACCCGCGTAAAGACATCCAGCCTGCCGGTCGAGGATTTCGGATTGGCTTTCGCCGAAAGGTATGATGGCAGGCTCAGGGACTCGGCCAGGGGAACCAGATAGACGGCCCCTTTTTCAAGAAATGGAGAAGAGAGGATGTCGAAGGAATACAGGGCCAGATCAGGCAGAAGCTCGGAAACGGAAGCCTCGAGGGGAAGAAAACTCGACCGGAGGCGATAGGCGACCGCTCCGAGACGGAGGTCGAGCGACGCCGGCTGGATCTGGCGGACGCCCCACTCCCTCTCCGAACTGACAAAGCCTTCGGAAATAAGTCCACGTATCTGACAATCGCTCAGCGTTCCCAAGGCCACACATCTTTTTTATCAAGGTCTTTACTGATCGAATCCCAGAATGGCCCTTCCTGCCTGCCCCATCCATCCACGAAGACATGCTTTGACAGAGGTTGACGATAGGCCCATTCCTCCGTTTCCAGCATGGGTCTCTGGGGGAACTCCCGGACATAGCCGAGACAAAGAAGACCGATCGGCTTGACATGGTAGGGAAGATTCAGGATTCCCTGCACATCTTCCCGGCGAAAGATCGTCACCCAGCCCATTCCTATTCCCTCGGCCCGTGCGGCCAGCCACAGATTCATGATCGCGCAGGAAGCGCTGTAGACATCGGTATCCGGGTCGGATAGTCGCCCGAGGACAAAAGGGCCCTCCCGGGCCGGATCAATCGTAACCCCGATGAGAACGGGTGCATCGAGAATCGCCTCCACTTTAAGCGACAGAAATTTCTCGGAACGCGGAGACTCAAAGACAATGGCCGCCGCCTTTCTTTCCTTGTCGACAACCCTTTTAAGCTCTTGTCTGACGGCTGGATTTTCGATCAGTATGAAGTTCCAGGGCTGCATGAATCCGACCGACGGAGCATGATGGGCCGCCTTCAGGAGGCGTATCAGAACCTCTTCCGGAACCGGATCGGGAAGAAACTCCCTTCGAATGTCCCTGCGCGTGTAAATGGCATGATAAACCCCCCTCTTTTCAGCCTCGGGAAGGGAAAGATCCGGGTGCCCTTTTCGCTCAGTCGGATCGATCATAGGGGGCTCCGGTCTGCGGGTTTCGTAAAGGGGGCGGAGGGGACACCCGGCACTCGTCTGGATCGGTCATCCTTGCCAGATGGCCCATTCGTAAAAAGGGAAGGCCCGGAGTCTATTTCCATGGGTCCTGAAGCGGACAGACCGTTCATGTTTCCGATTGAATCCATCGAACAACGGTTGTGCTCTGCCTGCGAGGAAGGAGAAGCGTCGACATCCGGGTAGGAAAACAGCTTGTTCTCGTAATTTTTGAGAATGATGTTCTCTCCTTCTTTTCCGACAAGGTAGTCGTCCGGAAGAACGGGGATTTTCCCTCCCCCTCCGGGGGCGTCGATCACGAAATGAGGAATGGCCATCCCGGAAATATGGCCCTGCAGCTCCCGCATGATCGAAAGCCCCGTGGACAGGGGGGTCCGGAAGTGATTCGCACCTCTTGTAAGATCAGCCTGGTACAGGTAGTAGGGCTTGACGCGAATTCTGAGAAGCTGTTTGAAGAGCGTCGCAAGAACACCGGCGTCATCGTTGATCCCTTTCATGAGGACCGTCTGGCATCCGAGGGGAATGCCCGCGTCGGCGAGCAGGCTGCAGGCCCTGGAGGATTCCGGCGTAATTTCCCGTGGATGGTTGAAGTGCAGGTTCATATAAAGAGGATGATAGCGCTTGAGCATCTCGCAAAGCGCCGGTGTCACCCTCTGGGGGAGGGCGGACGGAACGCGCGTCCCGATGCGGATAATTTCAAGATGGGGAATGGAGCGCAGTCCCGAAAGAATTTCTTCCAGAAGTTCGTCCTTCAGCATGAGAGGATCTCCTCCCGAAAGAATGACGTCACGAACCTCGGGATGCTCCCTGATATAGGCAATGCCCTGCCGGATCTCCTCCCGTGTCACAACACCTTCAGGCTTCCCGACAAGTCTCTTTCGGGTGCAGTATCGGCAATAAATCGGACATTGGTTTGTGACAAGGAACAGGACACGGTCGGGATAGCGGTGGACAATGGAGGGAACCGGGCTGTCCTCGTCTTCCCCCAGTGGATCGAGAGGGCTCTCTCCGTCCATCCATTCCTCAGGGTCAGGCAGAACCTGAAGCCCGATCGGATCCTCTGGACGCTCTATCAAAGACTGATAGTAAGAATTGACCCTGATGGGGAAGAGCGTCTCCACATTTTCCGGACCGACCCCGTCCCGAACGAAAGACCAGTCCGGCGGCAAATCCTCGCTCCTTCGAATTCCCCCGACAAGCAGTTCCTGCCATTCATCCATCTTATCCTCGCTTCCCGGGTGCCGATGACCGGGCCTTTGCAAAAAACGCTGCACACTCACATTGAACCAGTATGTGGCCTGACGAACCCATCATGCCCGGAGCTTGAGAGATCCATGCCGGACCTGACAGGTGACAGGATAGAGTCGACCATTCCGTGAATCAGTTTTTTATCTTTGGGACAGGCGGTTGCAAGCACTCCGCCGTTAATGACCCTGTTCCCCGCGACAAAAAAATAGGGACAAACGCGCACACGATACCCCTCCTCCCGGGTTTGATACGACTGGAAGTCGAACCCCGAAAGGGAAAGGACGCTCGTCGACCGAAAGGGCTGCAGAACGTAAGGCCCCGTGTCAAAAGAAGTGAAGGCGTTCTGCAGCGCCTGACGCCAGGACTCTTCCGGAAGATCGTGTCCAACGACGACCCCCCGGCTTCCCCAGGCGAGAGGAGAGAAACCGGATGGCTTAATAATGAATCGACGCTCTTTCTGAGTCAACCCGAAAAGCCCTGAAAAGTCTCTCAGAAAACGGTCTCCGACCGGAACCGGGGGGGACAATGCAGCGGAAAATGGAATCGGAGAGGGATCAAGAATCCATGTCTGCGGAATGAGATGGTCCAGAAGGTCGACGGATTCGGAAGGCATTTCACGGGACCAGAGCGGGCGGAGGGACGGGTGGTGCCACAGGGCCATCCCGGCCTTTTCCTCCAGCCATGGCTTGAGAGGCGGGGTGATCTTGACCTTTCCACCTTTGGCAAAATAAAGCATCATTTCCGCCTTGGGTATGTGGGGAAGATCGAAAAGCTCAAAGAAACGATAAAGGATATTCAGCCTCATCGGTCCGGTCTTTGAATGGATGAATAGACCTTCCTCGTCAAAATGGAGCTCGCGGGGATGGACACAGACCGAGGGGAAATGGGCTTTCGAAAGCCCACTGGCCAGAAGACGCATTTCTCCCCTGTATTCTTCCGACTCTTCCGAGACGACAATCCCCAGGCAGGGATCCGGCTCCTGGGCCCGGATCATGGCCGCAAATCCATCGAGAATTCCCTCGGGGCCCCCGATTATCTCCCCCTGCCCGAGGTCCCGGTAGATCCTTGAAAGTGCCAGCAACAGGCCAGGGCCTCCAGGAACCGAATCCATTTCGGTGAGCACAGGTCCGTCCGGCGTGAGAAGCAGATCGGGCCTGATAACGCAGGGCAGGTCCTGCCGGAAGCGTTTGGAAAGGCCTAACGAAAGAAGCTCTGCAGGCTTTCCCCTGTCGAGCGTGTGCCTCACGAAATCCAGTCCGGGGGGAGCTTCCCGATAAATTTTATCCAGGGCCCGGTAAAAAGAGAGCAGGGAGTTGCCGAGGCGGTCAAGAAACTGGGGATCGATTCCGGGCAGTAAAACAGGGGAGGGGGAGATTCTGAATGTCCGGTCAAAAAGCCCCAGAGCCTTGAGAGTATAAAAAAAATTCCGGAACAAAAGATCCTCCAGTGATTAAGGGGGAGGTTTCGAACAAGGAAGGCTGGACATCGGGACTTTTTGGCCCGAACCCTGCCACTGTGATAGAATGAACAATGTTATCGAGAATGTGGCACAAGACTTTAGTTAATCATATCAGAACGATCGGCTTTCATGCTTCCACAATTCCGAAAGACAACCTCCGAAACAGGGAAACCGGAGAAGGGAACCGGGATCCAGCCCCGTTCCGTCCGGAACGAATTCAGATGAAGATATCCCCCCTCGAACTTCTTCTGCTGGAAATGGCCAGCGGATTCTATCTGGGAGCCTTTGTCCTCTACCTTCTCGAGGTTCTTCTCCCACGCCCCACCCGTGTTCCATGGGCACCGGTCACCGCGGGGGTCGGAGGGGTCCTCTTCCAGTCGCTTGCTATTTTCATCAGATTCGGGTTTCAGGGCCATGTCGCACTTCTCTCGCTGCGGGAAGCCCTTTCTTTTTTTTCATGGTCCCTCGTCCTCGCATTCCTTTATCTGGAACACCAGAAGAAGGCCAGAATCCTGGGCCTCTTCATTTTTGCCATCGCATTTCTTTCCACGCTCATGGTCATAGGGATCTCAGTCCACTCGCCTCTCTTTGCCGCAACGGCTCCCATCGGCTTTCTTCTGTCCCTTCACACCATCCTGATCGACCTGGGGCTCGCCTCCGCCGCCCTATCCTTCATCGTCGCACTCCTTTATCTCCTTCTGGATTTTTTTCTGCGGCGAAAGATCTTCAACCGATTTTTCAGCCGGATTCCGTCCCTTGAGACCCTCGACCAATTGAACACCAATTTCAGTGGGCTCGGTTTTGTTTTCTTGACCACCGGGCTGATTTTTGCCATGATCTGGTCATGGGAAAAATTTGGTACGACCATTCCGCATGCCTCGCAAGGAAGACTCGCTTTTCTTGGGGCTTTTTTGGTCTGGATCGCCTATGCGGCAACGGTCCTGCTCCGCTGGAGCCGGCGTTTTCGGGGAAAGCAGGCCGCGTACCTCTCCATTTCGGGATTTCTGATATTCGCGGCGACGATAGTCGCGCTGGCCTTATTTTCTAAGGGTTCGCACTTCATACTGTAGACTGTAGACGATCTTTGTCCGTCTCGGGAGGAGAACCGGGTGACTGCGGAGGTGGCATAGTGATCAAGATTACCCTCGCAGGGGTCAACCACAAGACGGCTCCGGTCGATGTCAGAGAAAGAATCGCCTATCCGAAAGAGCATCTGTCTCCGGCAGTCCGACTTCTGGCCCAGGAAGAAAACGTTCTCGAATGCCTGCTCCTGTCCACATGCAATCGCGTCGAGATTCTGACGATTACCTCCAACATTCATCCGGACCCGGAATTCTTCACCCGCTTTCTTTCGAAAACCCATCCAGCCCTCGCGTCGATCCCCCTGAGACCCCATCTCTACTACAAAACGGACAGCGAAGCCGTCGAGCACCTGTTTGAAGTGACCGCGAGCCTCGACTCCATGGTTGTCGGAGAACCGCAGATCACGGGACAGGTCAAGGAAGCGTTTGAAATCTGCCGGCAGGAAAACACCATCGGTCCCTATCTGAGCCAGATCTTCCAGCGGGCTGTCAGCACGGCAAAGCGGGTCCGCTCCGAAACGGCGATCAGCCACCTTCCTGTTTCGATCAGCTATGCCGCCTGCCAGCTGGCGCGAAAAATTTTCCAGGACATGTCAAACAAATCCGTTCTTCTCCTGGGAGGAGGAGAAATGGCTCAACTGACCGCCCGGCATATGAAAAAAATGGGTGTCCGCTCCTTGACCGTCATGACAAGGGATCCCGAAAAAGGAAAGGTTCTCGCCGCGGAATACGAGGCCGCATACGCCTCCATGGATACGCTCGAGGAAGCTATGGCCGATGCAGACATGGTGGTCTGTTCGACGGGTGCGGACACCTATCTCCTCACTGTTTCCGTCATGGAAAAGGCGATGGAACGCCGGGGCTACCGCCCGCTCTTCCTTATCGACATCGCCGTTCCCCGCAACATAGACCCTGACATATCCCGGCTCGCCAACACCTTCCTCTACAACATCGATGATCTGAAATCGGTGGTGGAGTCGAATCAGAGGGAGCGGGAGATGGAAACATACGCCGCCCGCGAAATAGTGCGTCAGGAACTTGCCCAATTCCAGAAATGGCGTTCTGATCGCTCGGCGGTCCCCCTCATCCAGGCCCTCCGACGCCATACCGAAAAACTCCAGCAATCAGAACTCGAGCGCTTTTCAAGAACACTCGACGTTCTTCCCGAAGAAACCAGAAAACAGGTTGTCATTCTGGCCCAATCTCTCGTCAACAAGATGCTGCATCCGACCTACCAGACCTTGAGAAATTCCTCGAATCTGGAAGAAGCCTGGGAATGGATTTCGCGCTGCTACGGACTTTCGCCGGAACTTCCATCACAGGAAGCTCCCCTTCAAAGAGACGAGTCCTCTTCAGCAGAAAAACAGTCCTCCGTTCTTGAGTCCCCGCAATCGAGCTTCCCGATCCCCGGCGAACAATCTTGCTAAAAGAATTTGAAGTGAATCCCTCTCCCATTCGAATCGGCACCCGGGGCTCCGAACTGGCCCTCTGGCAGGCGCGCCATGTGGCTCAGCTGATCGAGAAAAGCGCTGAAATGCCGAGCGAGCTCAAGATCATAAAGACTACCGGAGACATGATTCTCTCGGTCCCACTTTCCCAGGTCGGAGGAAAGGGACTTTTCGTGAAAGAGATCGAGGATGCCCTTCTTGAAGGCTCCATCGATCTGGCCGTTCACAGCATGAAGGATGTTCCCGCTTTTCTGCCGGAGGGGCTCATTCTTGGAGCCATCCTCTCCCGGGAAGATCCAAGGGACGCATTCGTTTCCGTCCTTCATCCCTCCCTGGAATCCCTTCCTCCAGGATCCCGCATCGGGACCTCGTCGCTGCGACGCATCGCGCAACTGCGACACTTTCGCTCTGACCTCGAGTTCGTGTCTCTCCGGGGAAATGTCGGAACGCGCCTCAGGAAGATGGAAGAAGGACAGGTCGATGCCATCATTCTCGCCGCGGCGGGATTGATCAGACTGGGCTATACCGACAGAATCCGGCAGTTTCTTCCGACCGGACTTTCCCTGCCGGCCGTGGGGCAAGGAGCTCTGGGGCTGGAATATCGGGAGAAAGACCGGCGGATCGGAAACATTCTTGCACGGATCGCGGATCGGGAGACGACTCTCTGCGTCCAGGCGGAAAGAGGCGTCCTTGCGGCCCTCAATGGCGGTTGCCAGCTTCCTCTGGCCGCACATGGCCGCCTCCTCCCGGATGGACTGATCGAAATCGTTGCCAGAGTCCTCGACCCCGAAGGAACCACCCTACTTGAAGAATCCATCACTGGCGAGGCCATCCACGCAGAAAATCTGGGGAAGGAAGCAGGAAAGAGGCTTCTCGACCGCGGCGGCAAGGCCTTGCTGGATGCCGTCATTCCTCACTGAGGTCCTCTTGCTGACAAATTTTCTCTCTTGAAGACCTGAAATTCCTCCCGCATAATGGAAATAGTGACGTCAGATGACTTTTTCACGCCCCATGGCCTGAATTTGCGAGGAGTTCGCACACCTTGTCCCGGGATACACTGAATAAACAGTTTGGAATGATTCTCCCACGCGTCCATCTTGTCGGGGCCGGCCCGGGAGATCCGGGTCTGATTTCTAGAAAAGGGGCCCATCTCCTCGGAACTGCGGACGTGGTTCTTTACGACCATCTCGTTTCCCTCGAGCTTCTCGACCTCGCCCCCCCGCACGCATTGAGGATCGATGTGGGAAAGATCCGGAATCATCCCCGGATGTCCCAGTCGGAAATTGAAGCCATCATGATCGACCATGCCCGCAAGGGAAAAACGGTGGTTCGTCTCAAGGGGGGTGATCCCTTTGTCTTCGGACGGGGAGGAGAGGAGGCACAGGCGCTCAAAAATGCCGGCATTCCCTTCTCGGTTGTCCCCGGGATCTCCTCCACCATTGCTGTTCCAGCTTACGCCGGTGTGCCGGTCACCCACAGGGATCACAACTCGAGACTCATCATTCTGACGGCTCACGACAACCCCGAAAAATGGACCGTCCAGGATGTCGCGGCTCTTACAAGCCCCAATCAGACGATTGTGGTTCTGATGGGAGTCCTTTTCATGAAGCAGCTTGCGAAAAGACTTCTTCAGGCAGGACTTTCAGAAACAACTCCCGTTCTTTTGGTCCGATGGGGAACGACCCCGGATCAGCAATCCTTCGAGACTACCCTGGGAGACCTGTCCAGATTTCTCGACCGAACCCCCCTGACACCGCCAGTGACTCTTCTGATCGGCGGAGTGGTCGCGCTCCGTCCCGAGATCGCATGGATTCAACGCCTTCCCCTTTTCGGAAAGAGAATTCTCCTGACCCGGGAACGGGAAAGCTCGACCGAGCTTATGGCCATACTTGAAGGATTGGGGGCGACGGTTATATCCTGTCCGACCATTTCCGTGGTTCCGGAGTCAACCGCAAATGCCGAATCGTCGCTTCTCGGCCTGGCCGGGTTTTCCTGGCTTGTTTTTTTGAGCCCGAACGGGGTGCGGCACTTTCTCCGAAAACTCTGCGAAAAAAAAATTGACCTCCGTTCGCTTGCGGGCATCCGGTTCTTTTCCATGGGACCGGCCACCACCGAGGCCCTCGAAATGGCCGGACTTTTTCCGGACTCCACTCCGGAAAGCTCCCATGGCCAGGGGGTCATCGACACCTTCGCCTCTTTTCCGGAGCCTCACAACGAAAGCGTGCTCATCATCCGGGGAGACAAGGGGACCGGGCTGATACCGGAAGGACTCCGGAAACTCGGATTCTCCGTGGAGACGATCGGGATTTACGCAAATCACCTTCCATCCCTTCCCGATTACAAAAGAGAGAGACTGGAGTCCCTTCTGAACCAGGGAGCCATCGATCTCGTCATTCATTACAGTCCTTCGGCTGTCCAGGGGCTTCTGAAACTTTTTCCGGACCATCATTCGAAAATTCTCACCATTCCCGCACTCGCAATCGGACCCACAACCGCAGGCGCCCTCTCGGAAGCCCACGTCCAACGGATCATCGAGTCCAAGACCCCGACGGCAAAGGGCATCATTGAATCCGCACTGGATTTCCTTTCCCCGATAGGGAATAATTCTGGCATCGCAGAGAACCCCAAGGGGGAGTCCCCCTCCCACGGGAATAATCCCTTTGATTCCGAGGAGCGCGTAACCACGTGAGCCATCCCCTAGAACGTCCGAGGCGACTCAGAAATTCGGCCACCATCAGAAATCTTGTGCGCGAAGTGGATCTCTCTCCCGAGCACATGATTCTTCCTCTCTTCGTGACCTTCGGCCACAACCGCAAGGAGCCGATTTCATCGATGCCGGGAGTCTACCGTTATTCCCTGGACAGACTTCCCGAAGCCCTTGAGGAGGCCTGGACGGCGGGGATCCGGTCCGTCCTTCTTTTCGGAATTCCCGAAAGAAAGGACGAAAACGGATCGGAGGCCCTGAATCCGGACGGACCGGTGCCGCAGGCCATCGGACTCATCCGCGCAACTTATCCCGACTTTGTCGTCATGACGGATATATGCATCGACGAATACACGACGCATGGACACTGCGGCCTCGTCTGCGGAGAAAGGATCGAGAACGACCCCACCCTTGACGTTCTTTCAGCCATGGCTCTTCTCCATGCCCAGGCGGGGGCCGACATCGTCGCCCCCTCGGACATGATGGACGGAAGGGTTCTCGCCATTCGTACAACGCTCGACCGGAATGCCTTTTCCGATACCCTCATTCTGTCCTACGCCGTGAAGTACGCATCCGGACTTTATGGCCCCTTCCGGGATGCCATGATGTCGGGTCCACAGTTCGGAGACCGCGCCTCTTACCAGATGGATTACCGGGGCATCAAGGATGCCCTCAGGGAAGCCCGTCTCGATGCAGAGGAAGGAGCCGACATCCTGATGGTCAAGCCGGCCTTGGCCTACCTTGACATCATTGCCAGGGTGGCAGGATCCTCGGACCTGCCGATCGCCGCCTACCAGGTGAGCGGGGAATACGCCATGATCTGCGCGGCGGGACAGAATGGCTGGATCGACCAGGACAGGGTGATGATCGAATCGCTCACGGCCATCCGCCGGGCGGGGGCCCAGATGATCGTCACCTATTTCGCCGTTCCGGCTGCCAAGCTCCTTCAACGCCGGCCATGAAAACTTTCAGGGGAACACGGGAATCCCTGCGCAATCTCATTCCACCGGGTCCCCACGCCATCACCATCGGAAACTTTGACGGCGTTCATGCAGGTCACCAGTTTCTCCTGAAACAGCTAATGGATAACGCCCGAACAAGACATGTTCCGGCCCTCCTTTTGACCTTTGATCCACATCCACTCTTTTTCCTGTCGCCGGAATCCCCTTTCCGCATGATCATGTCTCCGGAACAAAAAGAAAAAGTCCTGGCTGATCTCGGACTGGACATCCTGGCCATCCTGACCTTCGACAAGTCCATCCAGATGCTCTCCCCCGAAGAATTCGCCCTTTCCATACTCTGGGACCTTTTTCATCCCGTTCTCCTCATCGTCGGAGAGGGATTCCGGTTCGGCCACGGCCGTACGGGCTCCATCGACGACCTGTCCCGGATTCTTTCCCCGCTCGGAGTGACCGTCTCCGCCGTTCCCCCTTATGCGGACATGGGAGGACGGGTCTCTAGCTCCCGAATCCGCAAAGCCATCGACCACGGAGAGATCGCAGAGGCCAACCGGCTTCTGACCCGCCCCATCGAGGTGTCGGGTCCCGTTTCCGAGGGCGAAAAAAGGGGTCGTGATCTCGGATTCCCCACACTGAACCTGATTCCCCCAGACCACCGCCTCATCCCACCCCCTGGCGTATATGCCACACGGACCCTGATTGGAGGACGATTTCTCGACGGGGCCACCTACATAGGAACAAAACCCACTTTCGGGACCCACCGCCCCGTGGTCGAAACCCATCTCTTCAATTTCGACAAAAACTGTTACGGCGAGTGGCATACAGTGCTCTTCTTTAACAGAATCCGGGGAGAGCGATCCTTCGCCAGCGTCGAGGCTCTCAAGCTCCAGATCGCGGCGGATGTCGATAAAGCGAGGAAGCTTCTCCATGATCAACCTTTCACCGGATCCCCTCGCCCCCTTTGAGACAGGAATCCGGGACTTTCTTTTACGCCACAGCCTTCTGACCGGGAACGACTCCCCTCCCCGCTTCACGGAATGGGCCGTGGCCGTATCCGGAGGAGGAGACTCGGTCCTTCTTTGCCAGATTCTGAGCCGGCTCGCCCCGCAGTCAGTCAGAACCACCCTCCTTCACTTCAACCATCACACCGACCGGGACAGGAACGCGGAGGATCTCTCTTTCGTAAGAAGCCTGGCTGAAAGGATGGGATTTCGCTTCCACTCCGGAGAGTCCTCCTCATCCGACCTCTCCCGCCCGGAACTCTCCGAAACAGTCTTGCGTCAGGAGCGGCACGCATTTTTCGATGGATTTCTCTTGGCCCATCCTCATGCGGCCCTCTTTCTCGGACATCAGCTGGACGACCGGATCGAAACGATCCTCGCCAACCTTTTCAGGGGGGGCGGACCGAGATCCCTGATCGGAATCGCACCGGAAAGCCGCGGGAGAATCTTCCGTCCCCTGCTTGCGTTCGACCGTCAGGAAATACGGCTGGCACTGGAAGGGGCCGGGATACCCTACCGGGAGGATCCGGCAAACACGGATCCAAAACATCTCAGAAACCGGATACGCCTGACGCTTCGGAAAGAGATCGACCGGTTTTTTCCCCCGGAGGGCACACGCCACCTCGGCCATCTGGCCTCGCTCATGGAGCGGGAAACATCCCTTCCCACGATTTCCCCACCTCTTCTCTGCGAGGATGAATATCCCGGCCACATCCGGTTTTCCCTTTTTCTGTACCACTCGATGCGCCCGTCCGCCCAGGGATTTTTTCTCCGTTCTCTTCTCAATCGGCAAAGCCTTCACGGCTTGCCGATCCCGCACGAAAGGAATCTGCTGCGTTCTCTCGAACAGAGCGACCCGGAGAAGCCTCTCCGTAATTTCCCCCTGGGCAAGGGATGGGTTCTGAGTCTTGTCTTCGGAAGAGCGGATCTGGTATACAAGTACCCTGAAACGGAAAAATGGCGATACGATTTAAGCCCTTCGATTCTGCCGGAAGGTTCGACAACCCTGACGATTTTCCCACCACGCGGCGGAGTTCTGATCGTGGACCGGAAACCGGTGGAGAGAGTGCCGGACCCGCACCGGACCCGGCCTGGCGCAAGAACCTTCGTCTCCATTCCTGCCGTCACGGATACTGGGTCATCACTTTTTTTCCGTTACTGGGATTCGGGTCAGCGGGTCTTTCCTGGGGAGGATGACAATGCCCCGCCCACCGTTTCTGCCTTATGGAAGGATCGACCGATGACCACCTACAGAAAGTTCATTCTCCCAGTGCTTTGCAGGGGCTCGCTGGCCATCTGGATCCCGGGAATCCTCGACAGAACAGGCTGCCTGCCGGAAACCGGCTCAGGGACGGAAGTCGCATTAACCTATCAGTCGCGGGAGAGATCCGAGTGGAAAAAATTTTTGGAAGACCCCTGATTACCCAGGAAGAAATTGTCCACCGGATTCGAGAGCTCGGCCTGAGGATAACCCGGGACTATGAAGGGAAGAATCTGGTTCTGATCGGAATCCTGAAGGGAGCCTTCGCCTTTACCGCCGATCTTGCGCGATCGATCGGCATTCCCGCCCAGATCGACTTCATGATGACATCCTCCGCTCCTTCTGCGGACGGAACAGGGACGACCAGACTTCTGTCAGAGCCATCCCTAAACCTGAGGGGGACCGATGTGCTGGTGATCGAGGATATCGTCGACTCCGGAAAAACCGCCACGCTCATCATGGATGTCCTCTCCCGGCACCATCCCGAAAGCGTCCGTTTTTGCGCACTTCTCGACAAGACAGGAGGCAGGGAAGTCTCATTTTCACCGGACTATACCGGATTTTCCATTCCGAACCGTTTCGTCATCGGTTACGGGCTTGATTACAAGAACAAGTACCGGACTCTCCCCTTCATCGCCGTCCTCGATCAGACATCCTGATCCCAGGGTCCGAGGAACCCTTTCTCCTTGCCGGATTTTTCACAAAATCCGATTGAAGAGGGGTAGGCTCCATGCTAGAATCAGAAATCGCACCCCTTGAAGGAGGAATCTGTTGATGAAGCCGTTCTACAAGAATCTTGCCCTCTGGTTGATCATCGGAATCGTCGTTTTTCTTGTCTTTGACATGTTTCAGTTCCGCCAGCCCACATCCCAGAACCTGATCTACTCGGATTTCATTTCAAAGCTTGAAATGAACCAGATCAGCGAAGTGACAATCAAGCGGAACCATATCAATGGCGTGATGAAGGACGGATCCCATTTCCAAACCTATGCCGCCAACGATCCGCATCTCGTCGAGGAGCTTCAGAAGCGCAATGTCAGGATCATCGCCATTCCTCCCGGCGAGAGCCCCTGGTACATGAGCCTCCTCATCTCCTGGGGACCGATCATCGTCCTCGTCCTTCTCTGGGTCTTTTTCATGCGGCAGATGCAGACCGGGGGAAACAAGGCCATGTCCTTCGGAAAATCCAGGGCCAAGATGATGACCGAGGACAAGAAGAAGATTACCTTTGCGGACGTTGCAGGTGTCGACGAGGCGAAAGAAGAGGTTTTCGAGATCGTCGAATTCCTCAAGGATCCCTCCAAGTTCCAGAGGCTGGGTGGACATATTCCCAAAGGCGTGCTCGTCGTCGGTCCTCCCGGGACCGGCAAGACCCTGCTCGCCAAGGCGATCGCGGGGGAGGCCGATGTCCCCTTCTTTCATATCAGCGGCTCGGACTTCGTTGAAATGTTCGTCGGAGTCGGTGCTTCCCGCGTCCGGGATCTTTTCGAACAGGGAAAGAAAAATGCCCCCTGCATCATTTTCATCGACGAAATCGATGCCGTTGGACGCCACCGGGGCGCTGGCCTCGGAGGGGGCCACGACGAACGCGAACAGACCCTGAACCAACTCCTCGTCGAGATGGACGGGTTCGAAAGCAATGAGGGGGTCATCCTGATCGCCGCGACCAACAGGCCGGACGTTCTCGACCCGGCGCTCCTCCGCCCCGGACGCTTCGATCGACAGATTATTGTCGGGAAACCCGACCTCAAGGGCCGGATCAAGATCCTCGAAGTCCACACGAAAAAGATCCCGCTCGACTCCTCCGTCAACCTTGAGACGGTCGCCCGTGGGACCCCCGGCTTTTCAGGAGCCGACCTTGCGAACCTGGTCAACGAAGCGGCGCTCCTGGCCGCCCGCCGCGATAAAAAAGTCGTGGAAATGAGCGAGTTCGAAGATGCCAAGGACAAGGTCCTCATGGGGGTCGAACGCAAATCCATCCTCATCACCGAGGACGAAAAGCGCGTGACAGCCTTTCATGAAGCCGGCCATACGCTTGTTGCGAAACTCCTTCCGGGAACGGACCCTGTTCACAAGGTCTCGATCATCCCCAGGGGCCGGGCGCTCGGCGTCACACAGCAGCTTCCCACCGACGATCGGTACACCTATGGGAAGGACTTTCTGCTGAACAACATCGCCATTCTCATGGGAGGCCGGGTCGCGGAAGAGCTCGTGACGAAATCCATCACGACTGGAGCCGGAAACGATATTGAACGGGCCACCGATCTGGCGAGAAAAATGGTTTGCGAATGGGGGATGAGTGACAAGCTCGGCCCCATCACCTTCGCCCAGAAAAACGACGAAATATTTCTGGGGCGGGAGATGTTTCAGCGCAGGGATTACAGCGAATCAACCGCGATCGATATCGATCGCGAGGTGAGCGGTATCATTTTCGATGCCTATGCCAAAGCTAAAAACCTGATATCCACCCATTTGAAGGCGCTGCACAGCATCGCGGAAGCTCTCCTGGAAAAGGAAACGCTCGATTCTCCCCAGATCGACGCCCTCATCCAGGCGGCCAATGCCACGGGCTGACCTCCGGGAACTTCTTAGAAACGCGAGAAGGGAGGGGCGTCTCCCGCTCATCATGGGGGTCATCAACATGACCCCCGATTCTTTTTCGGGGGACGGTCTCTTGTCCGGGAATTTCTCCCTGAGGGATCGGGCATTCCGATTGATCGAGGCGGGAGCCCAGATCCTCGACATAGGGGCCGAATCCACCCGACCCGGTTCCCGTTTCATCTCCCAGGAGGAGGAACGATCCCGACTCTTTCCTGCCATCGAAGCCCTGGAAGGGATTCCGGTCCCTCTTTCCATCGATACGCGTCGTCCCGAGATTTTTCGCGAGGCCATCCCATACGGGGCCACCCTTATCAACGATATCGGAGGCCTCAGAGATCCGGGCTTTTCCGCCATCCTTCGGGCCAATCCGGAGATCATGGCCGTTGTCATGCACATGAAGGGAACCCCCGAAACGATGCAGAACGCGCCCTTCTACAAGGATGTCTTGACCGATGTTCGGGATTTTTTTTCGGAGCGGGCATCCAGCCTGGAACAATCCGGAATCGCGCGGGACCGCCTTATCTTCGATCCTGGTCTGGGGTTTGGAAAAACGGCCGAAGACAACTTCACCCTTCTTCGACACATGGACTCCCTTTCCGGAAAGGAACTCCTTCTGATAGCCCCGTCCAGAAAGCGATTCCTGGACGATGCGGCGCATCCCCTTTCCCCGGAGGAACGAGACATCCCTACGGCCGCCGTCATGGCCTGGTGCACCCTCCATGGGGCCTCGCTGTTCAGGACCCACCGTCCCGATATCGCCTTCCAGGTCCGTCGCGTTCTCCAGTCCATCCAAGGGAGCGGCGGTGGATAAACTGACCTCCTGGAGCCTCTGGAGGAATATCCTCGACATTCTGGCCGTCTGGTTCATCTTTTACCAGATTCTTCTTCTCATCAGGGGAACCCGCGCCTTCCAGATGGTCATCGGGGTCCTGGTCTTCCTGCTGGTTTTTTTCGTTTCAGGATGGCTCAAGCTCTATACTCTCAACTGGCTGATCACCAGTTTCTGGTCACAGATCGTCCTGGCACTGTTGATCCTCTTCCAGCCTGAAATCCGCAAGGCTCTGGCCCGGGTCGGGAAAAGCCCTCTCTTGCTGGGTATCCCTCTGGGCGACTCCTCGCTCGACATCGAAGAACTCGTGAAGGCCCTCCAGAGTCTCAGTCGCCGCGGCATCGGGGGGATCATCGTCCTCGAGAGGAACACCGACCTTTCCGAGATCGTCGAGGTCGGAGTTCCCCTCGATGCCATCATTTCCAACGAACTTCTTGTCAGCCTCTTTCTCCCCTACTCTCCCATTCACGACGGGGCCGCCATCATCCGCAAGAACAGAATCTCGACGGCGGGCTGCTTTTTGCCGATATCCCTCTCTTCCGATCTCTCCCGGCAATACGGAACCCGCCATCGGGCGGCCATCGGCATTACTGAGGAGACCGATGCCGTCGCCCTCGTCGTTTCCGAGGAAACTTCTCAGATCTCCCTTGTCGTCGCAGGACGCGTCACACCGCAGACGGACATGATCCTTCTGCGACAGACTCTCACACGACTTTTCCGTAAAGAAGCCCGACTCCCCAAAAACCGGAGAATGCAATCCCTGCGAAAACGCTTCTATTCGTCGATCTCCCTCATCCCCGGACTTTCTGAATTCATGAAGTCCGTCAGACCCTCATCGAGGAACCGACCGTGATCCGATGGGACTCTTTTCGGCGATCCCTTGAGAGGAACCTTCCTCTCAAGATCCTGGCATTGGTCCTGTCGCTGGCACTCTGGTTCCACATCAGCAGGCCAGGTCGGGAATATTTTTCACTGACCGTCCCCGTCACCGTCGTCAAGCTCCCGCCGCATCTCGAGCTGCTAAAATCCCTTCCGGACCGCGTCACACTCACTCTGGAGGGACCGCCAGGCTTCGGAGGACAGATTCACCCGGAAAACCTTTCGATCATCCTTGATGGCCGTTCTCTGGGTCCGGGCCTCAGGACCCTTCGTCTCGACAGGGCAACCCTGTCCCTTCCCACGGGGGTTTCCGTCGTCCGCTTCGTCCCTGAAAAGGTGTCACTCGAACTTATGCCTCTTTC
>JAPTWQ010000027.1 GCA_028064945.1 Nitrospiraceae bacterium | reverse complement strand
GCGCCCGAAATTTCTTCTGTCCCTCATCTTGGTCTTCCTTGTCTCGACGTCAGTATTCGGGCGCATGTATCTTCTGGCCCCGTTTCTGGAAAGGAACTATCATTTCCAACCCTATCAGGCGGGAGAGATCATCGCCATCGGGGCCTTCTCGGAAATCCTGACCGCCTTTCTCCTTTTCAGCAACATTCTCGAACGCCTCGATACCCGGATGATCCTTCTGGCGGCCTGCGGGTGCCTCGCCCTTTCGAACCTGTCCTATCTTCGATTGCCCCAGAATGTCTATTCCGCTCCCATGACGACGATTCCCCAAGTCCTCTTCGGATTTGGTCTGGCCCTTTCGCAGTTTTCCCTTGGTCGCAGGGTAGGGGCCTCCCTTCCTCAGGATTTTTCGCGCATTGGAGGAGTCTATCAGCAGACCGTCCAATTTATGGGCGCCATGTTCGGAACCGTTTTGTGCCGCCATCTGCTCAACAATATTCCGCCGGTTTTTTTTCTCACGCTCCCCCAGACCTCGATTCCGGCCCTCGATTCCGCCAACCTACAGAAGGTCTATTCTCTCGGATACGCCTTCGCATACAACATGATCTTTGAGTGGTTGGGATTATTCCCTTTGATAGTCGCCGTTCTTGTTATTGGCGAATGGATTTTATGGAAATTCCTCAGGAAAGCCGTGGTCAATCCTGTGGAGAAAAAAGGGTGATGAACAGCTTGAACCGGAACAACCTGCTTCGGTATCTCAACCGTTGCCGGACACCGGAAGGAGGATACTGCTATTTTCGAGACCCGGAAAGCGGAGCGGGGTTCCCGAACGGAGCGGATACGTTCTGGGCCTTGTCCGCCTTCCAGTTTCTGGAATCGGATCCTCCCTTTCTCACCCGCACCCGACGGTGGCTCCGGAACGAACTCGATCAGAACGTCGCCACACGTACCTCTCCCTACCTGTTCTGGTTCCTCGAAGGACTCCGTCTTTCCAGAGCTCCGTTTTCATTGGAAGACCGCCTTTGTCTCGTCCAGGAGACGGCAAGGCTTTTAGACAACCGGGCATCCTCTTCGGACCTACCCTCTCTTCTCGATGATCTCGGATCCGTCCTGTCCCTGCGACGGGGATTGCACCTTTCCCTTTCCGAAAAGGAGAAGGGGCGATTAAAGGAGCTCCTCGATCTTGAATCAGACCTTCCCCGGCCGTTTTCACTCCCGGAACTCTGGACGAGGAGCGTCCTGATGGAAGAATCCGGAGGATTCTCCCAAGAAAAGATTGCAAAAGAGCGGTCGAGAGAGAACGAATACCGCCATCCGGTATTCGGGTACGTGATTTTGCCGGGTTCTTCCCGCTCGGATCTCTTCGTCCTCCGGTCGGGCCTTCTCATGAGAAAAGCCCCTCTCTCTCTTTTCGAGATCCAAATGCTGGAGGATCTCATTCTTTTCTGCCAGAGCTGGAAAGGAGGATTCGGGCCGGTCGGAGGGGCCGTTCCCACGCTCGAGGCCACCGCTGCGGCCCTAGAACTGAGCGTTCTTCTGTCCCGATTTCCTCATCCAAAGAGAGGACATTGTGACTGGTCAGACAACAAGCTATCGCTCTTACCTCGATAAATCAGGATGGCGATCCCGACGGTCAAAGATGATTTCCTTCAATGTTTGTCGAAAAGGAAACGAAGAAAAGAGGCCTCATGACAACACTGCGATACTGTCCGGTCTGCTTTAATGAAGTTCCTCAGGAGGATCGCATTTGTCCGTTCTGCAAGGTCGATATTCCGATGTGGTCGCAGTTGATTCCCTACACATCACGACTGATCCATGCACTGAACAATCCCCACTCCGAAGTGAGAATGGGGGCCATCCTCAGCTTGGGAAAAAGAGGGGACCTCGAAGCCGCTCGCCCGCTGGCTGACTGTGCCTTGCGTTGGCCGACGGATGTCGTCCAAGGACTCGAAATCGTCCGGGCCATCGACCTGCTTCCTTCCTCTCCTGAACGAAGGGAAGCTCTGGAACGGTTGATCCTCCACCCGTCCCGACCAATCAGGAGAGCTGCCGAAGAAACTTTGCGAGGTTTTGAGCCATCCCTTCGACCGACGAAACCAAAACTTTGATAAGGAGACTCTGATGAGGATTTTCAGAATTTTGTATGGGATAGTCCTAACGTTGATAGTTTTTGTTTCCGCTTTCGGGATGATTCATGCTCGCGCCAATGAAAACGGTGTCCTCATCCGGTATGTGGGGGATGAAACCTGCGAAGTGTGCCATTCCTCCTCCAGCATCGGAAAACAGTTCCAGATTTGGCAACGGTCTCCCCATGCCCGAGCCTATAGGGATCTCGAATCCCCCGAAGGCATGACTATCGCCAGAAAGTTGAATATTGCCAATCCTCAGAAAAATCCGAGATGCCTGTCCTGCCATACGACGGCCGCCGGAACTCACCTCCCGAACATTATCTCCACATTTAGGCCCAAGGATGGAGTCCAGTGCGAATCCTGTCACGGTCCCGGCGAGGATTATGCTCACTACAGCGTCATGATTGATCCTGTCAAGAGTAGTAAAGCTGGACTAACGATTCATCCAGGCGAAAAGACGTGCATAACATGCCATAATTCATCCTCTCCGACATTCAAAGAATTTGACTACCAACGAGCCTTGGCACAGATTGCCCACCCGATTCCAAAGAAATAGCAAATCGGGGATCTCAACCCGAAAACCCAACCAATCAACTCTGAAAGGAGTTTTGATGAAGTCACTAAAATACATCTCCGCAACAGCGGTCATTGCAATGATCATCTTCAACATTCCCGATGTCGGCTCTGCATCAGCCGCCGATCTCGCGATCTCCGGATCCAGCATGCTCTTTCCCCTTGAGCAGGTCTGGGCTACGGCCTACATGAATTCTCATCCGGGCATCCATATTTCCGTGGCTTCCGCAGGATCAGGATTTGGGATAGCCAATACCGCCAATGGTAACATCACCATTGGATCTTCCGATGTCTATCTGATGCACGATCTCGATAAGCGCTATCCCTCGCTGATCTCGATTCCGGTGGCCCTTGAGGATGCCCAGGTGTTTTACAACATTCCCGGCCTCAAGACCTCGAAGATCCTTCGCATGGATGGTCCTACGCTGGCTATGATCTATATGGGAAAGATCCGATTCTGGGACGATCCGGCGATCCGGGCGATCAACCCCAATGTGACCTTTCCCCACCGTCGCATCATGGTCGTCCATCGATCTGACCCTTCGGGAACGACCTTCGTCTTTACAGACTATCTCGCCCAGACCTCGAAGGACTGGGATAAGAGCCTCGGACGCGAAATGTCTCCCGTCTGGCCAGTGGGCTCGGGCTACAATGGCTCCAATGCTGTTGTCGATGCCGTCATGGGGACTCCGAACTCAATCGGGTATGTAGGATTTGGATGGATAAACAAATACCATCTCAAGTCCATGGCGCTCAAAAACCGGGACGGCTACTATGTAATAGGTTCGGTCAAAACAATCCAAGCAGCAGGCAAGGTGGCCCTCCCCGCTCCCACCTTCCCGAATGACTTCAATCAGTCGATGGTCTGGAGACTTTACGGAAAGGACGTTTACCCTGACGCCAATTTTGAATTCTGGTTAGTGAACACCACCCTTCCATCTTCCACGATGAAGGAGGTCAAGAACCTCCTCCTCTGGGTTCTCACGGAAGGACAGAAGTCAGAATACACGGTCAAGACAGGATTCGCGCCGCTTCCCTTTACCCCATTCAAGCCTCGCCTCAACAAGATCCTGAACCAGCTTCTTCCGGGAAACAGCCTCAAATTGGAGTCCGGAGGGTAAGAACAAACCTTTTTCAATGGTCAGCTAAAATGGGGTGGAGGTTCTGAAGAGAATGGGAGACAACGAAAACGATTTTCTTGAGAGCAGAAAGAAAAATCTGTTCCGATTTGTCATCGGTCTCGGTTTACTGAGTCTCTTTGCGGACTTTACCTATGAAGGGGGCCGAAGCATCGTCGGCGCATATCTCGCGGCAATTGGAGCAGGGCCGATTGTTGTGGGTCTGGTTGCAGGACTCGGTGAGATGATCGGGTTCGGGATCCAGCTCCTTTCGGGTCCCTATGCCGATAGAACCAAACGCTATTGGCCGCTGATGAGTGCCGGATATACTCTGAACCTGCTATCTTTGCCTTTTCTTTCTTTGACATCGACTCTGTTCCCCGCAATGGGGCTTGTTTTTTCGGAACGATTCGGAAGGGGATTGCGGAATCCTCCTCGAGACACCTTGCTGTCACAGGCTGGATTCGTTTTGGGATTCGGTCGGGTTTTTGGCTTGCATGAATTGATGGATCAGGGAGGAGCTTTACTGGGACCATTGGCCGTTTCTGCGGCCGTTGCTTACGGAGGATATCGTTTGGGGTTCGGAATTCTGTTCATTCCGGCCATCATTGCATTGGTCCTTTTGCGCAGGGCCTACAGGCTTTCTCCTGCCCCAGATCCTGACGGCGACCAATATCTTCCCATTCATTCCAAGAAGACTTACTGGTTTTACCTCGCTTTTTCTGGATTGACAGTTATGGGTTTTTCTCATTTCATCCTGATAGCCTATCATCTGGGACTGACAGGTCAGGTTTCTCCCGCCACGATTCCTCTCCTATACAGTGTTGCCATGGTATTTGATGCTGTGGTGGCCTTCGGAGCGGGACGCATCTTCGACAGAATCGGATTCAAGGTCTTGTTTGCCTTGCCGTTTCTGATCCTTCCCTGCGCCCCCTTGTTGTTTCTTTCACAAAGTTTTACTCCGATCATTCTGGGCGCAGGATTCTGGGGAGCGAGCATGGGGATTCAGGAGAGCGTCATGCGAGCGGGAATTTCGAAATTGACTCCCGATGGGAAGAGAGGAACTGCCTATGGAGTTTTCAATGCGGTTTTCGGACTGTCCTGGTTGGTCGGGAGCACAGTCATGGGAGTGTTATACCGGGAGAATCCAGTCGATCTTGTCCTGTTTGCGTCGGTGATTCAGGTTATAGCATTGGCCATTCTTTGGAAAATGATCACCAATATGTCCATGGAACAGAAAATGGGATCCGTTTCATGACAACACTTCAAACACTCGATCTTTCCCTTTACCACATGATTCTTTATGCGCCCCATCCGAAATGGCTTTCCGATTTCATGATCTTCCTCATCCGCCCGGAAAATTTCTTCTTGGGCATCGGGGTGACTGTTTTTTTCCTGATTCTTTGGGGTGGCGGAAGAGGGCATTTTCTTGTCTTGGCGGCGGGAATCGGTATAGCGATCTCCGACCCCTTGGCAAGTAGAATCATAAAATCAATTTTCCAACGACCACGACCCTGTCACGGGGAGCTATCGTCCTTTCTTCCGCTTGGATGTTCGGACTCCTGGTCCTTCCCCTCCAGTCATGCCACTAACATCTTCTGTGAAGCAACAATAGTTGGACTCATCTATCCAAAAAGCGCTCCTTACGCCTATTCATTAGCCTTCATGGTCGGATTCGCCCGCATCTATATCGGAGCACACTACCCCTTTGACGTCATTGGAGGTGCGGGGATCGGGATTTTCATAGGATGGGGAGTCGTAAGATTTCTCGGGCGAATTCCATCATTTAGAAAAACCTGATTACCCATGAATCTAAGCATTACTTATGAGGATGTTACAAAACTCACAAGGTTGAGTCCGTAAAATGCTTTAAATCAGTGATGGCTTGGAACTGGTCAGGGCGTCCTTCCCACGACTGGATTTCCATTGCGAGGGCCTTCGTGGTCAAGTCGGTCCTGAATCAGTCCTCGATCCGCGCGTTGATCGAGCGTCTTCAGGCCGAGACGACCCTGCGCCAGATCCTGGGATTTCGGATCGGAAAGCCTCTCCCGCACGAGTCGGCCTTTTCCCGGGTCTACGGAGAACTGACCAAAACGGAGATTCCCGAACGGACCCATGCCGCCCTGCGCAAAGCCTTCAGAACCCTGTCCCATTGACAAAATTCCTGACCAAGCCTTTTTATTCGGTGACCATATGAATCGCATTGCGATCAGTTCCACGAAATCGATGACTGGTCACTTATTGGGGGCCGCAGGGGGAGTGGAAGCAGTATTCACCGTCCTCGCCATCCACAATCAAATCGCGCCTCCCACTGCCAATATTTCCACCCCAGATCCCCGGTGCGATCTCGATTATGTGCCGGGAAGCGCGCGCAATATGAGAATCAATGTTGCACTTTCGAATTCCTTCGGTTTCGGTGGCACAAATGGTACGCTTGTATTCTGTAGACTGTCGTGATAGGAATTGCCATTGAACGTTGACAAGTTGATCAACTACTGGGGGGAGCTACTGATCTTCAGGTGTTTTGGGAGTTATGCTGAAAAGAAGTGTATGAGGGAGGATTGCCAATAGCGGCGCGCTCTGCTGAAATGTGGTTCACCACAAACACAGCATTTCAGCGAAAAAAAGGAGCGCGCCTTGAGAAAGAAGAATACGTCAAAGGGGAAAAAAGGTCCAGAATCCATCGATGCTCTCACGGAGTATCTCCGGGAAGGGGCCCGGAAACTTCTCCAGGTGGCCGTGGAGGCGGAGCTGGAAGAATTTTTGGAGCAATGGAAGTTGGTTCGGGACCTGAAGGGACGAAAGGCGGTCGTCAAGAACGGCTACAACCCGGAACGGTCGATTGCCACCGGCATCGGAACGATCAACATTCGCATGCCCAAGATTCGGGATCGGTCCCGAAGCGGGGTTGTCTTCCATTCCGCGCTGGTCCCTCCGTACCTCCGGAAGAGCCGGAGCGTGGAGGAACTGGTTCCCCTTCTCTACCTGAACGGCGTCTCGACCGGCCACATGCGGGAAGCCCTGGAATCTCTCCTGGGAGCGGACGCCAAGGGGTTCTCCCCCGCCATGGTGGGTCGGCTGAAGGCGAAATGGACGAAAGAATACGAAGACTGGCGGAAACGTCCGATCGAGGGAGAATGGCTGTACATCTGGGTCGACGGGATCTACTCGAAGATGCGGAAAGAATCGGACCGGCTGTGCCTTCTGGTGGTCATGGGCGTGAATGCCAAGGGGGAGAAGAAGATCCTGGCGATCGAGGACGGGTTCCGAGAATCTTCCGAAAGCTGGAAAGAGGTTCTGCGCGTCCTGGCGGAGAGAGGGCTCAAGTCTCCTCTCCTGGCCATCGGCGATGGGGCCCTGGGGTTCTGGCCGGCTCTCCGGGAGGTCTTCCCGACCACAAAGGAACAGCGATGCTGGCAACACAAGACCCTGAACGTCCTGAACTACCTGCCCAAGTCGCTTCAGGCCCGGGCCAAGTCCCAGCTCCGGGAGATCTGGAATGCCGAGAACCGGAAAGAGGCGCGGAAGGCGTTCCAGACCTTTCTGAGAGCCTACCGGGACAAATACCCGAAAGCGGCCCAATGCCTGAAGAAAGACGAGGAGACCCTTCTGGCCTTCTACGACTTCCCGGCTGTCCACTGGGTGTCGATCCGGACCACCAACCCGATCGAATCGACCTTTGCCACGATCCGGCACAGAACCGATCGGTCCCGGGGATGCTTTTCCCGGGAGAGTCTCCTGGCGCTGGTATTCCAGGTGGCGATGTCGGCGGAAAAAAGATTCCGGCGGTTGAAAGGGTACACCCTCATCCCCAAGCTCCTGAGGGGAACGATCTTTGAAGATGGAGTCGAAAGAAAACCAGAAAACAAGGACAAATCGAAAACGAAAGCAGAATGCGCCGCTTAGGCTCTCGCTCTATGAGGTCATACACTGACATTTACAATAACTCGTGTTTTGGACGCTGGAAGCCTTGTTTTCTTTTTGTCCCTTGGAGAAACTTACCGGGAAGCCATTCTTGCTTCAAGAGCGGCCAAGCGGTCGTGAACATTGATGGCCAGATTGATCTTCTGATCCAGGTGATGAAACCCCGAATCGATCTTCTGGTCGACGCGCTTGATCTCGGACAGAAGTCCATCAATCGCATCTACGATAAGTCCGGGAATAATGTCGTTCCAGATGTTTCCCAATGTTGCTTCAAGCCAATGATCGAAGTGGCTATTCAGAACTTGAGTTTGTGTTTGGTAACCAGGCTTCGTGATTTCGATCGTATAATCAGATCCTCTCTTCAGGTCTATCGTTGCAGGCGTCACTCCCTGTTCGCCGGAGCTTACAATAAATTTGGCTCCGTCTGGATTACTGGTGATTGTTGCCGGTGTCTGTGAATCATTTACAATTGTTGCGCAGCCTGAAAATATAGAAATAATGATTGCAGTAATAAAATACGGAAGGAATTTTTTCAAGAAATCCCCTTTGCATAATAAATCACTTTAATTTCTCTACTAAATCCTCCGCCCTCAGATGCGTGTATCTCGCCACCTCTGAAGCGTCTTATGTCCGGTAATAGTTCTGCCCTCCATCGTATCAAAACCCTTCTCAAAAAGGCGACTGGTAGCCTCATCCAATATGGTATGAGTCTGAAAGGGAGTTCGTGATTCCAGTAAGAAATGAGTCTGAATGAGATCGAATCGTTCATAATCTCGGGCATGGTGATCAATATGGACGACGCGAAGCTCAAAACGCTGACGTAAGTAGAAGAGTTTTTGAAGGGAATAGAGAGCCTGTTCTGTGTGGTCAAGGAGGAACGATACCCCTTTGTTCAGCGCACCCTGACGCGGTTTGGGTATGAGAAACTTGGACGGAAGGAGAAGGGCGTGGTTCTTCGGTATCTTGAACGGATGACCGGACTCTCCCGCCAGCAGGTGACCCGGCTTGTTCGGAAGTTTCAGGCCACGGGGACGGTGACATTGGGATACCAATCGCCCAGGCAGGGATTCAAGAGAGTTTTTGCTCCTCGCGATGTGGCTCTTCTGGCAGAGATGGATGAACGGCATGGAACCCTTTCCGGACCCGCCACGAAGAAGCTGATGGAACGGGCCGTTAAGATCTACGGAGAAGAAAAGTATGCGGTCCTCTCCGGGATTTCCGTCTCCCACCTGTACAACCTGAGGGGAGGCAAGGAGTACATTTCAAAACGCCGGCACTGGACGAAGACCCGGTCCACGAAAGCTCCCATCGGGGAACGACGCGCTCCCCGTCCGGAAGGCTCTCCCGGGTATCTCCGGATCGACAGCGTGCATCAGGGAGATCAGGACGGGCAGAAAGGGGTCTATCACATCAATGCCGTCGATTGCGTGACCCAGTGACCTGGTGGTGGCCACCTGCGAGAAGATCAGCGAAGCCTACCTGATCCCGGTTTTAAAAGAGATGATCGAGGCCTTTCCCTTCGTGATTCTGGGCATTCATGCCGACAACGGATCTGAGTCTATCAACTATCAGGTCGCCAAGCTCCTGAAGAAGCTCAGTATCGAGCTCACCAAGAGCCGGCCACGACACTCAAACGACAATGCCCTGGCAGAATCAAAGAATGCTTCCGTGGTGAGAAAGCATCTGGGATATGCCCATATTCCCCAAGTCTTTTCCAAGGAGGTCAATACCTTCTGTCGGGAGCCAGCAATTCAACATATCTTGAAAAAAGAGGCAGAGTTTCGTTCTACCGATAAAAAACCTTGTCAGATCGAGATCTGGAGGACGGGCTTGTCCCGGGTGAGTGGGGGTC
>JAPTWQ010000019.1 GCA_028064945.1 Nitrospiraceae bacterium | reverse complement strand
ATAGGGAGACATCGTCGAACGAACGGAGGGCATCGAGGCCTTCATTTTGCCCATGATATGGATTCGGCCTTCCCGAGCCTGATCAAGGGCTTTTTTCATGATCTCAAGGGTGATTCCCTTGATCTTGATGTCCATCTGGACCGCAGTGACCCCCACGTCGGTCCCGGTCACCTTGAAGTCCATATCCCCCAGATGGTCCTCTATGCCCAGGATATCCGAAAGAATGGCCACCCGTTCCCCCTCCTTGATGAGCCCCATCGCGATCCCGGCCACGGGGGCCTTGATCGGAATTCCGGCATCCATCATCGCGAGGGTCCCCCCGCAGACAGTCGCCATGGAGGTGGAGCCGTTTGACTCCAGAATGTCTGAGACAAGCCGGATTGAATAGGGAAAAGCTTCCTTGGAAGGAAGGACAGGCAGCAGAGCTCGCTCGGCGAGATTTCCGTGGCCGATCTCCCGTCTTCCCGGACCCCGCATCGGCTTGACCTCTCCCACCGAAAAGGCCGGGAAGTTGTAATGGAGCATGAACCGCTTGGTCGACTCCCCTTCCAGTGCGTCGATTCTCTGTTCGTCATCGGAGGTTCCAAGAGTCGCGACAGAAAGGCTCTGGGTTTCTCCCCTCGTGAAGAGCGCCGATCCATGGGTCCTTGGCAGGATTCCGACTTCGATTGTAATGGGACGGATTTCCGTGGTTTTGCGGCCATCGGCGCGGATCCCACGGTCAAGGACCATCGCTCGAAGGATTTCCCGCTCGAGATCGTGGAATCCTGTGGAAAACTCCTTTTCTTCCTGGGCGTCCTTGAAGCCGTCGGGGAAAAGTTCCCTGGAAAGGGCATTCCGAATTTCCGATGTTTTGTCTTCTCGGGCCTTCTTGTCGGAAACGGAGAGAACTGCCGACAGCGATTCCCTGGCTCCCTCACGTATCCTTTCCATCAGTTCGGGACGAACCGGAACGGGCGGGATCGCCCGCTTGACCTTGCCCGCCTTTTTCTGAAGTTCGATCTGGGCCGCGACAATAGGCTGGCAGGCGTTGTGTGCCGTGCGGATGGCTTCGAGAAACAGATCCTCCGATACCTCCGAGGCCTTTCCTTCCACCATCATGATCGCATCGGCCGTCCCCGCGACCACAAGATCGATCAGGGACTTTTCCTGCTGCTCAAGATCCGGATTGATGACAAAATTCCCGTCGATATACCCGACGCGAACGGCCCCCATTGGATCATGGAAGGGAATGTCGGAGATGGTGAGCGCCGCTGATGCCGCGACCACGGCCATCACATCGGTTACCCCGCTTCTGTCGGCCGAGACGACGGAAGCTATCACCTGGGTGTCATAATAAAAACCCTCAGGGAAAAGAGGACGAATGGGCCGATCAACCAGTCGACTATTCAGGATTTCCCGTTCGGAAGGTTTTCCTTCGCGCTTGAAGAATCCTCCCGGAATCTTTCCGGCGGCATAGGCCCGCTCCTGGTAGTCGACCGTCAGCGGGAGAAAGTCTGTCCCGGGCTTGATGGTCTTCGATGCCACAGCGGTCGCGATGACCACGGTTCCCTCGACCCACAGGACGACCGCCCCGTCTGCCTGACGGGCCATTCGGCCGGTTTCGATCCTGACCGTCTTCCCGCCAACGATGATTTCTACAGTTTCTTGTTTCATGGTATTGGTGTTCCTTTCCGGTAGCCGGATCGATGAAATCCTTAATGGGTACGGGTTTCAGGCGGCCGCAAAACCGGCTTTTGTCTTCGGGCTGAGCTGAAAAGTCGGTTCAACGCCCTTCTGACCCCCGCCTTTCAATCTAGCGACGCAACCCGAGACGACCGATGATTTCCTGATATTTGGCTGGATTGGTTGTCTGAAGGTATTTGAGATGGCGACGCCTTCTGCTGACCATGAGAAGAAGTCCCCGGCGGGAGTGGACATCCTTGGGAAACTTCTTGAAATGCTCGCCCAGCTGGTTGATCCTTTCGGTCAGAATCGCCACCTGCACCTCAACCGAACCTGTATCATTGCTGGAGATCTTGAATGAATTGATGACTTCCTGCTTTTTTTCCTTGCTCAACGCCATGCCATGAACTCCCTTTTAACCGTTTTCAATGTTAGAAAGAACACGCCCTCCCTTTCGTGCAACCTTTGGCATTGAACGAAAGAGGAGAACGATTTTCGCTACAGGAATTCCGCCCGGGAGTAGCCCCATTTCCTCAGAATCCAGAAGCGCCTCGGCCAAGCCAAGAATTTTCCCACCATGCCCCAATATTCTAATCGTATCCTTCGCATGAAACAATCCTTCCCTGCGAATAAACCAGACACCGGGAAGCAGAGTCCCCTTCTGCAAGGCCGGACCGATATGCGGAAGAAGCTCGAGCGAAGGCAGCTCCTGAAATACCTTTTCCGGACCGATCAGGGCTGCCCCAAGGTCCTCCGCATTCCAGAAGGATTCGATGGCATCCATCCCGACGGCCTCGTCCACAGAAAACCGGCCTATGGACAATCTCCGAAGCCGGCTGACATGACCGCCGCATCCCAGTGCGTCTCCGATCTGTCGCGCCAGAACACGCACATAAGTACCTTTTGAACAATGGACGCAGAGAGACAGGATCCCATCCTGCAACGCAAGAAATTCCAGCGAATGAATCGTCACGAGGCGCGGCTCACGCTCCACGACCATTCCTTTTCGCGCAAGCTTGTAAAGCGGAACACCCTTCTGCTTTACGGCAGAATACATCGGTGGCTCCTGACTCTGCTCGCCCACAAACCCCCGAAGGACCTCTCTGACCTTTTCTTCCGAGAGATCTTCCGGCAGGGGTCCCTCGGTCACAATAGCCCCCTGACTGTCGTCGGTCTCCGTTGTGACTCCAAGGGAAATGTCGAATGAGTAGGATTTGTCGTGAGACTGGACGAATCCCGACATCTTTGTGGCCTCCCCCAGGAAAAGAGGAAGCAACCCCGAAGCCAGCGGATCGAGGGTCCCCCCATGTCCGATCCTGTCTATGCCCGATTTTTTTCCGAAGGACATGGACGATGTCATGGGAGGTCGGGCCGGAAGGTTTGTCCACCAGAAGGACTCCCGAAACTTCAGAGGCCTCCTGCTCGTCAAAAAAGGTCACACGTCTCCATCCCCGGCGGCAGGATTTGCCAACAGCCGTTCGATTCTGCCGGGATCTTCTTCATCGGCATCAAGGGTAAAGGTCAGAGCGGGAATGTATTTGATCCTGATCCGGCTCGCAAGCTCCTTTCGAAGCCCGCCGCAGTAGCGGTCGAAAGCTTCCTGACAGGCAACCGGATCCTCTCCGGGATAAACGCGATAGTAAATCGTTGCTTTCCGAAGATCCCCCGAAAGCGCCACTCTCGTGATCGTCGCCCTGGAAAGGCGGGAGTCCCGGGAAAAACGGGAGAGAATCAGTGCCATGACTTCGTGTATTTCTCCGGAGACCCTGTCCGCCCTCCGGAATCCGGAATCATGTTTCATAGAAATTCCCGATGCGAATCGAGAAGAACGATCTCGGGGTAAGAAATCACCATCTCCCGAATCTTCTCGAAAATACGTTCCGGGAGACCTGAGTCTGAGGAAATCATGACCACCTCGACTACAGCCCTCTGCCAGAGATCCTGGTATCCCGTTTCTGCGATCGAAACGGGATACCTCTCTCTAATTCTGGCGGTCAGGCTCGACAAGAGCTGTCTTTTTTCCTTGAGGGAATGGACGTCAGGAAAATGGAGGACCAGGATGAGGTGCGCGATCGGAGATCTCCGATTCGGACTCCTCTCATGTAGTGACCGGCTCAAGCTTTCCCGCTATCTTTTCTTGGACGAAGCATTCGATCAGGTCACCGACCTTGATGTCCCGGAAGTTTTCCAGGGATATCCCGCACTCGTAGCCGGCGGCCACCTCACGAACATCATCCTTGAAGCGTTTCAGGGCTTCCATCTTCCCTTCGAAAACCACCGTTCCGTCCCGAATGAGCTTGACCACAGTCCCTGTCCGCTGCATGACACCTTCTGAGACATAGCATCCGGCAACCGTTCCGACCCGTGAGATATTGTAAACCTGTCGGACCTCGGCCCGGCCCACAAATTTTTCGCGGATGGTCGGCGACAACATTCCTTCCATCGCTTTCCGTATATCCTCAACGGCGTCATAGATTACGGAGTAGAATTTCATCTCGACCTTTTCCCGCTCCGCCAGGGCCAGGGCCTTTGGTTCGGGACGGACATTGAAGCCGAGTATGACGGCGTTTGATGCCTGGGCCAGCAAGACATCGGTTTCCCGGATTCCTCCAACCCCCTCATGAATGAAGCGCACCCTGACCTTCTTGTTCTCGAGCTTTCCGATCGCCTGCCGGATAGGCTCGATTGAGCCCTGAACATCAACCTTGAGGATCAGATTCAGATCCTTGATGATGCCTTCCTCAATCTGGGAGTAAAGATCCTCGAGCGTGACCTTCTTGTTCTGGAGGAGCTGGACGGCCCTTTGTCGTGCCTGTCGGGCCATTGCCACCTGACGACCAAGCTTTTCATCCTCGACCGCAATGAAAATGTCACCCGGCTGAGGCATTCCGTCGAGTCCGACAACCTCGGCCGAATGGGAGGGCGTAACCTCCGTGACCCGGTGACCGAATGCGTCCGTCAGACTTCGAACCCGACCGACCTGGGCTCCCAGGACAAGAAAGTTTCCGACCCTGAGTGTTCCTTTCTGAACGAGAACCGAAGCGACAATACCTCTTCCCCTGTCCAGACGTGATTCGATCACGAGACCGCGAGCCCGACGATTCGGGTTGGCCTTGAGATCAAGAACATCCGCCTGAAGCAGGATCATTTCGAGAAGAAGATCCAGACCTGTTCTTTTTTTGGCCGAGACCGGACAGAATATCGTCGTCCCTCCCCATTCCTCTGGGGTAAGTCCATACTCTGACAGTGCCTGCTTGACGCGGTCCGGGTTCGCTTCCGGTTTGTCGATCTTGTTGATGGCGACGACGATCGGAACCTCGGCCGCCCGGGCATGATTGATAGCCTCCACCGTCTGGGGCATGACACCATCGTCCGCGGCAACTACGAGGACGACGACATCGGTCGCCTTGGCTCCACGGGCCCGCATTGCCGTGAAGGCCTCGTGTCCGGGTGTGTCCAGGAAGGTGATGTCCCGTCCGTTGATCGAGACGGTATAGGCGCCGATATGCTGGGTGATGCCACCCGCCTCTCCTTCTGCCACCTTGCTCTTCCGGATGGCATCGAGGAGCGATGTTTTTCCATGGTCAGTATGCCCCATGATCGTCACGACGGGAGGACGGGTCAATAGGTCTTCAGGCGAGTCCTCCGACTCCCCGAGTATGGCTTCCTCCGGTTCCTCCTGCTGGATCTCAACGGCGATTCCCAGCTGTTCGGCGACGAGCATCGCGGCTTCGGGGTCGACCGGCTCGGTGATCGTGGTCATCACGCCCATCGCCATCAGGCGCATGATGACATCCTGCACCTTGACTCCCATTTTGTCCGCAAAATCCTTGACGCTGGTTCCGGCCTCGATCCGTATGGATTTCTTGCGGGCCTTAGTCCCGTCAACAGCCGGGGCGGCTCCCCGCGAATCGCTCCCGCCTTTTCCCTTCTTCTTGAAGGAAGATGGCTTTTTAAAAGCGGGGCGCGGAAATGCTGTCCTTGCCGATGGCTGGGATTCAGGCGGAGCCCCCGGGGCGACGACCCGGTGGGCCGGAGCCGGAGAAACGGCGGGTTTGGCGGCGGGGGATTCTTTCTCTCCAGTTTCATCGAGATCGACAAAATCCTCTTCCCTCAGCATGTGAAGACGGTCAAGCTTCTGGTTTTTTTCCTTGGAGGTCTTGGCCGGCTTTCCGCGCTTGTCGCCAGGAAGACTCCGGTCACGGGAAACGCCCTTTTCCGCCGCATCCTTCGACAATACGGCCGCGGAAGGTGGGGAAGAGGCCTTTTCCGTCTGACGGGCCGGTGCATTTTCCTGGGTCCACCCTTCGACAGGGATCCGTGGAAGAATGTTTTCGGCGGGCGATGTTGCGACCGGATGTCCTTCGGCGACGGGAGGCGCCGCTTCCGCGGGCTTCGTGACCTTTTCCATCACGACAGTCGATTCTGGCTCAGAAGGCGCTTCTGGAGTGAAAGGCGCTTCGGTCTGGATGGTGGGAGATTCCGGGCTTTCCGAACCGGGGGAGGCGGACTTCTTCTTGATGAGAATCGGTTTCTTGGGAGCCTCGGGAGCTTCCTCTCCCTTTTTTACCTTTTGCCGGACGATATTGACGGTTCTTTCGTCGAGAGTCGCCATGTGAGAGGGAGCATGAATCCCCCACAGTTTAAGTTTGGCAAGCAGGGATTTGCTTTCCATTTTCAATTCGCGAGCCAATTCATAAACCTTCAAAGAATCATCCCCCTCTTTATTAAAGCGAGCCCGAATCAGTCTCCGTCGTTGTCCCGGAAGTCTTCGGATAACCCAAGAAATCCCGCGCGGTCTCGATCAGCTTCGCTGCTGTTTTCGGACCAAATTTCGGAAGTCTGGCAATGTCTTCAGCGGAAGCGTTGGCTACCTTTTCGACACTGTCAAAACCTGCCGCTTTCAGGGCATCGGCCATGTTTCCTCCCATTCCGGGAAGATCCTCGAGCAGAATCATTGCCGGAACTTCCGGTGCGAGGTCGGGATGCGCTTCACTCTCCCCTTCTGCGGTGCGGGCCATTCGATCGGCTTCGTACTGCTGCTCACTGAAGATATCGATCTTCCATCCGGTCAGCTTTGCCGCAAGGCGAACATTTTGTCCCCGGCGACCGATCGCCAGGGAAAGCTGCTGGTTGGCGACGACGACCGTTGCCACCTTGTCGAACTCCCCGTCCCGGGTCGCCACACGAAGGACCTTGGCCGGAGAGAGGGCACGAGCGATAAATGTCCCAGGATCCGGGCTCCAGTCGATGATATCGATCTTTTCTCCATGAATTTCCCGAACGATGGCCTGGACGCGGGATCCCTTGACTCCGACGCATGAACCGACCGGATCGACATTTGGATCCCGGGAAAGGACAGCCACCTTGGCCCGTTCACCCGGATCACGGACCACCCCCTTGATCTCGATGATTCCCTCGCTGATTTCGGGCACTTCCTTCTCGAAGAGGCGGGCAAGGAAATCAGGATGAGTCCGAGAAAGAATAAGCTGCGGACCTCTGGTCGTCGTTCTGATGTCGAGCAGAAGGGCCTTGACCCTGTCTCCCCGGTGGAAGGATTCTCTGGGAATCTGTTCCTTGAAGGGCAGGATCGCTTCCGTCTTTCCAAGGTCTACGATGAAGTTTCTCTTTTCCTGTCCGATGTAGACCCCAGCGACAACATTCCCTTTTTTCCCGCCAAATTCCTTGGCCACCACTGACCATTCAGCTTCGCGCACCTTCTGGAATATGACCTGCTTTGCCGCCTGGGCTGCGATCCGACCGAAATCGTCAATCTCCAGGTAGGACCCTATTTCGTCGCCAACTTCCGCCTCAGGGTCGGATTCCATTGCCTCGGAAAGAGAGACTTCCTCACTGGGAGAAAGAACATTCTCGACAATCCGGCGAATATGAAGGACCTGAATTTCTCCCGTTCTCGGATCGATTTCGACCTGGAAATTATCCCCACCGCCATAACGTTTTCTTGCTGCAATAAGAATCGCAGACTGCAGGGCTTCCAGGAGAGTCTCCTGGGGAATTCCCTTCTCCCGGTGTAGCTGGTCAAGAACACTCAACAATTCCTGATTAACCATTCATCTCTCCCAATCGGTCCCCGTCTCTTCGTCCGGGCAACAAGCTTTCCGTCTCGACACATCAGTTCACTGTACCACACGATGGCATTTTTTCCTCATGGCCGGCCCGTTTCCCGCGTTGCTGGTGCGGGAACAGACCGCCAGAACTCGGCCTGCACGCTTTTGACATTCGAAAAACTTATCTCAAGCGTAGCAGACTTCTTTCCGGATGAGACCAAAAGCTCGAATCCCTCCGATGTCACGGCCCCGATCCGACCCTTCCACACCTTCTGACCGGAAATGGGTTCAATAAGCTTGACATTGACCCACCGCCCCGGATTGCGCTCAATGTCCGCCGGAATCTTCAGCATCCGGTCAAGGCCGGGGGAACTGACCTCAAGGTGATAACGGCCCGGGAAAGGATCCAGGACATCCAGCAACACACTGATACGGCGGCTGGCGCCTTCCAGCTGGTCAATCGTCACCCCCTCGGGGCTTTCGATAAACACCCGAAGGACACCGCTGTTTTTCCTGGGTAGCACAAGATCGTAGAGTGTCAGTCCCATTGAAACAAGGAGATGAGAGATCTCATCGGTCAATCGGTCGGGGGAGGGGGGCAAAACGGGGTTATCGGTCATATTCTACAGATCTCCTTTAATAAATCAACCCCCTTGTCCCCTTGAGGGATGAGACATCAATCATCGGCAATTCAATGGGTTTCCACGGGAGTTCCCAAGGGGGGCTTGTCCGCATAGGGAACAAACGAATTGGCTCCCCCCAGTTCTCCGGGAAGGAGCGGAGGGGAGGCCGCGTGTTTGGCGGCGGAAGGGGTGACCGGGCCGGAAGAGGTCGCCGTTTTGGATGTTTCCTGCGGAGAATGGCAACCTGCCACAACTAGAAGCGATCCGAATACGATACCCAGGAGTTCTCTTTGAATTTGAAACAGTCTCATCAGGAATCCCCTGACTAAAAATGGAAGAACATAAGGAAGCCATTGACGAAGGCCAATGCCCCCAGACCTCCGAGCCCGAGGCTGACATACCAGAGGGAGTTTCTTCTGAGCATGACAGCCATCGAGGAGAGGACGATACTGATCTGAAAACAGACGACGCTGAGGGCAAAGGCGTGATGGTGCTCCAGGGACCTGTCGGAAAGGGCATTCATCCGGTCCCGTTCATTTTCGAATCCGATGGCCTGGGATTTTATTTTTCCGACTTGCCCCTTGTATTTCGCCACCAATTTTTCCAAACGGTCCCTTTCGCTACGGGAAGGATGGAGAAGGTCCACCAAGTGAACCTGGTTTTCGGACATATGGAGCTTGATCTTTTTTGCCTGGTAGAAAGACCACTGGTCGGAAGCCTTGGCCTGATAGAAGATGGCGGAGTTTTTCAGCATGATCGCTTCCGATGTTTTCTGCTCTGATTCCAGGTTTGACAATGCGGCGAAAACAGCCAAAATAGAGGTGGTAAGCGCCACCTTGATATTCCACTGATCTCTTTTTTCTTCGCGCTTTTCGATGGACTCGCTGAGCGACTCCATCAGGTCATGGGCTTCAAGCGATTCCTGACTCATAGCCTCCCCATGAAATGTGGCATCAAGCCTTATCCTCTCTCAAAAATTCTCCCCAGATCTTCCTTTCATTTAATCACAAAAACGGGATCGATGTCATGGGCCCGCCATTATCCAATCCTTCCGTCGGAACTCTTTAGCGTGTGGTAGAGGAATATAAGGAGGGATTCGAAAGCTGGACCGCCAGCTCGGAATTGAACAGAGACTCACTCCACCGACAAATGGGGCCACCAAAGAATTAAGGAAGGGGTTTTTCAGGGAAAACGTTTGGCAATAATATGGAGCTCCTGCTCGGAATTGAACCGAGAACCTTCCGCTTACAAG
>JAPTWQ010000076.1 GCA_028064945.1 Nitrospiraceae bacterium | reverse complement strand
TCTGTGGTGGAAATTGTTCCCGACGGTGCTTTTTTTTCCGTCCTGTCTGTTTTTCCGAATCGGGCCTGGGGCCTGACCGGAGATCGGCTTCTTCTCGATTCTCTTCCGAATTTTTTTTTCATCCCGTCCTCCGGGACATACAGTTACTCAAAAGCCCTTGCGATCGAAAAGCGTTTTTCGAAAAGTCTCCGGGGCCTTCGATCTTACCGGTGCGACCTGAAAAACTATTATGGTCTTATGGAAAAAACACCGGAAGAATGGATGGAGATCGACGTTGTCTATCCCCAAAAGAACGTCCGGATCGGACTCATCCGTCCCCGAAAGGGAGCCCGACTGATTTACCGTGCGGACAACGGGGCCGTTCGGGTCAAACCCTTTGATTTTCTCGGTCTCGTCCTCACGCTTTCTCCCCGCAACCGTCTCCTTGTCTCACGCTACGGACACACGATCGATCATGCCGACCTTTTAAGCTTTGACCGAAGGATCTTCGGGCCAGCCTGTCTTTCCCGGTCATGCGCCTATCTGGGGAGCGGTCTCCTGAAAGGCGTTCCGGTCGATGTTCTGAATGTGGCCCCCGACGTTGTCGAAGCGCACCGGACGTTCGGGAGGATGGTTCTTCTGTTCGACCGGAAGTCCGGATGGCCTGTTCTTGTGGAAACCCTCTCCCCCGAGGGGAAGTTCATGGAAAAGGTCGAATACGAAAACTGCCGGAAGAATGTGATTTTTCCACCCGGATTTTTCCGCATGTAACCGTTTTGCTTTGTTCCGGAAAAGAGGGGAGACAGCGAGTGGGCATCGCGTATCGCGTCGACGCGAAAATAGATGTGGATCTGGCGATTGATCTCTATCACCGGTCGACTCTGGGGAAGCGCAGACCGGTCGGAAGGCCTGACATCTTTGAGGGGATGCTGACAAACGCCAGTCTTACGGTGAGCGCCTGGAACAACGATCGCCTTGTCGGCATCGCCCGCACGCTGACGGACTTCACATACGTCGCTTACCTGGCCGATCTTGCTGTCGATGTCCAATATCAGAGAAGGGGGATTGGCAAGGCGCTTGTCCGGGAAACGAGACTTCGTCTGGCCCCTTCCTGTACGATCGTGCTTTTTGCGGCACCGGACGCTGATTCATACTACGCCGGTCTCGGTTTTGTCCGCAATACAAGAGGGTGGGTGCTGGAAGGGGGGTGACTCCGGGGTCCTGCCGTCTTTCCCAACGGGATCGTTCTTGTATGGTGCGCTTCCGCCGGGGAGGGCAGGTTCCGTTGTCCGGGAGTCTCAGGGAAGACGATCTTTTTCCGGCGTTTTTCCCATGCCGGAATGCAGGGTGATGACCGTCTTGACGTTTCCGCGCACGTTGAAGTCGGCGACGATCTCCAGGAAGGCCGGTTCAAGGAGGGTTTTCAGTTCCCTGAAAAGTGTTGCAGCCGTTTCTTCATGGGAGATGGGCCGGTTTCGAAAGCTGTTCAGATAGAGCTTGAGGGATTTGAGTTCGACGATAAAGCCCGAAGGACGATAACGGACATGGATTGTGGCAAAATCCGGATATCCGGACCGGGGGCAGAGACAGGTGAATTCCGGATAGGATATCCGGATCTCAAGCGGCGTCTCCGTTTCCGGAGCAGGCCATTTTTCCAGCAGGTTTTCCTGGATGGAAATCTCCCCGTAGGGCATCTTCCCGTGAGCGAAATTTTTTCCCGGGTTTTTCTTTTCTTTTTTCGCAGAAGGCATCGATTTGCTCCGGGGTTCGGGACAGAGGTGGTGGTGGGCGGAACAGGGCTCGAACCTGCGACATCAGCTGTGTAAGAGCTGCGCTCTACCGACTGAGCTATCCGCCCGGCAAGGAAGCGTGTATCTTTCCCCCGGCAGGGGTGGTGCAGGCAAGAAGACGATCATTCACATCCGGAGGCAGGGAAGTCGGCCGACCTTGCCGGTCGACACAGACGAGAACCGTTGTCCCTTCCCCGGCAGGGGTGTCGTTACGGCTCATGTTGACGACCTGGTACTCGAACGTCATCAACTTGCGTGAAAGGCTCACGAGGCGTGTCTCTATCCGCACAAGGTCATCATATTCCAGCGGAGCCTTATATTGGCATTCGAGCCGGGCGATGACCAGATAGAATCCGGTATCTTCGAGCCGCTTGTAATCGAATCCGGCCTGACGACAAAAATCGGCCCTGCCCATTTCGAACCAGACGGGATAGTGTGAATGATGGGCTCTTCTTTGCCCGTCCGTTTCGGAATAGCGAACGCGAAAATCCGTCTGTGTCACCATGGGAGTGATTATGGCATCGGTCCGGTTCGGAATCAACTTTTCCGGAGAAGAAAACCGTCTTTTTCCATCCGATTCCATCCGAACGGTGTCCGGGATCACATCCCGACCCCGCATACTTGATTGCTGTCTCAAAGTTCACTATGATTGACGAAGTTTCTGAAGGAAGACATCCGGGGCCGTAGTTCAGCTGGTTAGAACGCTGGCCTGTCACGCCAGAGGTCGCGGGTTCGAGCCCCGTCGGCCCCGCCATTGTTTGATGTCGTTTGATTCCGATGACGTGTTTTTGTATTCCCCTTGTTCTCCCCTTCATCCTTGTGTCATATGCGTGATAATGGATGAAGATTCCAATCCAGCCGATCCCGTCATGCCGGATGGCCATGAAGATGGTAAACACATGCCGCATATGGAGTGCGTCTTCCGTCAGACTTCACGATGGCCGGTTTGGTCCAGATGGCTTCATCGGGTGAACTCCTTCTTGTTTCCCTGTTTCGTTTTTCGCCCGTACATCTGTGTCCGTCGTGATCATGCCGGATACGACACCCGGATACGACACCTTGATCTCTTCAGGATCCTGGACCTGTCTTTATCAGCTTTATCAGAAGAAAGAACCCAATGACACTATTTAACTTCCTCTCCCAGGTCAGTCCGATGGCCGAAGCTGTTCTGAGCGCCCTTCTCTTCCTTTCCGCGCTCAGCTGGGGGATCGTCTTCTACAAGATCTACATCGTATCCCGTTCGGTCAAGGAAAATCGGCAGTTCGTAATGGCCTTCAAGCGGACAGACCGTTTTTCCCGGCTGTACCAGGAAGCCGTAGCCTACAGAAAATCCACGCTGGCATTCATTTTTCGTGCCGGCTATGAAAAGGTTCAGGCATTGAAGGACAAGTGGATGGTGGCCGGGGGACACAGTTCGGAAATGGACCTCGATGTCATTCACCGGACGCTCCTTCAGGCCACGCAGGAAGAACAGGCCCGTCTTGAAGCCTATCTTCCGGTTCTGGCGACGACAGCCAACATTGCCCCCTTTGTCGGTCTGCTTGGAACTGTCTGGGGAATCATTCACGCTTTTCGCGACATCAGCCATCAGGCTTCGGCCAGTATCGCCTCTGTCGCACCCGGCATTGCCGATGCTCTGGTCACGACGGCAGCGGGGCTGTTTACGGCTATTCCGGCTGTGATTTTCTATAATTATTTCCTGCAAAAAATCCGTCAAATTCAGGGCGTTGCGGACACGTTCACCCTCGAAATCCTGAATGTCGTTTCGGAAGAGCGCTGGAAGGACTGAAAGACCGATGAAGCTGTCGCCCAAATCCTCACGCCATGACATGTTGTCCGAAATCAATATGGTGCCTTTCATCGACGTTGTGCTTGTTCTTCTGATCATTTTCATGCTTGCGACGCCACTCTTGTATCGGGGTCTGAAAATCAACCTCCCGAAGACAGCGACCAACAGCATCAAGAAACCCATTCCCAAGGTGGTGGTTTCGATCAATCACAAAGGAACCGTTTTTCTGGGCGGGCACAAGGTTGATTGGCAGGACCTTCGTCCCATGCTGTCCGCCTATTACAAGAAAGACAAGCGCGTGGTTGTCTACCTGAAGGCGGACCGGAAAGTCGACTACGGTGTCGTCGTTCATCTGATGGACATCGTGAAACAGGCGGGTATCGACAGGTTGGGCATGATCACCATGCCGACCCCCCAGAATTCGGAATAAAACTCCGTGATCCACGCCGAATCCCGCCGGGTCGGGGGGATGTCGCCCGGATGGTTCCTCTTCCTGTCGTTGTCAATCCATACCGTACTGGCGATGTTTCTCTTCTTCTATCAGTCGAACAAATCCAAGGGTTTTCCCGAAGCGACGACCGTTGAGCTGGTATCGGAACTTCCTCCCTCCAAGAAACAGACGACCCCCGTTCCCACGCCTCCGGTTGTCCGCCCTCACCATTCACGGCCAGTTTCTCGTCCTCGGGAATCCCCACCGGTCCCGCGCCTCCAGGTTGTGAAGAAAGCCCGTATTCCGATCATTCGTAAGAAAAGGGAAATCAGAAAAACGCATCTGAAAAAGACTGCCCTTCGCCCAAAAGTAGCGAAGAAGGTGGCGAAGCGGAAGGTCCTTCCCAAGGTGTCATCCGTTGTTCGTCCTGCCCGGGCAAAGCCCGCCAAATCTTCGCCGGTTCCCCAGAAACCGGTCCTGAATCCCAGCCGGATTCCCAACCCGCATCCGGTTCCGGTCAAAATGGATATTTCCGGACAGACATTTCCGACGTTTCTGGAGCACCTTTTGATTTCCAGGATCAAGTCCAACTGGTTTCCTCCGCCGGGTACCCGGGGACTCCGGGCGACAGTTCAGTTCGTTCTTCTGAAGAACGGTCGCGTTCCGGATCAGCCGGTGGTGACGGGGAGTTCCGGAAACGGCATGTTTGATGATGCCGCCCGGATGGCTGTTTTGAGGTCCGTTCCGTTTCCGCCTTTTCCGCCGGGATTTTCGAAGGATCGTGAAGTGGTTACTGTCACACTGGAAGCCATTCATCATGGAGGCGTTCTCGATGAAAGGTAAAAGGGCCACCCGGGCAGGGTGTCTCCGGGTATTCGTTCTCGCCCTGATCGGATTTTTTTTCGGCCAGGAAGCCTTGTTGCCCCCGAGGGCTCAGGCCGTCAACCTGAACGTGATTACGAATCAGACGGCCCTTTTCTTTAAACTGTCTTTTGTTCCGCTTGGGGCGAGAAATCTTTCTCCGGCCGAGATTCGCTATGCCGACAGCCTGATTGTCAAGGACTTGGAGGAAACCGGGTACTTCGAAATGGTGCCTCTTTCTGCAAGAGTCGAGACCTCCCTGACCAACATGCTTCTGACCGGAGATTCTGTCCGGCAACTGGCAAGTTCCGGACTTGAAGGCGTTGTGGGAACGCAGTTGATCAAGGACGACCTGGGGACGCACCTGGTCGGCATTGTGAGGGACCCGGTTAACGGAACGGTCTTGCTCTCTCGCAAGTATACGACCACCGGAAATATTCGTGTGATCGTCCATCGATTTGTGGACGACATCGTTTTTCAGTTCACCGGTTTCAAGGGTGTTGCGGACGGCCGGATCGCCTTTATCGGAAAAAATCGCCGAAGGGGGTACGATCTGTATGTGATGGACTTCGATGGTGAAGGAATCCATCGACTGACGTGGGATCGGGTGCTGGCGTATACCCCGGCATGGTCGCTGAGCCGACATGTGATCGTTTATACGTCCTATTTGCACACCGAACCCCAGATCCTTTTATACGATCTCCAGACGGGCAGGAGAAGACCTCTCGCTCGCTTTCCGGGCCTGAATATTACGCCGGACTTTTCCCGCAACAGCGCTTCGCTCGCGATGGCTCTCTCGAAAAGCCAGCGATCCCAGAATACCGAGATCTATTCCTACGGGTTGAAATTTCACCAATTCGAACGCCTGACCTACTCCCACAGCAACAACCTGTCTCCATCCTGGTCACCGGACGGCTCCCAAATTGTTTTCGTGTCGGACAGGGACGGGCACCCGCAAATTTTCGTGATGGATTCCGACGGATCAAACGAACACCGGATTTCCTATTCGGGCTTCTACAACGTTTCTCCAAGCTGGTCTCCGCGCGGAGATGCCATCGCCTATGTTTGCATGAACGAACGGCATCGTCCTAAGATATGCCTGACGACCCCGACAGGCGACCGTTACCTTCAGCTGACCCACGGATCCGGTCAGGACGACAGTCCGGACTGGTCACCGGACGGAAGGACCATCATCTTTACCCATCAGGTCAAGGGACACAGTTACATCGAAAAGATGTTTCTGGACGGAACCCATATCCATCGGCTTGGTTCTTACATCCATTCCGTAATAACCCCCGTCTGGGCCGTGCGCTGAAGTGTCTTCGGGCTGGACTAACTGCAGAAAGGATGTTTCGATGATCCCGGGAAAGACCTCTTTGGGCCTTCTTGCCGGACTCTTTTCCCTGTCCCTGATGGGTTGCGCATCGACGATGGACATGGAAGACCTTCAGGCGAGGGTCGATGCCAATACGGCCCAGATCAAAACACTCAAGCACCAGGGAGGAGGGAGCGGATCTGTTTCGCAAGACAGTGTCCGTCTGGCGGATATCGAAAACAGGCTTGACCAACAGAAGGCGCGTCTGGCGACGCTCCGTGGCCGTCTGGACGTGATCGACCACCGGCTTGACACGCTGATGGAAAAGATTGATGAGCAAAATGCGCGCATCAAGTCCATGACCCCCCTGACGGCGACCATTTCTCCTCCCGGGAACCCCCCAGCAAAGGTTTCGCCTCCTCTTTCCGGAACAGCCGTTGTTCCGACGCCTTCCGCTTCGCCTCCGCCTCCCGCGACACCCACCGTTCTGCAACCTTCGGCCAATGTTCTCTACCGCCAGGCGATGAACGACTATCAGACGGGCCATTACCAGCTGTCCAAAAAAGAGTTTGCCCAGGTTGTCACTCTGTATCCTCAATCCCATCTGGCTTCCTCCGCAGAGTTCTGGGTTGGACAATCGGACTTCAACATGAAGCATTACGACGAAGCCGCTTCCTCGTTCCTCCACGTCATCAAGAATTATCCGTCCAGCCCGAAGCGGGCCGTGGCCTATTTCAAGCTCGGCCGTTCCTATGAAAGTCTGGGGAAGAAAAAGGAGGCGATTCACAGCTACCGGAGAGTTCTCGAACTGTTTCCGCTGGAACGGCAACTCGACGAACTGGCGAAAAGACGTCTTTCCAGGCTCGAGTAATCGCGTCCGGATGCGTGGGTGAGGACAGCTCAGCACCACCCCGTCTGCTCTTGGAGGTGAAATCCAGCGGGAAGGATTTGAATGCAACGGATTTATGAGCTTCCCCAAATGGTTGTTGATCAGATCGCAGCCGGGGAAGTGATCGAAAGACCGGCTTCTGTCGTCAAGGAACTGGTGGAAAACAGCCTCGATGCAGGGGCCGGGAAGGTTTCTGTCCATATCGAAGAGGGCGGACGGAAGACGATCATCGTCTCCGACAACGGTGCCGGAATCCATCCCGACGACGTCCCCCTGGCGTTCCGGCGACATGCCACAAGCAAGATCCGTTCTGTCGAAGATCTTCTCCTGGCACGGACGTTGGGATTCCGGGGGGAAGCGCTGTCTTCAATCGCTTCAGTCGCGCAGATTCTCCTTCGAAGTCGCCCGGGAAACCTTGATGTCGGGGTGGAATATATCCTTTCCCCCGGTCAGGAAGCGGCCCACATGGACTGGACGGGTTCTCCGGGAACGACCATCGAGGTCCGGGACCTTTTTCACAACTTGCCGGTTCGTCTGAAATTTTTAAAGTCTGTTTCTACTGAGCAGTCCCAGGTTCAGGAAACGCTTTCTTTCCTTGCCCTTGGACACCCGGAGGTCCAGTTCCATCTTTCGGTCAACGGCCGTTCCGCTCTTGCTCTTCCGGCCCGTACAGAACGGCAGCTCAGACTTCTGGACCTTTACTCCGGACTGACGGAAAGAGACCTTGTCCGCTCCGTCCTGGAAGGGGAGGGGATACGTGTCGAGGCGCTCGTCCTGACTCCGGACAAAAACCGCAAGGACCGGAAGTACCAGAACATCTTCCTGAACAATCGCTGGATCCGTCATCCGGGCCTGCTTCACGCGATCTCCCAAGGAGCATCCGGTCGGGTCCACAAGGATGTGCATCCCGGTGCATGGGTCTGGATCGAGATGGTTCCGGACAAGGTCGATGTCAATGTTCATCCGACAAAGAGAGAGGTCCGTTTTCTGGAAACGGATCGTCTCTTTTCCCTTGTCCGGCGGGTTGTCCAGGAGGGTCTGGATTCCTTTCTGGAGAGAAAGCCGCTGGAGCTCGAGGAATCCGCCGGACAGAAGATTCAGCCTTCCCGGACGTCCCTGGGGATCTTCCAGAAAGGAGATTCCGGAACGTTTACGCTTCGAGAAGGAGAGGGGATCCGCAAGAGCGACAGTCAGGCAGAGGCGGAGCCTCCGGTTTTCAGGAAAGCCTGGACATCCGTATCCCCCAGGCCGTCTCATGGAGGGTCGAACCGTCCAACGAAGGAACCGCTGGCCGGAAGGCACGCCGACTTCGAAATTCTTCCGGAAATCCTCAAAAACCTTCCTCCTGCTCCGTTTGCTTTTGACCGTAAGGGGCCGCGAGACCCTGCTGTACGGATCCTGTCTCAGGTTTATGAAACCTTCATTCTGGCGTTTCTGGATCAGGATCTGGTTGTTGTCGACCAGCATACCGCTCACGAACGGATCCGGTACGACGCGTTTCGGAAAGGCTTGGCCCATGGCAAGATAACGATGCTTCCGTATCTGTTTCCCGAAACCGTCCGGATGGCCGCACGGGAAGTGGAAAACCTGGAACAGAGGATCGACGAACTTGCCCATCTGGGGTTCGATGTGGACATTCAGGGGCCGGAGTCGGTCCGGGTGTCCGGGATCCCCTCTTTGTTGGAGGGAGAGAACCCCGGAGAGTTGCTCGAAGAACTCTCGGAGTCCAGCCAGGGGTTTGAATGGCCGCTGGTACGCTCCGACCGAATCGACGAAACCCTGATGACGCTTTCCTGTCATACGAGCATCCGGGCCAATCACACTCTGGGGAAGGAGGATCTTGCCCGCATCGTCCGGACGTTACTCCTGACGGAGTTTCCTTTCAGCTGTCCCCACGGTCGTCCGACGATTCTCTCCCTCTCCCGGAGCTTGCTCGAAAAATGGTTTCATCGGAGTTGATGCATATTGACGTTGTCGTGGTTGGCCCGACAGCGTCGGGGAAAACGCTCTGGGCTTTCGACTGGGCCTGCCAGAACGGCGCTGAAATCATTTCGGCCGATTCCCGTCAGATTTATCGGGAGATGGAAATCGGGACGGCGAAACCTCCCGACGCCTTCAGACGGGAAGTTGTCCATCATCTGCTGGACATCCGGTCTCCGGAAGAGTCCTACAGCGCCGGCCAGTTCGTCCGGGATGCGCGAACCATTCTTCGGGACATTCGTTCCCGTGGAAAGAAAGTGGTTCTGGTCGGTGGCACGGGGTTATATGTCAAGGCACTCTTGTTCGGCCTCGCGGATCTTCCTCCCGAAGATGCTTCCGCCAGGGAAGTGTTTCTGTCCGAAAGAGCGGATGTTTCAACAGAACATCTCTACGATTTGCTGGCACAGCGGGATCCGGAAAGGGCTTCCGCTATATCCTCCCGGGACAGATACCGCATCCTTCGGGCGCTCTGGCTTTTTCATTCGTGCGGAAGAACGCCCTCCAGAATTTATCGGGAGCAGGCGGGGAGGTTGCCCGACATCTCCTGGGGAGAAGTCGTGGGTCTCGCTCCGGAGAGAAAATCTCTCTACGAGCGCATCAACGAGAGGGTGCTCCGAATGTTCGAAAGCGGCTGGATCGAAGAGGTCCG
>JAPTWQ010000108.1 GCA_028064945.1 Nitrospiraceae bacterium | reverse complement strand
CGAGACGTTTTCGGAGCGGGCCGACTTCGCTTGTGCGTTACCAGGAGGGAAAGTGCGAAGAAATGATCCTCCACCCTTCTGATTTTGGTCTTCCTTTTGTTCCGCTGGAAAAAATTCGAGGCGGGAGTGCTGCAGACAATGCCGAAATTTTAAGGAAGGTCCTGAACGGTACGGAAGGCCCTTTTCTGGATGTGACGTTGGCAAATGCCGCTCTCGGCCTCTGGACCTGGGGAAAGGTCTCTTCCCCCCGGGATGGAGTCGAAATGGCAAGAGAAGTCCTTTACTCCCGAAAACCATTGGAGATTCTTGATTCATGGGTCGAAGCATCGAAGACCACCCCCTCCTGAGCAGGATCGTTCGTTCGAAGCAGGTTGAAGTTGAAGCGTCCGAGCGGGTTCGTCCCTTTTCGCAGCTGGAACAAGATGTGTGCTCGATGCGGGAACAACCCCTCTCACCAAAGTTGATCTGGTCCGGAGGAAAAAAGAGCCTCCGCGTGATCGCGGAAACGAAGAAAAAGTCCCCTTCCCGGGGAGTGATTCGCGAACCCTATGATCCGATGGCAATCGTTTCCGGATATCTGATGAACGGGGCGTCCGGGATTTCTGTTTTGACAGATGAGCCTTTTTTCGGAGGTCATCCGAATGATCTGCGTCTTCTGAAAGAGAAACTGGCATCTGAAACCCGGGTGCCTTTCCTCCGAAAAGACTTTCTCATCCTCCCTTATCAGATATGGGAAAGTCGGTTTCTGGGGGCAGATATTGTCTTGTTGATCGTGCGGATTCTTTCTTTTGACCGTCTTTCGGAAATGATTGCCCTTTCCCGTCGCCTTGGACTTTCTGCGCTGGTCGAAGTCCATTCCCGGGAAGAGCTGGATATGGCTCTCGATGCCGGAAGCGATCTGGTCGGAGTCAATCATCGGGATCTGGATTCGTTAGTCATCGATCTGGGGCTTTCGGAAGAACTGGTGCCGCATATACCTAAAGGGGTTCTTCGCGTCGCGGAGAGTGGTCTCAAGACTCCCAAAGACCGGAAAAGGATGGAAAATCTGGGGTATGATGCCGTCCTCGTGGGAGAGTCTTTCCTGAGTGCCCCCGATCCGGGAGAAGCTTTGAAGGAGTTTCTGAGAGATGTGGATTAAGATTTGCGGTATTACTTCTGCCGAAGATGCCGGGATCGCGGCTTCCGAGTCTCCGGATGCCATCGGGTTCGTATTTTATGATGGTTCCCCCCGGAACGTTCTTCCCGAAAAAGCGCGGGACATTTCCCGTCTTCTTCCGAAGGGCATTCTGAGAGTCGGGGTCTTCGTCCATCCCGACTGGGACTTCATCGAGGAAACAGCCTGCATTTCTGGTCTGGACATGATTCAGTGGCACGGTCCGGCTTTTCCGGAAGACTGGTTCCTTCGCATCGAAAAGCTGGGGCTTCCCTGGATTGATGTTCGCAAGGTCCCTCCGGAAGCGAAGGAGTGGAGTGGTCCCCTGGTTCCTTTTCCGGGAGCGACGCATGTACTCGTGGAACAGTCGTCTGCAAAGCTTCCGGGCGGAAACGGCCAGTCCTGGAATTATTCTCTTGCAGCCGAGCTCTCCAGACATGTCCCCCTGATTCTTTCGGGGGGACTGAACGAAACCAATATCGGGGAAGCCATCCGGAGTGTCCGTCCGTTTGGGGTGGATGTCTCTTCGGGTGTAGAATCCTCTCCAGGAAAAAAGGACCGGCAGAAGATGAAACGATTTTTTGAGGAGGTTCGTCGTCATGGAAACACGTAGCAAAGTGACGGCTCCGTCCTTTCGCCGGCCGTCATCCCTTCCGGACAAAAATGGATATTTCGGAGAGTTTGGCGGACGCTTTGTGTCGGAATCCCTGATAGAAGCACTGTATGAGCTCGAAGACGCTTTCCGGACAGCTTGGAAAGACAACGCCTTTCACCGGGAAATGGAGGCGGTATACAAGGACTTCATCGGACGGCCGAGTCCTCTGTATTTTGCGGAAGCATTGACCGAAAAAATAGGAGGGGCCCGTCTTTATCTGAAGAGGGAAGACCTGAACCATACGGGTGCCCACAAGATCAACAACACCGTGGGACAGGCCCTTCTGGCGAGGAGGATGGGGAAAAAAAGGCTCATTGCCGAGACAGGGGCCGGTCAGCATGGTGTTGCCACGGCGACAGTGGCAGCCCGGTATAAATTTGAATGCGAAATATATATGGGATCAGAGGATGTCCGGCGGCAAGCATTGAACGTATTCCGGATGAATCTTCTGGGGGCAACGGTTCGACCGGTCGATCAGGGGACGAAGACCCTGAAAGATGCGATCAGCGAAGCTCTCCGGGACTGGTCCCAATCCGTTTTGACCACGCACTATGTGCTTGGTACCGCATTCGGTCCCCATCCGTTTCCGCTGATGGTTCGTTCCTTTCAGTCGGTGATTGGACGGGAGGCCAGAAAGCAGATTCTGCGGAAGGAAGGCCGTCTTCCCGATGCGCTGGTGGCTTGTGTGGGGGGAGGGAGCAATGCTATGGGACTCTTTTACCCATTCCTGTCCGACCATCAATGCGCCTTATGGGGGATGGAAGCCGGTGGGCGTTCCATGAACCCCGGGGAACACGCCGCGCGCTTTCAGACTGGACGGGTCGGGGTCCTGCAGGGATCGAAAACCTATGTGCTCCAGGATAACGACGGCCAAATCGAGAAAACACATTCCGTTTCGGCGGGTCTCGACTATTCGGCGGTCGGTCCGGAGCTGGCATACTACCGGGATTCCGGGAGGATCGTTTTTTCATCCGTGTCGGACGAAGAAGCGATGGAAGGGTTCGAAATGCTGTCCAGAACGGAAGGTATCCTGCCTGCACTTGAAAGTGCCCATGCCATTGCGGGTGCAATTCGTCTGGCTCGACAAATGGACCGTTCCCGAATCATTCTGGTCAATCTTTCAGGCCGGGGAGACAAGGATGTGATGGAAGTCGCTCGAATCAAGGGGGTAAGCCTGACATGAAAGCCGGGAACACGGACCGCCGGTTTGGCTCGAAGAAAGTCATTCCTTACCTGATGGCAGGGGATCCGGACCTGAACGTGACAGAAAAATTATTGCGAGAGGCGAAAAAAGAAGGTGTCTGGGCTGTCGAGCTGGGTGTGCCCTTCTCCGATCCGACCGCAGATGGTCCGGTGATTCAGGAGGCGGCACAAAGGTCTCTTTGTCCGAGCACATCGTTAAGAAACCTGCTTCTCTGGCTCGAAACGATTCCTGTTCAGGAGCGTCCTCCCATTTACCTGATGACATACTTCAATCTTTTTTTTGCGATGGGTCTCGAAAATTTTGTTTCGTTGGCCCAAAAGACCGGTGGTATTCGGGGTGCGGTTATTCCGGACTTGTCCTATGAAGATGCAACCTCTGTCCGAAAAACCTTTCATTCGGCCAAACTTTCCCTGATCCCGTTTGTCTCCCTGACGACGTCTGAAAAGAGAATGAAAAGGATTGTTGCAAGATCCGAGGATTTTATTTACCTTGTTTCATTGTTGGGAACCACAGGAAAAGAGTTGTCCGAAACCGGAACACTTTCCCTGATGGTTGACCGGATCCGGTCCCAGACAGAATCTCCGGTGTGCGTCGGTTTCGGGATTCAGTCCCCCGCCGTTGCCGCAAAGGTTCTTCAGTTTGCGGACGGGGTCATTGTTGGTTCACGTCTTGTTCGTGAAGAGTCTGATCCGGAAAGCTGGATAAAACTTTTGTCCTCTTTCTGTACCGTCGCCCGTTCGGTAACAGAACCCTCGGAGGTTCTGTGTTGACAATGCATCGGTTCTGTCTCTTTTTCGAACAGGATTCTCAGGAGGTCATGAAATGGGTTGGCTGACACGTTCCCGGCAGGTTGATGGGGGAGCGGAGGACAAAAGGCCGATGGATTCGGAGAAAAAGATCCGGATCCCCGAAGGGTTGTGGATAAAATGTTCGCTTTGCCGGCAGATCGTTTATCGGAAGGAAGTTGAAAAAGCGGGAAAGGTCTGCCCCAAGTGTAACTATCATTTTCCCATTACCGTGGAAGAACGGATCTGCCAGCTCTCCGATCCGGGAAGCTTTGAAGAGTTCAGCCAGAATGTCGAATCGGTGGATCCGCTCGAATTTACGGATAGTGTGCGGTATACGGATCGCCTGAAAGCGGCACAGAAAAAAACGGGACTTTCCGACGCGATTCGGATTGGTGAATGTTCCATTGTCGGGAAGCCCGCAGTTCTTGGTGTGTTTTCTTTTGGTTTTATGGGCGGAAGCATGGGTTCCGTTGTGGGAGAAAAGGTTGTTCGGGCTGCTGAAAGATCTCTGGAAAAGCGTGTTCCCCTTGTTCTGGTCACGTCTTCTGGTGGTGCACGGATGCAGGAGGGAATCTTTTCTCTTATGCAGATGGCAAGAACAAGCGCTGCGATCAGCCGTCTGCATCAAGCCTCCATCCCGTTTTTTTCTGTTTTGACCGACCCGACTTTTGGAGGCGTGACGGCAAGTTTTGCCATGCTGGGAGACATTATTCTGGCAGAGCCGCGATCCCTGATCGGTTTTGCAGGCCCAAGAGTGATTGAGCAGACAATCAAACAACAGCTGCCGGAAGGATTTCAGCGCGCCGAATTTCTCCTGTCCCACGGATTTCTGGATATGGTCGTGGAACGAGGGCGACTGAAGGAGACCTTGTCCCAGCTGATGTGCATTTTTTCTTCCTCCGGTTCCTCATGCAAATCACTTCCTGTCGGGGGAGAAGGCAGGGAGTGATTGAAGTTCGCCGATTTATCCTCTGCGACAGACTATCTGGCATCCCTGACACGCCATGGCGTTCATCCGGAACTGGACTCGATTTCAAAAGTCCTTTCCGAACTTGGATCCCCGCAAGATAAATTTCCGGCCATTCAGATAACCGGCACAAATGGCAAAGGATCCACCTGCGTCATCCTGGATCTTATTTATCGTCGCGCTGGCCTGAGGACAGGACTGTTTACCTCTCCCCATCTCCTGGACGTGCGGGAACGTATACGTATCGACGGGACCCTTGTCGAAACAGATGTTTTTCTGGAGGCAATGCAAAGCGTCTGCCTGGCCCAGGAAAAGACAGGGGTGAGTCTGACCTTTTTTGAGACCCTGACGGCCGTCTCCTTTCTTGTTTTCAGCCTTTCCCGTATTGACCTTGCGGTTCTGGAAGTCGGGATGGGCGGGAGATGGGATGCGACTTCCCTCTGTGTTCCGGAGGTTTCCGTCCTGACCTCTTTGGCCAAGGACCATACGGAGATTCTGGGGGACACCTTGGAGTTGATTCTTCAGGAAAAAGCGGCGATCGGCCGTTCTGGAAAACCTTTTGTTGGAACGATCCCTCCCGAAGTTCTTCCGGAATGGGAGAGGCAGAGGTCCCTTCGTGGATTTCGTCCCCTTCTTCGGGGACAGGACTTTGACGGGAAATGGGAGGGGGAAACAGAGGCCGGAGAGCGTGCCTTTTCTTTTTCCGGACAGGCTCTTTCCGGAACCTATCGGTCGAGTCTGACTGCCGAATATCAGCTCCATAATCTCCTGACCGCCCTGGCAACCGTAAGCGTCGCTCCGTGGCCCGTCTCGCAAGAGACCGTTCGGGGGGCCCTTCTCCATCTGTTTCATTCGGGAAGATGGGAACCTGTGCCGGGTTTTTCCGCTTTTCTCGATGGTGCCCACAATCCCGAAGCGGCCGAACACCTCGTTCGACAAATTCAGGCCGTTCGCCAAGAGAACGGAAAAGTCGCTTTCCTTTCCGGATTTCTCAGGGAGAAAGACTGGCGGTCTATGGCACATATCTTCGCTGAAGCCGGTGATCACTTCTTTTTGACTGTTCCCCCCGGGACCAATGGGGTTGAACCGTTGACCATTGCCTCTTATCTCAGGGAACAAAGGTCCGGTATCGATTGTCGCACGGGTTCTTTCAAGGAAATATGCCAATCGGCTTTCAACTGGGTTGCCGGTGAGCCGGACCGGCTTCTGGTGGTGACCGGCTCCCTCTACCTTGTTGCAGGTGTTCAGAAATGGCTTTCGGGAGATGATTCTCCCCTGCATGCAGGCGAGCGCACCTCTGCCTCTCCTCCATCGTGATGCGGTCCGGCACTTTTCACAGTCGGATGCACGCACGACTCCATTCCATTCTTCTGCTGATCATTTTCACCTGCTTTTTGAATTGCACATGGGCATTTGCTGCGGAGGGGCCTTCTGCGGGATCTCCGAACCCGGACAAGGTTTCGGTCTTGGCGGACCATATCCGATTCAATCACCGGACGCATTTGATCCATGCCAATGGCCATGCCTTTCTGCAGAGAGGAAACCTTTATCTTCAAGCCGATCAATTGATCCTCGACAAGAAGACAAATGTCGTGTGGGCATCCGGCCATGTTCGTTTCCGGGCTCCGAAAACGCTGATGACAGGTCCCCGGATGAAAATGAATCTTGAAACCGGGCATGCGACCGTCTACGACGGAAAAGTCCAGACGACCCAGTTCTACAATCAGGGAAATATCCGCCAGGAATATACCTATTATATTCATGGAAAAACGATCGAGAGGGTTACACCGGAGCACTTTCATGTGATCGACGGTGGTGTCACCACCTGCGACTGCCTGCCGAATACATCCCCGACCTGGCTTCTGTCGACGGACAACGGGGATGTCTATCTGGGGGACCATTTTTCGAGCGTGGGAGACACTCTGGACATCAAGGGCATCCCGGCCATTTACCTTCCTTATTTTTCCTTCCCTACGGCTCCAAAAAAGTCGGGATTCCTCTTCCCCTTTGTTCAGTTCAACAATATTCAGGGGGTTGTGTTTTACGACTCCTTTTTCTGGAATCTCGATCCCTCTTACGATCTGACATTTACCTTTGATGAAATGTCAAATTTTGGTCTGGGGGAAGGGATCACCTATCGGCAGTCGATTTCTTCCAACCAGAACCTCAGTTTCAATATTTTGCAGCAGGGAGTGGATGATCCGGCACTGAACCTTCACAGCAATATCATGTCGACGACAGACCTGTATTCCTATATGGGTGAAAATACAACGGTTGTCGGCAACATAAATTATGTGAGCGCTCAGGACTTCTACCAGCTGATGAGCGCCGGCAGCACGATGACGTTCAGTCCGATGATGATGTCGAGTGTTTTCGCCAATTTTTATCAGGACGACAGTGAAATCAATCTGGCCGGCATCTATAACGAAGATATTTTTCCGGGTTTGAACACGAATGTCTCAAAGCTTCCTCAGGGGAGCAGCAACCTCTATGACTACCGTCTTGGAGATTCGCCGTTTTACTTTTCCTCCTTTCTCTCCGGCGTGATGTTCCAATCCGGGTCGATCTACCTGCAGAGGGGGGTGATAGAGCCCAGCCTGGACGGAAGCTTCTCTCTGGGAGATGGGGCACTTCTGATCTCACCGCATGCCCGTGTTCTCGAGTCGGCCTACAGTACGACATATACGACGTTGTCCCCCTATGCCCAGACGATTCCCAACTTTGGAGTGACAGCCGAATCCACCCTGGAGAGAAACTTTACTCTCCCGGCTTTTCTGGGTGGAGGGACCCTCACGCATCAGATCCAGTTTGATACAGATTATGAGTATGCTCCCCAGAACAATGAGACTCCCATTATCCAGAGCGGATATACAGACAATATTCTCGGAATGAACACGCTCTATTATGCTGTCACGAACAGGTTCTTCTACAACGGTTCCCATGGCTCGGAAGAATTGTTGTCCCTTAAACTTGCAGAAGACTATCAGCTGGGAACCGAGCCATATAATTCAACGCCCGTTGATTATGCGGGACAACTTCTGCCGAATCCTTTTCTCCCTCTCAATCAGCCGTTTTCTCCTGTTTATGCGTCTGCCCACATCCTTCCCGGAAATCCGGTCTCCGTTTTTGGGGAAGGATTCTTCAATCCCCAGCAGGGAGACTTCCAGACGGAGGATACGGCGATTGTGCTCAATCAGGCGGCCCTGATGGATTCCCCGATCCTCTTCCAGTTTCAGATCGGACAAACAGGCATTCGTCAGGGGGGCGTTCCCATGATGGGCAATTTTTTCAGTCCGACAGCGATGACCGTTGCGTATGACCAGCCGGAGGATGTCAATTTTCTCGTCCCGGCCATCAATTTTACGACCAAGATGGGCATTTTCGGAGGGATTGCCTATTACGATGATCTCGGGAGAGGAGCTTCCGCCGGCATTCAGATGGAATCGTTCAATGGAGGGTATAACGGAAAATGCTGGAGTGCTGCTTTCATGTATTATGTGGTCCAGGAACCCGCCCCTCTTCCCGCACAGACAGGCTTCGGATTTACGCTATCCCTGAATGGGATTGCTGCTCTGGCCCCGATCATCAATCCGATCATGCCTCTGCCCGTTCCCTGATGCCGGAGATGAAAAAGTTCTTACATTTTTTTGGATTGAAGAAGTTTTTCGAGGGCGGTTTCAAAGGCCAGTCGATGCATTCGGATCCGCTGGTCAAGCGGAGCCGTGGTGGGAGTTTCCAGAGTGATCGTTCGGGGAGTACCATGCCGGAACATGTAGATTGCCATGGGCCAGCCGTGCCGGCGAAAGTGGGACCTTTTGCGCCCTTTTCCCGGATGGATAATTCCGTTTTGTGCCGGCATTCCCTCAATCACGGGATCCTTCAGGATTGTCAACCCGTTTTCTTCCAGCCTGGAAATGATGGAAGGCGCGAACGGATCTTTGGCGTCCGGAAAATGTTCATAGAGATAGAACCCCCTGGCGTCAATATCTTCATGAAATTCTACGGACAGGTCATATCTCCTGTGTCGAAGGTCATTCATCAGAAGGCGAACCTCGTGTGCAGGGTGTCCCTTTGCAAATTCGCGGTTCAGATCGATTCCTGCCGCATTCTCCCGGGTGTTTTTATCCAGTCCGGAGGGATTGATCATCGGAAACAGATCAAGATTGATTTCCTGCAGAAAGGTTGAAAGCGGGGTTTCCTTCCAGGCCCGAAGAAGTGAGAGAACGGAATGGGGGCCGGCCGGCTCGTCTCCGTGAATACCGGCTGATAACAGAACACGGGGGTTTTCCGGTTTTGACCGAAAAAGGATCTTGAGGATCGGAACGCTCTTTCCTTCCCAGGCGACCTGCCCTTTTACCCGAATCTTGTTCGCCCCTGCCTTTTCCGCAGCGGAAGTCATTTCCTTCAGAAGAGTTCCCGGATCGAATATCTGCTCCATTGTGCCGTCTTTCCTCCTTTGGGAATCGTCCCTGCAGCGTTGTTCTGTCTTCAAGAAAATTCTAGTTGTGCGACCGGTCTCCCCACTTTAACTTGTCCCGCAATATCTCAAAATAGTTCCTGTCTGGCGATACGATCAGGGTCGTCATGGCGGGCGATCGGGTGATTTCGATCAAGTCTCCTGCGACAAGGGGGTGATCGACCTGTCCGTCAAATGTGACGATGACCGAATCCCCTTTTTTAATGAGAATCTCGAGACGTGTCTGGTCGGGGAGAAGGAGGGGCCGATGGGTGAGTGTGTGCGGACAAATCGGTGTCATGATGATTCCGTCCATTTCCGGATAAACGATGGGACCACCTGCGGAAAGGTTATAGGCGGTTGATCCGGTTGGGGTTGAAAAAATGACACCGTCCCCTTTCAGTGAGGTAACGAAGAGTGAATCCATATAAATGTCGAATTCCACCAGACGAGCTTTCGAC
>JAPTWQ010000047.1 GCA_028064945.1 Nitrospiraceae bacterium | reverse complement strand
TGATTGTGAGGCGTGCCTTCTTCCTCAATGCGATGATGTGCGTGATCGGCTTGGGTGCCGCCTACTTCGCTCAGTCAACAAGCATTCTGGCGGATGCGATCGACATGGCCGCCGATTCAGCGCCTATTCCATTCCCGCCCAGGAACAGACCCTGCTCCAATGGATCGGACACCAGCGGTTCGTCTATAACGCCAAGGTGTTGGAAGACCGCTATTACCGGACCTTCTCCAAAAAAGCGGTGTCTCCTTCGGGAACGGCCGTTCCCGTCGATCAGGAGTATGCCCGGTTCATCGGACCGGACACCCCCTGGCTCCGGGATGTTCCCTCCCAGATCCTCCGTAACGGGGCGGTTCGCTGGAAACAGGCGATGACCCGTTTTTTCTCCGGGCTGGCCGGAAGACCCGTCTTCCGGAGAAAGGACGGGAGGGCGGCCGTCGGTCTGGATCACCTCCAAACTTTTCTCCTTGCAAACCATTGTATAGGCATTTTCACGAAGAAGTTTCCCTATTCCCGAGATTTTCCGGATTGCTTCTTTATGACCTTCCCTTTAACATTCTGCCTGTGATCTGAAACAAAAGGTCCATGCTTTGTAGGATCAAAAAACTCGGGAGGGACCTTTTTCTCTTGCGCAGACGACTGCTCCAGAGCGCAAAATATACAAGGAGCTATTCCGCCAGACGATAACGAACTTCACGACCGGTGAATCGGGGAATAAAAGCGGCAATATCCCATCGGGCTCACGGGACCTTCGACGACTTCGCAGAGCCCCATCATCCCCATCATTTTGCCATTCATTCCTTCCATTGGCATTCCCTGCATCATTTGGCCCATTCCGGGCATGTTTTCCATCATCTGTTTCATTTGCGGACTGGCAGGAAGAAAATGTGTGCAGTTCATGCACATTTTCCCTTGCTCTGGATGCGACTGATAATGGGCGATCTTTTTACTGACTTTTGGGGTTCCTGCCAAAGCCGGATTTCTCTCAAGAAAAATCCAACCGGCTCCCAATAATGCAAAAACCGGAATTCGCCGCAAAAAATCTCTTCTCGAAAGACTGCCATTCAAACGTCTCAAAGATTTTTTATACATGTTTTCCTCCAGAAATTCCGGGATTCATTTGTTGCCGATCCGGATGAAGCACGGTTTTTCATGAAAGCCCTTCTCCCGGAACGGGATGTTCCGGGAGAGTTCCCTGACACAGGAAAGCAAGGATTTCCCATGGTCAGAAAGGGCCTCATTGAGAACGCATTAGAAATCTAACGACTTCGACGACTCACTTTTTCTGAATGATCTCGAGTAGAAGGGATTCATCCCTGATCATCTGGTCCATCATCTTGTTCATGACAAGATTGTACTCCTCCATCCTTCGGTCAGAACGGACGAGATCCGCGACCGTTGTCATCTTTCCCATTTTCATACTGTCCATCATCAGCTTGTTCATTTCCTTTCGCATGATTTTATTGTTGCTCTTGATCATTTTTATTTGTGCTGCAAGAGCGTTCTGGCGTTCCATCCCGTTCGTCTTTTCGGCCTGTCTCAATTTCGCCTCAGATTTATCCATCTTCTGATTCAGGAAGACATCCGCAGGATTCACTGCCCATGCCCCCACGGGAAACCCCAGGGAAAAAATTGCCGATGAAATGAGAATCACTTTTTTCAACATGATGGACCTCCGATTGTTATGTCTCTTGTTATTTGGGTCCCCGACCGGGAAAATCCGGTCGATGGACTGAACTACCATTCTCCATGAGCCATGGAAAATTTTCGTTGGCTTTTCTGTCCTGAATCCCAGACTTTTCCAATGGAAAAGTCTGGGTGCGCTAGAGAGCCGTCCTCCGAAAACTTACGGAAGTTCTTCGATCTTTGTGATGACGGGCCCTTGAGTGTCCTGAATGACATCGAAACGGACATGCTCGCCTTTTTTCAGGGCGGAGAGCTCTGACCGGTGCTTTACAGCAAAGGCCATGGTCATCCCCTTCCATCCGAATGCCTTGATGGGACCATGGGTAATCGTGACCGTTCCAGCCGCCGTATCCACCGACTTCACGACCCCCTTTCCATGTCCGACAGATGCCGGTGCGCTGCCTGTCCCGGAGGACATGCCGGACATCCCGTTCATATCCCCCATTCCTCCTCCCATGTCGTCAGCCAGGACGACGGTCGTGGCAAGAAGCATTCCCGTCAGGATCAGCATTCCTCCTGCCATTGTTCTCAAGTGATTTTTGAAAGATTTCATCAGGCGTTTCCTTTCCTTTAAGGTTGGGTGAACCTGTAGAAGATTTCTTCTACAGGGGTGGACGGAGTGGATGAGCGTCTCCTTTGAGGGTTTGCCTGCGGAGTTCGCGCTCTTTCCACATCCGAAACAGTACAGGGAGTACGAGAAGGCTCAGGATCATGGCGGTCACCATACCGCCAACCATCGGCGCGGCGATCCGTTTCATGACATCCGATCCGGTCTTATGGCTCCACATGATCGGGAGAAGTCCCGCGAGGATGACCGTTCCTGTCATGGCGATCGGGCGCAGACGATACAGCGTTCCTTCGAGGATCGCTTTATCGAGATCCTCCGGTGTGGAAAGAGTTCCATTCATCCGGCGAAGATCAACTGAGCGATCGAGATAAAGGATCATCACGATTCCGAACTCGGCGGCGACCCCGGCCAAAGCGATCATTCCCGTGACGACGGCCACGGAGAGGCGGTAATGAAGTCCGTACAAAAACCACAGGCTTCCGAGTACCGCAAAGGGAAGGGAGAGGAGGATCATTCCTGTTTTGGCAGCACTCCTGAAATGGATATACAGAAGTCCGACAATGAGCAAAAAGGCAAGTGGCAAAACCAGGGCCAGTCGTTTTTTTGCCCGTTTAATCGAGGTGTATTGTCCGGACCAGGAGAGAGTCGTTCCCGGAGGAAGCGAGACGGAGCTGGCAATAGCCTTCCGGGCCAGCGCGACATAGCCACCCAGATCTCCTCCCTTTGGTTCGATATAGATCCATCCGGTCAGGCGGGCATTTTCGGTTTTGATCATCGTGGGACCGTCCTCAATCGAAAGGGATGCCAGACGGGAAAGAGGAACCTCCTCTCCGTCCGGAGTGGAAAGAAGGGATGCACCAATGGCGTCGAGCGATCCCCGATCCTCTCTGGGGAAACGAAGATTCACCGGAAATCGTTCCCGACCCTGGATCACGGTGGTCAGGGATTCTCCTCCGATGGCGGTTTCCACCAGCCGGTTCACATCTGCGATGTTGAGACCATAACGGGCGGCTCTTCGGCGATGGATGTCCACGACGATGTACCGTCCTCCCGTGAGGCGATCAGCATAGACAGAGGAGGTTTCAGGGAGTTTTTTGAGAACCTCCCGGATCTGCCGGTCGATACGGTTGATGGTGTCGAGCGATGCAGCTGTCACCTTGAGCCCTAGAGGCGACTTGATTCCGGTTGAGAGCATGTTGACCCGGTTGATGATCGGCATGGTCCAGATATTGGAAATACCCGGAAGCAGGACGGTTTCATTCAACTTTTCCTTCAGACTGGAGAGGGTCATTTCCGGGGGCCATTCGCTCCGGGGCTTGAGCATCACCACCGTATCGAACATGGTGAGATGGGCCGAATCCGTCGCTGTTTCGGCGCGGCCTGCCTGCCCAAAGACCCGCTCCACTTCGGGAACGGTTTTAATGAGCCGGTCGGTGATCTGGAGCAGATGGGCTGATTCTCCCATCGAGACACCGGGAGTCAGTGTGGGCATGTACAAAAGGTCGCCCTCATAGAGAGGGGGCATGAACTCCGTTCCAAGATGAGAAAGGGGTATCACCGCTGTGGCAAGGCATAGTCCTGAAAAGATGAGTGTGAGTTTTCTGTGGCGAAGGACCCACCCGATAACGGGTCGATAAAGAAGAACAAGGATCCGGTTGATGATGTTGGACTCCTCCGGTTTCATCCTGCCCCGAAGGAGAAATCCCATCAGGACCGGAACGAGTGTGATCGAAAGACCGGCGGAGATGGCGATCGAATAGGTTTTTGTGAACGCCAATGGTTTAAAGAGACGACCTTCCTGTTCCTGCAATGCGAAGATGGGAAGAAAGGAGACCGTAATCACCAGAAGCGAAAAGAAAAGAGAAGGCCCCACCTCCCGGGCTGCTCTCAGGGCCGTTTCCCAGGAGGTTTCCGACCCGTCGGCCCGCTCCTGGTGTTTGTGCATGTTCTCGATCATCACGATCGCCGCGTCGACCATGACCCCGACCGAGACGGCGATTCCGCCGAGGGACATGATATTGGCGGTGAGTCCTTGTTCGGCCATCAGGACAAAGGCTCCAAAAATTCCCACCGGAAGGGAGAGGATTGCCACAAGCGAAGAGCGGATGCTGGAAAGGAAGAGGATGCAAACCAGAGAAACTGCAACGGATTCTTCCAGGAGTTTTTCCAGGAGGGTCCTGATGCTTTTCAGAATGAGTCTCGAACGGTCGTAGGTCGTTTCGATCTCCACCCCTGGAGGCAACATCGGGGTGAGACTCTTGAGCTTCGACTTGACCTCTTCAATGATTTTCAAGGCGTTGGTTCCGGCTCTGGAGATGACAATCCCCCCCGCGACCTCGCCTTTTCCGTCGAGTTCTGCCACTCCTTGCCTGAGCTGGGGTCCGAGATGAACGGACGCGATATCGCCCAAGCGAACCGGATTGCCGCCGGCACCCGAGACAATGGGGATTTTCCGGATATCAGGAATCGAATGGAGATAACCCCTCGTCCGGACCATGTACTGGGCTTCGTTCATGTCCACGACCGACCCGCCCACCTCTCCATTCGATTCCCTGATGGCATCCTCGACCCGTGAAAGGGGAATATGGTCGGCCAGAAGCTTTCGCTGGTCGATGACCACCTGAAACTCCTTGACCATCCCTCCGACCGACGCCACCTGCGCCACCCCATGAATGCTTTGCAGTTCAAATTTCAGAAACCAGTCCTGAAGGGTCCTTAGCTGTGAGAGATCGAGGGTGTGTGTGGTGTCGACGAGGGCGTATTCATAGACCCATCCCAACCCGGTGGCATCCGGACCGAGAGAGGCGGTGACCCCGGATGGAAGGCGGCCTTCGACCTGATTGAGATATTCGAGTACCCGGGATCTGGCCCAGTATTGATCGGTCCCTTCCTTGAACAGAATGTAGATGAGGGAATTCCCGAAGTCGGAATACCCTCGCACATGGCGGACTCCGGGAATGGTCAGGAAGGCGGTCGTCAGTGGATAGGTCACCTGGTTTTCAACGACGGAAGGCGGTTGGCCGGCAAAAGAGGCCTTGACGATGACCTGCGTATCGGAGAGATCCGGGATGGCATCCAGCGGACTTCGATAGAGGGAAACCGCTCCCCATGCGACAATGGCGAGGGCCAGTCCCAAAACCCAGTACCTCCGCTGAATCGACCAGGTGATGATTCTTGTAATCATGGCCGGCCTCCTTCGGACATCCTGGCAGAAACATTTTCAAACCGGGACTCAGAATCGAGAAGGAACTCTCCGCTGACAACGACCCGTTCTCCTTCTCCCAGACCTTCGAGGACTTCGACCCAGTGGCGTGACCGCGCTCCGGTTTTGACCCTGGCTGGCCGGAAGAGTCCCTCTCCGGTTTCTGTGATCACGACCGTTTTGGATCCGGTCCGGATCAATGCTTCCCGCGGAATGACCAATACATCGGGATGCGGGTCAGGATGCAGCGTGGCTTCAAGGTACATCCCCGCCTTCAAGAATCCGTCAGGATTGGGGACAGTCACCCGGGCCCGGATCGTCCGGCTGGTTTTTCCCACCTCTGGATTTAAAAATTGAAGTCTTCCCCGGTATGTTCTTCTGGACGGTGATGAAAATCGAAGGACAACGGCATCTCCATTTTTGACCCAGGCCAGTTCCGGGTTATAAAAGAACACATTGACCCAGAGTTTTTGGGTGTCAGCCAGGGTCATCAAGGGATTTTTCGGCGAGACCTCCCCACCGACCCGGGCCGGAATCGATGTCACGATGCCCGAGTAGGCAGAGATGACTGGTATGACGGATCGGGGTTTTCCCGTTTTCACAAGTCGCCTGATTTCAAATTCGGGGACACCCAGAAGTGTTAGTCGTTCCTGTGCCGCGTTCCAGATTTTCTGATTGTCCGCTGATCCGGGATCGGACCGGAGTGCCAGAAGGGCGATCCGGGCTTCATATTCTGAATTGGCAAGTTCGGGGGAGTAAATCTCTGCGATGGTTTCCCCCTTCCGGACGATCTCCCCTTCGGATCGAATGTTTAACGTTCGTATCCAACCGGAAAATCGTGGCGTAATGACCCGGATGCGGTGCTCATCGAAGGCCACTGTTGCTGCCGCCCTGATGGTACGGGTGAAGGTCCGTCTCTTGACTGTCGCAAGGCGGATCCCGAGCGTCTGGCGAATTTCCGGACTCACCCGGACAGAGGTTCCGGGAGAGCTCGCGGGACTGGAAAAGACAGGAAGGTAATCCATTCCCATGTTGTCCTTCATCGGATGATCTGCATGAATGGACGGATTCATGGGATTTCTCCAATAAAGAATCGTTTGTTTCGGAGGAGATTTTGGCGTTTCAGCCATGAGCGGAGAAGGGGCTTTTGAAGACCCCCTCCAGTGTTCGGCTCCGGCACCGATTCCTATCCCCAGAAAAAGGACCATAAAGGACAAAACAAGAGATCTAGTTTTCACGGGAGCCTCCCTGAAGGCGACCTTTAAGATAGTCAAGGTTCGCCATTTCCTTGATTTTCTCCACCCGGATATCAAGCGCCTGAAGTTCGATATCCTCGACCTTTTTCATGGATTCAAGAACACGTCCCATATGAACTGTTCCTGTGGAGTAGTCGTTCAGAGCGGCCTCCGTATTTCTGTGGGCTTCCGGAAGAAGGCGGTGATCGAAAAAAAGTGCTCGATGAGAGAGATGACGGTAGCCCGCTTCGTCATCTCTGATCTCCTGGGCAAGCTTTTGGCGCAATTCATCACGCTGGGCCTCAAAGGATTCGAGATTTGCCTCTTCTTCCCGGACCTTCTGATCTTGTCGCTCGCCTGGTCGGAGCGGAAGGTTCATCGTGAGAACCACCGAAAAAAGGTTTGGTGTGCTGGTAATGAGACTCGGCCCCATGAAGTAGCTGTAATCTCCTTCGACGGAAAACGCGGGGATTTTGTCCTTTTTGGCGGCTTGGACCCGAAGGGCCTGGGCGGTATTTTCTTCGGCGCTGGATTTAAGCGCAGGGTGGAGATTGATCTGGGAGAGCATTAAGGACTCGGGAAGGGGAAGCGGACATTTTGGCTCTTCGTCAGAGATCCTGAACGGTTGGGATCGGTGCATGAGTCGCATCAGATGATGGAGGCTCTCTTCTCTCTGAATCTCGAGAACTTCCTCTTTGTCTTTGAGATTGTCTTTCTGAAACTGGGCAAGAAGAAGATCGGACTCAGATCCTGTGCCCTGTCGATATCTCGTCAGGGCTGCATCGAAGGCCTCCTGCCAGAGAAGCCCGATCGACCGGAGCAGGAGCTCCGTCCTGGTGTTTCGATAGAGATCAAGCCAGTTGAGTCGAACATCCCGGACAAGCCGGAGTTTTCGTTCTTCCAGGTTCCATCTGGAGGCGCTCTCTTTCCTGAGAAAACTCTTCTGGAGAAGATCTCGCTTCCCCATGGGTGAAAAGCTTTGCCTGAGTCCTACGGTTGTCATGGCCAGGAGGCTTTGTCCCATGTTGAAACTGATCGGGAAATACTGCTCCCCCAGAACCAGCTTGGGGTCAGGCAGTTCTCCTGCCTGGATGGAAAGAGTCTTTTCCCTCTCTATCCGGGCCTGATCCTTTGCCAGTGAGGGATTTTTTTGAAGTGCCTCCCAAACTGCCTGATCGATTGTGAGGACAGGAATGTCCGATTTTTGAAGAAAGGACTCTCCCGGTAGACTGGATTCCCCCGCCCAGGCAATTGCCCCCTCACGATATGATCCATCGAACAGGATTGCACCGGACAGAAGGATTGGAGGCAACATCCAAAAACCGGTTTTTTTAAATGACCTGAGCGCTCCTGCGGGAGGCAGGGACTTTAAGGAGAATTTCTGAAAAATAGAACAAGAGACAATATGAAGAAATGACATAAGACCTCCCCGAGTTCAAAAACGGCGTGAAAATCCGAAGTTTTCAGAGCTGGGTAAGTCTCAGATCAAAAGGGGACGGCTAACCGGGGGGAAGAAGGAAAGTCTCTCTGGAAATAAAAGATGCGAGGGTTTTGTCTTCATTCTGATAATCGGTTGTTTTGGAGAAGAGTCTGCGACGATCGGGAGCACCGGAGGCCATATGCGCGAGAAGGAGGGTGTGTTTTCCTCTCCAGAGACCGATAGAACACATAAGTCACACAGAGAGGCCTGACAAAGGGCGACCCTGTTCTTTCCATGGCAACAGGGAAGCTCTCCCTTCATGGGACAGGAGGAGGGCATCGCATTTTTGGATTTGAGACTATGGCCACCCGTCATGGCCATGGATGGCGTCATGGCCTGAGCGATGGGAGCTTCCCCTGCCCTGCACAAAAAACAGACAAGTGCGAGAAGAAGAGCAAAAAAAAGATTTTTTTGAAGCAGCGCCAGAATCTTCATGGATTGATTGTGAGTCGCGTCAAAACTCATGTCAAGTGAAATGGGCAACAGTTGAAGGAGTACTAATTGCCAGAAGGCTAAGAATCCTGTACTTTTTGAGTGTGCACAGATGAAAGGAAACGACCATGCCCAGAGTAGCCGTTAACGAGAACAAGCGGATGCAGCTTCGCATCCAGCCGGAGCAAAAAGCGACGCTTATGCGGGCGGCCGCGCTTCGGAACACAACCCTAACGGATTTCATCTTTCAGATCGCCATGCGCGAGGCTAATGTCGTGATCGAGGAAGCAGAGCGGATTCGACTGTCGGAAAGAGACAGCCTGCTGGTGCTGGATCTGCTGGAAAATCCGCCTGCGCCGAATGCCAAGTTGCGCGGGGCCATTGCCGCGATGCCAAAACCTAGTTGACGTTTCCGGCCTGGCACGAAGAGCCGGTTTCCAAGAAACACGATCGCAAATCGTTCAATTGCGGCGATGCGGAGCTAAACGATTTTCTGCATCGTCATGCACGTCAAAGCCATGACCTTGGCGGCGCAAAAACCTTCCTCGCCATCGACAACTCCGATAACAAAACGATCCTCGGCTTCTACAGCTTGGCGCCGGGCGCGGTCTTGTATGCAGATACGCCGCAGACTTTTCGTCGCGGCCTTGCACCGCACGATGTTCCGGGGTTCCCCAGCCTCGGCTTAGTGGCGGGTAGTTGATGGATGTTCCCTTACCTAAGCGCTTTGCGTTGTAGAGAGGGGCATTTTTTCCCACCACGCTCCTCATGGGTCTTTTTCCCCGGAGTCCTCCCCGTATTACCCCTCAAAATGATCCCCCGCAGGGATCTCGGGGACCGTCTCCCGACACTGAGACACCTCTCTATTCGGGGGAATGATCTGATCCGGACGAAAATCATGCCGGCTGGGGGTGTTTAGAAATCCTCTTGCATAGTGTATTGGTTTGGGCCGGACCGGGTGTTCACCAAGAAGGATCGGGACAACATCGAAGAGGATCTCCTCTCGGCCGTTCGCAATTTGTCGAAGAGTTATGTGAGTCTCACGGACGATCAGATTGCCTGCTGCTGCAAAACCGACTGTTTGAGGAGATATGCAATGATAAAACGCGAGTTTAAGAGTAATCCCTTTGAGGCCATCCAACCCTTGCCCAATGCCCTTCTGGAAGTCGGGGTGTCAATAAGACAATGCGCAAGTATGATGATATGTCTCTGCTCGTACCCCCCATCAATCTGAGGCCAATCAAAATCAAGCATCACCCGGAGAAAGGATTGTCGGAGGTGATCGCGAGACCCGAGAGTGCAGCGAGCAAATCCTTGTATGCCGTCGTTTTGCCCGTCAATGTCTGGTAATTGGCTGAAAACGTTGCTCCGCCCGCCTGAACGATCTTGGGGATCGCAAAACGAAGAGAACGCATCCAGTCAATATAGATAATCCCGCAACCTGTACTGACCGGGTCCTGATCGGTATGCTCCGTCTTGTCGATCCAGTCCGGTCGACCTGCCTGATCCCACGCTGGTCCGGTAGCGAATGCGGCGAGTGTTCCAGCCGGGGTTTCCTGTTCGGCGCAAAATCTCGAGAGAG
>JAPTWQ010000032.1 GCA_028064945.1 Nitrospiraceae bacterium | reverse complement strand
CTGGGCGCGGGAAGTTCTTTCCGTAAAGAGTCAGTTTGGCCTGAGGCTCTGCCAGGATCGACGAAAAGTCCGGGAGCTCCGTCCCTGCCCAAAAGTGCCCGAGAAGGTTGCCCATGGCGCAGGGGGAGAGAAGACGTGCCGATGCCAGAGGAAGTCCGCAGAGCGTCCGAACCTGCTGGTCGAACTGGCTGGCGACGCAGCCATCGAGGGTGTAGTGGCCGCTGTTATGAGGACGGGGAGCCAGCTCGTTGACGTAAAGATTTCCCGAGGTGTCGAGGAAGTATTCGACGGCGAGGACGCCTGTGTAGTCGAGTGTCCGGGCGATGGATTCCCCGATCTCCCGAATGTGCCGTTCGAGATCGGCCGTGATGTCGGCAGGGACTGATGAAATGTGGAGGATTCCTGCCTCGTGGTGGTTTTCGGCGACCGGGTAGAGCACGGTCTTTCCGTCCTGTCCCCGAACGATGATGAGGGAAAATTCCCGGGCCAGGTCGAGACGTTTTTCGAGGACAAAGGGAGTGGCAGAACGGGAGACCAGAGAGGACAGCTCGTCATAATGTCTTATGGGCCATTGTCCTTTCCCGTCATAGCCCTCCCGGGCCGTTTTGAGAATGCCGGGAATGAGACCGCGAACTTGATCCTGAGAAGGAAGGAGCTCCCGGCTCACGAGCGTAAAGGGGGTCGTGGGAAAGCCATGGCTCGACAGAAAGGTCTTCTCGAGAATCCGGTCCTGGCAGGTTCCCACCGAGGCGGAGGAGGGACGGACCGTTCCGCGTTCCGAGAGGAACTCCAGTGAGCGTGCCGGGACATTTTCGAACTCGGTGGTGATGGCGGCGCAGGAGTCGGAAAGATCCCGCAAGGACTCCTCATTGTCGTAGGAGGAGACGATGGAGCGGTCGGCTGCAACCATGGCGGGGCTGGCCGGATCGGGGTCGAGAACCACCGTCCTGTATCCCATCCTGCGGGCGGAAAGGACAAAAAAAAGTCCCAGCTGCCCCCCTCCCAGAACGCCGAGAGTGGCTCCAGGGCGGATCATTCCGGAGCGTGTCGGAGAAGATTTCATCACGAACGTCCGGCTCCTAGGGGCGAGGGAGGGTCATCTGATGGACCTGTTCCACCAGCTCCTCCCGATAGGCTTCAACTTTTCGGAGAAGATCGGCATTCCCGAGGGCGAGCATCGAGGCGGCGAAGAGTCCGGCATTGACGGCGCCGGCCTTGCCGATGGCAAAGGTCGCCACGGGGATCCCCTTCGGCATCTGGACGATGGAGTAGAGGGAGTCGAGGCCCCCCAAGTGGGGGGTGGCGACGGGAACGCCCAAAACGGGCAGGGGGGTCAGGGAGGCGATCATCCCCGGTAGATGGGCGGCCCCGCCGGCCCCGGCGATAATGATCCTGAGGCCACGGCCTTTGGCCCCTTTGGCATAATCGACCATGTCGAGCGGGGTTCGATGCGCCGAGACGACCCGGCACTCGTGGGGAATCGAGAATCGATCAAGGATTTCAGAGGCTCCCTGCATCGTTTCCCAGTCGCTCTGGCTGCCCATGACAAGGCCGACTGACGGTTGGTTCAACGGACGATCTCCTTTTTCAGGCCTCTTCGGCCACGAGTGTTTCTCCTGCCAGGATAAAGAGGTCGGGATTGCGGAGACCTCCGATAAAGACCCTGTCGCCCCCTTCATTGGTGAGAATGAGGGTGGGGCGGGTGGTCACTCCCTCAGACCTCCCCTTTTCGACATCCTCCTGAAGAGCCTCCCTGACCTCGGCACTCTGGGCGCGTTCCGCCAGCTGTTTTCCGTCAAGACCCAGTCGCCCGGCTTCTTTTTGAAGGAGGCTGAGATCGCCGATCGGCTCGCCCTCGACGAAGGCCAGGGCGCGCATTCGGCCGAGGAGGCGATGGCCCTTCTCCGGATCTGCCAGAAGTGCCGCCTTGGCAAAGAGGCAGCACTCTTCCATCGACTGAGGTGCCCGACCAAGCTCCCAGACCCGAGGGCTCATCGGAACTCCCGTGATTCGCGAGACCTTGAGGATCCGTGGGGCAAAGTCGGCTTCCGATTTGAGCCCATGGTCCGCGAGAAAGTGCCCAAGATCACGGTAGAGGGGGAGAAGGCGGTGGGTGAAGGCGAGACGGGGGCCAAAGTGGCTCCTGAAGGTTTCCATCGCTGATTCGGCGGCGTAGCTCCACGAACAAAGGGGATCAGTATACCATTCGGCAAAAAGTTTGGCTTCCATTGGCTGTTTTTTCCTATTTTTTTGACGGGTCAAGGGACTGAATTTTTTCGAGGATGGATTGAGCCTTGAGAATATACTTTTTGGGCTCGCTCTGGGAAGGGTCAATCGACTGGGCCTCTTTCCAGAGAAGGATGGCATGACGAAGATGTCTGTGCCGATAGGCCAGAAGGCCCTCCAGAATTTTCTTTCTCCGGATCCGCTCAATTCTTGACTCCACGGAGCGGGCCAGAGCATTTTGTGGGTCGAGCTGGAGAGATTGTCGGGAAAGCTCCAGCGCATCGAAGAGGCGATTCTGTTGTTCCCGTCGCCGGGCCCATCGGGCATAGGCCTTGGCGATCAGGAATGAGTTCTGCCCTCTTGTGGAGGGGGGGAGGAGTCGGAGGGTTCTGATGGCCAATCGCTCCCGTCCTCCCCGAATCAATGTCAGGAGGAGTTTTGTCTGCAGGGGAGGAGCGAGCGGAAGGAAAAGCATCCGGAAGCTTTTTGGCGAGAGCACGTAAAGGCGTTGAAGGGCCTCCCCCGCCGGTGGCTCCGTCGGTCGGGAGATCTCGGTCAACGCCGTGCGAATGGCCTCGGCTTCTTCAGCTCTGCGAAGAAGGACGATGAGACTCTTTTTTCTTTGAGAGGGAGCCATGCGCTTGAGTCTATGCGTGGCCTGCGCGAAGTTTTGCCGGGAGATCGCCTCAAGAATGAGATCGGTCCCGCGTCGTGCGGGAGGGATCACAGGAGGATGAGGGGGAGGGGGCGGGGGAGGGGCGGGAGCGAGGGCGCAGGCTCCAAGAAGAGCGAACGACGAAAACAGCGCGAGAAAAAAAGGATGCCTGAAGAAGGGGAGAGGGGTGGTCGAGCCCATTGCTCTCTGAATTCTGTGGATGATCCTCGGAATGTTAGACGACATAGACCTCAAGAAAATGGTCGACTCCGGCAGGGGAAATGGATCTCTTTTCCCGGATTGTGGGACGTTTGTCTTCAGGAATTCTCTTCAGGAGGGCTTCGGTGACAAGAATTTCCCCCGCCCCCGCTTCCTGTTGGAGTTTGGCAGCCAGATTCACCGCCTCACCGATAATAGTATACTCCATCCGGTTGCGGGATCCGATGTTTCCCAGAATCCCGACGCCGGCATGAAGGCCAAATCCGAAATCGGCATGAGGCTTCCCCGCACGCTTTCTCTCTTCTGACAGCGTTTCGATCGACGCTCGCATCTCAAGCGCACAGTTGAGGGCCAGTTCGGGGTGATCGGGACGAAACTCCGGGATTCCGAAGACGATCATGAGACCGTCTCCCATGATGTTGTTGACGGAACCCCGATAGCGGAAGACCATGTCGATGAATGCGTCAAAATAGCTGTTGAGGATCTCCACAACCTCTTCGGGCGGAAGTTTTGAGGAGAGGCGTGTAAAATTCCGGATATCACAAAAGAGAATGACCGTCTCCTGCCTCACCCCTCCAAGATGGATGCGCTCGGGGTGAAGAATAAGGGATTCGGCCACATCTCGTGAGACATAGCGGTCCAGAGCCTTTTCCAGAAGTCTTTTGTGGAGGACCTCTCCGGCCATTTGATTGAAGGCCGTCACCAGATCGCTGGTTTCATCGGCAATGGCCGAGGCTCTCACGGGGGCAAACTCTCCCTTGATCAGCTGCAGGGAGGCATCCCTAAGCTCCCTGATCGGCCGGGAGATGAAGGCAGCGAGAAGGAGTGAGCCGGCAAAGGCCAGCGCCAGACTGCCTCCGCCCAGCAAAAGAAAGGTCTCCCTGATTTTTTCCCTGATCCGCCGATAGGGGGCATCGGACATGGAGAGTGCAACCTGGCCGACGGAAATCCCCTGGAAGGTTATCCGGGTATGGAGAGTGAGCAGGGGAGGGGCGGGGGGCTCATTTCCGAGAGCCGCGGTCGATCTGTCCGGAGACTTGATCGGTGATTGTTTTTTTTGGGAGTCGTCCATTCTATGATGGGGAGAGAGCTCTCCGATGATGTGGCCTTTCCGGTCTCGTACCCGGATATCGAGGACTCCTTTGGCGTGCTCGAAAACGGCAATGTTGTCCTCGACCCCCAGACGATCCTCGTTGAGAAGGGGAATGGCGAGAGAGCTGGAGAGCTCCTTCATGAGAAGACGATTGTTCGCCTTGATTTGCTGGCGTGTTTCAAGAAGGATCGACTTCGCCAAAAGGACGTATCCCAGAAGCAGGATGGGGCCGATCACAAGGAGAGAGAGTCCGAAGATCTTGAGGAAAAGGGAGATTCTCATCGTGTGAGGGTTGGAGAGTCTGAACGGAAGATGCGGTGCGAAAAGAGATTCAGAGAGGGGAACTTTTTTCCGAAAAGCCATTGAGGAGACGCAAGTGTCAACAGGTGTGAGGACAGCATGAGGAAAAACGGATTCTGGATTTTGCTTTTCATATCCCTGTTGGGCCTGTTCTTCCACTTTCCCTCGGGAGGGAACGGGAATTCCCGATGCGCAGAGTGCGGGAGCATCTCAGGCTCTCCCCTGTTTCGTGACGTCAGTGTGAACGATCTCAAAAAGTCGGAAAAATACCTGAGAAACGATCTGGGGCTTCCATCCGCCCCACCGAGCCCCACCGAGCCCCTGTGGGAGAGATCTCTCAAAAGCCATCCGATTCTTGTCTTTTCCAGTGCGGTCATGTTCCTCGGTGGAGGCGTCGCCTTTTTCCTGATCATCAGCCGTCAGAATCGACGGCTTCGTGAGGGGATGGAGTTGGTCCGGGAAAATGCCGGACGGTTCGGCGGAGGCAGCTATGGGCATACCTCCGGGACCTCGGTCCCGCTCAAGGAGGTCATCAAGGCCACCGAAGAGGACGTCCGGTCCGGAGGAGAGCTTCCGCCGGAAAAGGCTGTGAGAAGAATGGACAGCGTCCTGGACTCCCTTCGCACAGCCTTGGGCGCAGGCGGGAGATCGGCGCGACTGACCCTCTTCCGTTACGACGAATCCGACGACCAGTTCCGGATCTGTGGGGTCAGCCGCGGGGAGGAGTTCAATCTTCTGGGAACCTCGATCTCGCCCCCAGAACTCGTGTTCAGCAGTCCCTTGCGGACCCTCACCTTCGTTCCGAAGACCGGGACTCTTGGCATGGTTGACTCCTGGATCTATCCGTTTGGGGGCGACGGCGGAGAATTCTGCATCCTCATGCTGGAAATGACCGTCTCCCGACCTCCCGACAACTGGCAGGACAATGTCCAGGAATCGCTCCATCTTCTGAAGTCACTGATCGTCCGCCAGGAAAGCGGAGGCACCGACCCGACCCTCACAACGAGGGACCCCACCGGCTCGCTCGACTATCGTGCCACCATGAATCGCCTGATGGAGGAGCTCGCCAAAACGAAGAAGCTTGAAATCCCCTTTTCCATGATCGCTTTTCGCGTGGACAACCAAGATGAGGTCGAGAAACGATACGGGGCCGCTCCTCTGGAGTTGGCTTGGACCCGTTTGACGAGCGCCGTTTCTGCCACTCTCCGGCCAACAGACTGGGTGATGCGACCTCGCCCCGACCTGCTTTTGATACAGGTTCTGGAAGCCGGAGAGGCCGAGGGACAAGCCGTTCTGACACGCATCGTCAAATCCCTCTCAAAATTCTCCAGCTCGAAGACGCTCGAAAAAGGGCTTCATTACCGGGTCGTTCTTGTGCCGTATCCCCTTGAGCTGTCGCCCTCCGTGGGGACCTTCTTCGAACAGATCCTCCACAAGGTCGACGGACCGTCGTCCGTCGACGGAACCTTCTACTATTCCTGACCCTCCCGGGCGCTGAGCCATTGATCCAGGATGGCCTGGATCTCTCCCGGAGGAAGCCCCCCAATTTTCGCGGCAAAGGTTTTGATGGAAGCCAGGTCTTTTTGAGCAAGCTCCTTCTTTCCAAGGGCCGATTGGATCCCCGAGGCTGTGAGCATCTCCCTGGCGGCGAGTCCATACTTCCCCTGGGAGAGGTGCCCCAGGGCCTGACCTTCAAGGTCAAAGGCAAGCCCGGAGGGATTGTGGAGCGCACGGTCGATCTTTTCGGCCCGTGAAAAAGAGTTCAGGGCTCGTTTGGGATGGCCGGAGAGAAGATCGTTGCGACCGAGACCGGCAAGATCCGTGGCGACGGAAAGTTGATTCCCCCTTGACTCGTCGAGAGAGAGCGCCTTTTTGTAGAGATTTCCGGCCTGGGGGTAATGCTTTTGGATCGACAGCCGCTCCGCCTGAATCTGGTAAAGGCGGGAAAGAAGCCGTTGCCGGGCATCCTCCCGGCTTCCGGAGAGGGAATCGATCGTCTTTCGGGCCTCGGTGATCCAGTCCTCCTGAGAATCGGCGGATGCGATTTCAGCGCCGAGAAGCAGTGTTTCCGCCTTGCGGTCGGGGGCATCGGCGACAGACTCAAAGAGAAGGGCCCGATCGATCCACTCTCTGGCCTGATCCGGCCTTCCGATGAGGATCGACAATCTTGCCAACCGGTTCATGTCGGAGATCGTCGCGTTGTAGTCCCCTGAGATTCTATGGCGGGCCAGGGCCTTTCTGACCGAAAGGAGAGCCTGTCGGGGGTGATTTTTGAGAAGAAGCTCCTGTGCGCTTCCGAGATGTTCGGCGGCCCGGAGCCTGTTCGGATGTTTGATCGGTGCCCCCCCACAGGCGGCAAAAGATAAAAGAAGACCCATGGCAATGAGCCCGGCTCCCTTTTGTCTCACGGAGGTCATGGGTGAGTTCCTCCTCCGGTTGAGGGGAGGGGAAGCGGCGGTCTCTGTCCCTGTCCAATGGCGTCAAGGGGGGCCGGAGGCGGGGGAATGAGATTCCGGATTGGCCAGCTCTGCTTTACCCCGTTCAGAATTGTCTGGGTCGAATTGACCGTTCTGTCCGTGGCCGAAAGGACCGTGGTTGTCTTCTGCGTGATTTCGGGGAGACGGGGCGTCGCTTTCTTGACGTCGTCCGCGATGCCCTGCAGTTTTTTGATGAGGGCCGGGAGGTCGTTGCTCATGTTCTTGATGTTCTCCGACGTTTCCTTGACATTGAGCGTTGTCTTCTGGAGCTCATCGTAGATTTCCTGCTTTCTGAGGATGGCTCCGACCGTTCCCTTGCCCCGGTCGATGGAGCTTGAGAGGTCGGCGATGTTCCTGACGATTCGCTGGAGGTCGATGATGGTCGGGTTCAGTTTTGCCATGATCTGTTCCATCGTCAGCGGGGTTTCTGTCCGGATCTTGGCATTGCTTGCAATTTCAGGCAGCCAGGGAGTTCCTAGGCTGACTCGCAGGGAGACGTCGCCGGAGATGATTCCGGATTTCTTGACGGAGACAAAAGAATCTTTGCGGATGAGATTCTGATATTTCTTCAGGATTTTCATGGAGACCTTGATCTGATTGAGCTTGGTGAAGTCAACAGAGTCCACCTCTCCGACATCGAGACCGGCCAGCTTGACGGGAGTTCCGGGAACAATGCCGTAGGTCTGGTCCAGGATGGTGTAGAGGTGGAATCTCTTGTCGAACACATGCTGATGGACCCCGATTTCATAGAGTCCGAAGATGAATCCGATTAAGGGAACGAGCAGAAAGATCCCTGCAAGCTGTTCGATTTTCTTTTCGTTGGCTCGATGGATGTGGTGAAGTTTCATCGTGTTTTTGCCGACAATCCCTGACATTTTTGTCCGGGAGGGAAGATCCCTGTCAGACTCTCCTTTTTCTTTGAGTGATCCTGATGTTGATTGTGGTTAGGACTCTCTTTCTGAACTCTGATGGGTCTCTCCGGGGGCACTCAGTCCCCGGGGGGTCAGATATCCGATTTTCTTGTAAAAGGGCCCCGGCAGAATCTTTTTTCTTGAAAAAAGAAGGACGGTTGTTTCTCCTTCTGCCACAATTCGTTGCAGGGCATCGTTGATTCTCCTGATCCCATGGTCGTCAAGCCCTTCATAGGGGTCGTCGAGGATCAGGAGGTCGGGATTGTTTATGATGGCCCTGACAAAACCGACCTTCTTGATCTGGTCCGCATTCAGATCACAGGGATAAAGATCAAGGAGGGGATGAAGTCCGAATTCCTCAAGATAGGGGTCAAGGCGCTCTTCGATCTTGTTGGAGGCCAGAACATGGCCATACTTGAGCTGTAATGTCAGGTTCTGGTAAACCGTCATCCCCTGAAGGAGGATCCCCCGATCGGGAAGCAATCCGATTTTCTTTCGTATGTAGGAAAGAAGAACGGCGGGAGGATCGCCCATTTCCCGTTCAAAGAGCTGAAAACGTCCTTCCCACACGCAAAGGATTCCCAGGATCGTTTTGACAAGGGCCGATTTTCCGACGCCACTGTCTCCCATGATCAGGCAATGTTCGCCCTTATTGAGCGAAAGGGTCAGCGGAGAGATGAGCGGGAGATCCTCGTCATATCCGATGGAGGCCCCCTCAAATTCGATCAATGTCTCCACGCCGTATCCTGTCCTTTAAGACTCCGGTATCTCCCCATCTGATGTCTCCCTAGGTTAAAGAGGAAAATATCAGGTAGAGGCTAAGGGCCACGGTCGATAGCGCCAGGGCGCTCACCAGCGCCAGCCGTGTCTCTTTGGGAACCTCCCGGGCCGATCGCTTGACGCGGAGCCCATGATAGACGCTCACGGAAGAGATGATCAATCCGTAAAAGAGTCCCTCGAGAAGAGGAAGAAGAAGATCAGAAAGCCGAATATTCATTTCGATCATCCGGACGAGTGTTGCCACCGGCATGGAGAGTCCCATGAGTGCCATGGCAAATCCTCCGGCCATGGCAATGATCCCGAAATAGAAGGTCAGGGCGATCGTCGAGACGATGATCCCGATAATGTTGGGGGTGATGATGAGGTAGGAGAGATTGATTCCCAGCATTTCAATGGTGTCGAGCTCTCCGGAGACCCTCATGTTGCCGATTTCCACGGCGAGCCCCGACGTCGAGCGGGCGATGACGATCAGGGCGGTAGCAAAGGGACCCACAATCCCGAAGATCACATGCAGGACGATCGTTCCCACAAGGTTCTGGATGCCCAGCTTGGGAAGCTCGATTCCCGTCTCTGCAACCACCCCGGCCCCGACAAGAAGCGCCACCACGGTGATGATCGGCAGGGCACTCAGCCCTGCGGTCACAATGGCATGAAGATAGAGATGGAGGGAGATCCTTCTGGAAAGCGTCAGTCGTATCAGATCGTGGACACTTGTCAGAATGATTTGAATCAGGTCCCGAAAATATTGGTAAAGCCTTAGGGGGCTAATGGACTCTAGAATTCCGATATCTCTTACCTCAGTCAAGGAATTACATGAGACAATGAATCTTCAAAAGGTCAGGGCTGATTTTTCTCAGAGGGGGTTTCTCCGCTCAGTGCCAGGAGAAAGTCCACAAGCTCTGTCTTTTCCTGTTTTGTCAGATGAAGGGGCTGTATGAGCGGGTCCTTCGTCTTGTAAGGCGATTTTCCGCCCCCCTGGTCATAAAAATCCACGACTTTCCTGAGAGTCCTGAAGACCCCGTCATGCATATAGGGAGAGGTGAGCGCGACATTCCTTAACGGTGCCGTTCTGAACTTTCCCATGTCGTTCGGGTCATGCGAGATCGCATAGCGACCGACATCCTTTGAAAGTGTTCCTGTCTGGGGGACCCCCAGGTTGTGATAGGCCTGATCGGAGAGAAGGGCTCCCGAATGACAGAGAACGCAGCGGGCCTTCCCTTTGAAGAGAAGGAAGCCTTTTTGGGCACTGGGAGAAAGGGCTTTTTTGTCTCCCATCAGATATCGATCGTAGGGGGTGTTCGGCGTAACAAGTGTCCGCTCATAGGCCGCAATGGCTTCCCCGATCCGGTCAATCGAGACATCTCCCCCAAAGACCTCCCGAAAGGATTTCCGGTAAAAAGGAATCTTCCTGAGTCGGTCGACGACACTCTGGTTGGTGGGGTTTTCCATTTCGACGGGATTTGTGAGCGGTCCAATGGCCTGCTCTTCCAAGCTTCCGGCACGACCGTCCCAGAACAGGCGATCGAGATAGGCGGCATTGAGGGCTGAGGGGGCGTTTCTTCCTCCGCGCTTTCCTCCCACCCCGATCGAAACGGGACGGGGGTCCGCGTATCCTGCCTTGGGCATATGACAAAAAGCGCAACTGATGGAACCGTTGACCGAAAGCTTCGGGTCAAAAAAGAGCTTTTTCCCCAGAGCGACCTTGGCCGGAGTCTGAAGGTTGGAAAGCGGGACGGGAGGGGAGGGGGGAAGCGGGACCAAGGGTTGGGCCATCACCCTCTCTGCAGTCCCCGCATTAAAGGCCAGAAAGGCTATGGTTGCGATGGAGTACACAATGTTTCTTTTCATGAAAGCTCCTTCAGATCATTGGCGAAGGAAAAAATGCCATTGAGTATTGCCGGACCTCAACCTAAGGGTATGCCCGTCACACACTATCATAACATGGAGGAATATTCTATTTTCTCAAATCAGCCTTTTCGTTGCGACAAGGCCAGCCGCAGGGTTCTGAGGATCCCTCTGAATGCTATCGGACAGCGTTATGGGATCCATCCTGAGATTCTTTAAGGATAGAGAATGAACGTTACCCGAGAAAGGGGGCGAGACGTGACGGAGAGCATGGTATTCCGATGATCGATTTCATCTTTGTTTTTATGTAGTTTACATAATGTACATTATTTGCGGTAAAAACGCTCAGGGCTTATAGGGTCGTGCAAGGAGATCAGGAATGAACGGTCAGCTTGACGCCTAGCGCGTGCATCACCTTCATAACACGACAGCGCAATATTGAGGG
>JAPTWQ010000110.1 GCA_028064945.1 Nitrospiraceae bacterium | reverse complement strand
CGGGCCACGTAACTACTCACCCCCCCCTTGGGTGCATAAAAATCCCCGGGGATCTTTTTCTCCTCCCCCCCTCTGGACATTGGCCGAGAATTCCTCTACGATAGGGGCACACAAGATTCTGTGCCCTTATCGACCGAGGATCCGGAGCCATGGAAGAACCCGCGACACCAAGAGAAGATCCCCTTCTTCCCCAGGAAGACACGATCTCGCCGTGTCTCAAGATCCCCGGGGTCGCCCGTCTCGTGACCTTCTGGAAGAGCAGCACGGCCTCCCTCCTGTCCGAGATCCAGCAGCTCAAGACCCGACTCGATGAGATGATCCAAAAAGTCGCCGTGCTGACCACACGGATTGAAGAGAAGGATATTCTTCTCGCCGAGAAAGAGGCTCGCATCCAGGAACTCGAAAGGCAGCTCAAGAAAAACTCCCAGAACAGCTCCAAGCCCCCCTCAAGCGACGGGTATCGAAAGCCCTCCCCTCAAAGTCTCCGGACTCCGTCGGGGAAGAAGCCCGGAGGCCAACCCGGCCACAAAGGCGACACCCTCCTGATGGTGGAGACTCCCGACACGGTGGTGGAGATTCCCGTGACGCGCTGCTCCTGCGGAGAAGATCTCTCCCGCCTGCCGGTCGCCGGGTATGAGCGACGACAGGTCTCTGATCTCCCCGAGCCCCGCCTTGTGGTGACGGAATATCGCCTGGGCAAAGTCTGCTGCCCCTCCTGCCAGACGACGGTCACCGCTCCGGCTCCTCCGGGTGTCACGGCGCCCACCCAGTATGGACTCCGATTTCTCAGCTATCTCGTCTACCTCCATCAGGATCAGGGAATTCCGCTGGGCCGGGTGCGTCAGATGGGTTCCGATCTCTTCGGGGCCGTCGTGAGCGAAGGGACGATCCTGCGGGCCTGCCAGATAATCGACCAGCAGCTCGCCCCTTTTGTGCACTCCACCCGAGAGTTTTTGAAGAGCGCTCCCGTGGTTCATGTCGACGAGACCAGCCTCCGCGTGAACGGTCGCAACGTCTGGTGCCATGTCGCCTCGACCTCGCGACTGACTCTCCTGGGGCTTCACGAAAAGCGGGGCATGGAGGGCATAGACGCTTTGGGCGTGGCTCCCTATGTCGAGGGAGCCCTCGTCTCCGATTTCTGGGCCCCCTACATCTCTATTCCGTCAACGCATGCCTTTTGCAACGCCCATATTCTCCGGGAGCTGAAGGCGATCGCCGAGCTCGACCATCATGTCTGGCCCTTGGAGATGGCCGCCTTCCTGCTCGACCTCAAGGAGAAAACCTCCTCCCGGACCTCTCTGGCCAGTGAGGCCGAACGAGAGGAGATCCTGGGACGCTTCCAGGCTCTCCTCTCCCGGGGATGGGAAGAGGCCGGTCGGCCTCAGCCCAAAAAAGGGCGAGGACGAACCAAGGCCACCCCCGCCCAGAACCTCCTCCGGCGCCTCGAAGAATACTCCCGCCAGGTCCTCGCCTTTTCCTTCGACCCCGTCCTCCCCTTCACCAACAACCAGGCGGAACAGGATCTCCGGATGATCAAGGTCCGGCAGAAGGTCTCCGGCGGATTCCGCACCCAAAAAGGAGCCAAGCTCTTTCTCACCGTCAAAAGCTACACCGGCACTCTCAGAAAACGCTCCCGCGACGTCTGGACGGGACTGATGAATGCCATGGCCGGTCGCCCCTTCATTCCTTCCGACGCCTGAGCCCCCCTCACTCCTTACCCTCAGACCCTTCCTCTTCCTCCCCACTCCCCTCTTTCTCGGAGGCTGACGCCCCGGTTGCGTCTGTCAAGGGAGGTGGTGAGTAGTTACTAATATATTACATAATCACTTTTATTAATCGTACACATGCTGGCTCAGAGTTTTGCAAGAGGCTCTCCAGATACCACTGATCTTTTCTGTCATTCATCACTCCTTTGGGAAGAAAGGTTGATGAATGCATTATACGAAGATGATCGACAAAAGTAAATCGTAAGTCATTAATATTAAAAGATATTAGCTAAAATCCTTCTCGCTGGAGTTTTGAAAATGGCTCAGCCAATAGGTCTTTTTTGATTGATACGGAAGAGATTGGTCCCCCTCCGTGCTCTGTTCCGGAGAAAGTCGGTAGGCCCTGACCAGAAAGAACATCGCAATGATGGCCGGAACAAACAGAATTTCGAAGCCCAGACGGTACCCTCCGTAGGCAATGGCTACCGAAACGGCCAGGGGACCTATTAATGCGCCTCCTTGATCCATCAGTTCATGCAAGCCGAATACGCGACCGAATCCCAAAAGGTGTCCGGCCTGAGACAGCAACGTGTCTCGCGGAGGATTCCGGAGCCCCCTGCCGAATCGTTCCGAGAAAACAAGCCCCATTGTCGGGAACAGGGTCGATACCAGGGAGAGAGAGGGTAAGGACAGCAGATTCAGGACGTATCCGGCACTCATCAACGGCCAATAACGTTTGGTTCTGTCGGAATAGGGGCCCGACAGGAGTTGTATCCCGAACCCGATCAGTTCTCCGAATCCTGCAACCACACCTGGCAATGATCGGACTCGCTCCGATCACTGCCAGGTAGGAGCCCACGATGCTCCGTCCCCCTTCATACGTAAAGTCGGCAAAAAGACTCACTAAACCGAGACCAATGACAAATCGGAACAGTTTTTTCCTCCGGTCTTCCAGAGAATTCGCTGCGTTGCTCCCTTCTCTTGGGGAAGTCCCCCGGGCGGCCATTTCGGGATCCGGTTTCAATGTTTATCTCCCTGAAAGAGGATGGGCGATCCGGACAACATCCTTTTTGAAGTCAAATCCCCTGAAGGTGGGGGATGAAGGATTGTGGCAGGATTCGCAGGTTTTTTCGTCGGGGTGGCTTATCAGGCCCGCCTCCCTGCTCTTCTCCGGATCTGTCATGACGCTGAAGTGGGCATAATCCTCGCCGGGGCCATGACAGGATTCGCATTGAACCCCGTCTCTAGGTCTGAATGTGGAAATCATTTCCGGAAGGCGGGCCCCTGCCGCTGTTGTGTGGCAGGAAAGGCATTTAAGGTCTTTCCGGGGGTCGGCAATGTTCATTTTTCGCGCAATGGCCATTGCCTCGGGGGATCCGAGATCCTTGTAGGCCCGGGCATGGGGTGACCGTTTCCATTTCTGGAACTGTTTTCCAATTCCGACGGAGGAATGACAGACTTCGCAGGTCTCGTCCCCCACATATCTTATGAGGACGCCATTTTCATTGGCATGGGCATGAATGAACCCGAAAATGGGAAGCAGAACCACCAATGACAAAGAAATTCCATATAAAAGGCGGAAGAAAATCATGACCATCTCCTTATGGTTTTTGAATTCATGGTAGGGAGCTTTTATTTTTCCCGGGCCCTGTCAGCTGCCGTTCTGATCGCATGGGTCGGATGGGAAAGCAATCGGTTCAGCGCCTCCTCCCTCTCCCGAGAGGAGGGGAATAAGGCGATGGACTGGACGATTTCGAGTTCCTGAACCACATCTGTCGGCCAACGCAGGGCACATTCGGCGAGAGGAAGGGCCGCCTCGATGTCTTTCCTTTTCCCCAGACTGATGATGGCTCCCATGCGTACCTCGGAGTGCGGATGGTTCAGGGCATGGATCAATCTCAGCGTATACGGGGTCGTCCGAGACCACACGCGAATATTCGTCCTGCAAAAAGGACACAGGTGATCCTCCGGCGATATTACCCTGAAACAGGCCGGACAGTATCGAGGGGATATCATATTGATTACCCTTGCTTTTTCATTCGCCCGATTTCCATACGATGCAGTTTTTCATTGCTATAACCTCACATCTCGCGATGCCCGTGACTTGGGGCACGACATATCGCAGAGAAATTTCCATTTTTGGTGTCCGTTGTGGAGGAAAAATGGAAGAGGAGGAAAAGCAGTTCAAAGGCCATACATGTTGCCTCGAGCGTAGGCACGGCTCCTCCGACCGGCCCGAATCCCCCTTCTCGGCTCTGGCAGGAAAGAATCAGATTTTCCAGCGTTTCGGTCTCGTAGGGGCTGAGATGATTTCTTCTCATCAGAAGTCCGGATTCGAGAACGAACAGGTCAGACCGGGAGGACCCTGGAACAAGAACATACCCAAACACCGGATGCCGGTATTCGCGCTCAAGTGACAATTCTGATTCGATCGTCCCGTTCCGGAAAAGGCCGGTTTCTCCCATCAGGAAGATCCTGCGTCGAAGCTCCGGAAGGGGAAGGGGGCGGGGAAGGACCTTTTCCCTTGCGAGAAGGTCCCTGAGGATCCCCTTCTCATTTTCGGAAAGAGGGAGATCCAGATCCCTTCGTAGGGACAATACGGCTACGAGATCCGCGAGAAGAGAGGGAAGGGCCGACGGAGTCGTCCAGTCGTTTAAAAGTCTTTCTGTTTCCTTTGCAAGACAGAGACGATCTTTGGTCGAAATATCTGCCCCGGCAAGGCGAAGCCCTCCCATGGTCCAGAAAAGATAGGGGGGAAATGTGCGCTCCCTCGTTTTGTTCAAACTCGTTCCGGAGCCAGGTGCGCGTCAGGGAAAGAAAGGGAGGATCCGATTCCAGAAAACGAAAGGCGGACAGCGCCCAGTAGGTGTCCGCCACATTGGGGAACCCCGCTCCGCTTTCCGGATCCCGAAAATAGCAGTATCCCCCTTCCGGGGTCCGGCATCGATTGAGATAGCGAAACAGATTAGGCCGGTTCGGATCGCTCATTAACGGCTCACTATCGGAGAATTTTTCGGCGGTCTTGTGAAGAATCCCCGAAAAAGCAAATCCGCAAGAACAAGACAAACCGCGGCCAAAGGAAAGAGCCCCAACCATTCAAAAATCATGTTGTAACCAAACGCATATGCCAGAGAGGCGATTTTCTGAAGGTCGACAGAGGATACGGCCGGGGGCGAGGTCTGGGGAAGTGCGAGGAAAAAGACCGGGGGAATATTGTTGAGCAGATGACGGCACAGAACCGTTCCGAACATTCCTCCCAGAAACTGGACAGTTTGCTGGTAGACCCCTCCGATGCGGGACAGTTCCTGCGGGAGCGACTGACCGATCAGTCGGACAAGGGAAAACTGCGAAAGGGCCAGTCCGAATCCGAAAAGAATCTGCGGGATGGAAATCATGGGAGCCGAATAGACATTCTGCGGCAGCCGGAGATAGGCTATATTCGAGAGGGCAAGACATCCGCATGCGGCGAGAAATATGATTCGCGTATTGACCCGTTCCAGAATATCGCTGAAAACGAGAAAGGCCGTCAGGATTTCGGAAAACGCCCCGATGGCAATGATTTCTCCCGCCTGATACGGTTGGAAATGGTAGTTTCTCTCCAGAAAGGGAGCCAGGAGATACAATCGGCCAAAGACCGATGTCGAGACCAGAAAGACCAGGGCGAGGGTCAGAAGAAACTTCGGCCGTACAAGAAGGTCCAGGGGGAGGATGGGGTCCGGGAAAAAGGCGCTCCATAGGGCATAAAGAAAAAGAGCGATAAGGGAAATTCCGAAGGCCAGATCGATGGAAAAAGAATGCCATCCGAACCACTCGGCAGCCATGAAGGCCCAGAAGAAGGTTCCGGAGGCGAGGCACAGAAGAAAAAAACCGGGCAGATCGAATCGTTTCGGATCCTGCCGGGGATGGTTGACGAGAAGGATCTGGCTCAGGATGATCGTCAGAAAACCGACGGGGAGATTGACGAAGAAGGCCGACCGCCACCCCCAGGCGTACAGCAGATATCCTCCAAGCGTCGGTCCCAGAGAGACGGCCAGGGCATTGGCGAGGGTGAATAGGGAAATGGCCAGGGGAACTTTTTCCTGTGGGAAGGATTCCCGGATAAGCGTGATCGAAAGAGGGAGAAGAATGCCTCCGGACAGACCTTCGATCGCGCGTCCGATCATCGCTTCGGCCAAGGTGGTGGAACTCATGACGACCAGCGTTCCGGTGAGAAAGGCCCAGGTCGTTATCGCATACATGTTCCTTTCCTCGAAAAAACCCCGCAGGCGGTGGGAAAGCGGAATTCCCATGGCCAAGGCAAGACTGTATCCGGCCGTCAGCCAGCCGGTTTCGTAGGTTGGAACATCGAACGCCCGGACAAACCAGTACCGTCCAACATTCATGATGGTCGTATCGACCAAGGGCATTGTCGTGCCAAGGATCATGAGAAAGAGGACCAGCCAGGGGGAGACCCTGTTCCTCAGGATGCCCCGAGTCGGAGGTCGTGTGATATATGTCATGACGGCCAAAGAAGGAAGTAGCCGGGGGAGCGCAGGCTGGCGTGAGGCCACTGGGTCGAAAATTCGTAGCCCGCGGCGTAAAGGAGAACGAAGAGGACAATGAGGCTCAGTCCTATGCTGCTCAGGGAGGAGATAAAGGGATGATCGGAGTAGTGGAGAAAAACAAGAAAGAAGGCGAAACAAAGCAAAAAAATCGGCACATTTGTAACCATAATGGCTCCTTCCTTTCAAGGGAAGGAGTCATCATCTGGCACGGACATACCGTGCCAGCGGTTCAAGCAGACTCCATTGCTTTTTATAATTCCTCGCTACGGGGAAAGTGTACCAGACCATCCCCTTGCTTTGTCAATTCTCGTTCGGCGATAGGGTGTGAGACAAATTTTAGGGACCCTTGAAAAATCGATATGATGGCCTCTCATCCATGATTTTCCCTTGGATTTTCCTGGGGATTATGCCGCCAGCCTTTCCATGCGTCTTTTCCAGAATGTGTCATATCTGCCGCTTTTGAGGCTGCATCGAAGCGCCAGGATACTATTGGCTCCCCGAAGGCTCCAGTGCATTCCGGACTTCTTGAGCCGCCCCCCCACGACAGACTTGCACCCTCCCTCGACAACCCCGCTCGACGTCGACAGGCCCTGCGCCCAAAACTCCGGAGACCGCCTCCTCTCCCGGTTGTTCTCGAAGTAAGCGCGACACCGCTTCGCCTCAGGAAAGGTTTTTTCATAGATGGCAAGGTTCTTCAGAAGATCGTCCATCCGTCCCTGATCAAGTTCGTCATAGCGCTCTCGCGTCCAGCTCTCTCCCTTGGCACTCTTGGCACCAAACATCACCTTGGACAGATCGGAGAGGTGTTGTTTGGCATGAAATCGGTCGACGATACAGATCGCGTGAGGGAACTGTTCGCCCGCAATGTTCCAGATCCAGGGGGCACCATCCCCGATCACGACGATGCGAGCCGCCTTGTCGACTCCTCGCCGGGCCGCTTCCCGCTCGACCCGACGGCCAAAGGCCGACAGCTCCAGGTCCGTATCCTTCTGGGCGGCACTCTCGATGCTGGCGGTATAGCTCACGGACCCGGGATCCTTCACGGGGATCTTTTCCTTGTTCACCCGATTGGCCTCCCAGATGTCGCACATCTTGGCTTCCCGCGTCTTGGAGGAGCCATCGGCCTGCTTTCCCCGGCGCCCCCGGGTCTCACGGGCCTGCATCGGAATTCCGGTTCCGTCCATCCCGACATAGATCGTCCGTCCGAAGGGGAGCGGGTGGTGATCGGGCCCCACATCCGCCTCTTCCTCTTGGGCAATCTCTTCTCCCAGGGACTCCGAGACACGCTGGAGCTGTTTGGACGACAGACGAATCCGGGACGCCTCCCAGAGAAGCTCGCTTCCTCGGGCGAAGTCCGTCTCTCCCCCGAACAGCCCGCTCAAGCGCTTCACCTCGGGGGAGAGACCCGACTCGTCGAGTCCCAGACGCCGATCGTCGGGAAAGTCCCCTTTCTTGCAGTGGTGGCAATACCCGTATCGTCGTCGCACGGTGATCGTCCCAAAGAGAGTCGTGATCTCCTTCGGTTTGATCCCTTTGTCCTCCAAGGCCCGACCACAGCGGGGACAGACCATCGGAGCCGGATATCGAAGGATCTCCTCGTTCAGGCTCGCTTCCAAGGTTCGGGCGCTTTCTCCCAACAGCCGATCCCGCAGGGAGCTCTCAATGGCTCCCAAATGCGAGCCCTGCTGCATCATCGGCGAGACGAAAGAAGTCATGAAGGGAAGAAGAGAGGGCAGATCGAAATCCTCTTTCGGCGTCTTTTTCTTGTCATCGCTCATCGGGAATCTCCTTTTGGATGGGGACGGAGGAATGTCCGTCATGGCCCTCATCCCTAGCAAATTCCCAGGGGAATGTCCAGCGTCTCCTCTCTAAGGGCTTCTCAAACAAGCATGTTTTCTAGCCATCTCCTCGGAAATCATTGACCAGAGCCATCCCTAAAATTTGTCTCACACCCTCGGCGATAAGGATCTGTCCTGATTTAACTTGAATATTTACATGAATACAGCTGAGCCTTTTTCAAAACTCACGCGGTTAATTGAGCATAAGGTCAAGCTGATTTCTATTTAACTGACCGATCACCGTTTTCTTGTCGTTTTAGGCAAAAATCGCTCTCTGGAGGTTGCGTGAAGACAAATCTCTCCTTTTTCTCCCATGGGGATCTTTCTTCCCGGTTGGAGAAGGGAGAATCCTGAGGCGACTACGGCATCCCGAGACGAAGAAGCTGCGTGGCCGTCAGGGCCACGATTCCAAACATCAGATGGGCGAATACCTTCTCGGGACCACGAACCCGAACATGCCGTCCCCCAAAGCACTCCTTGAGGAGGGAGTTGACCCGCTCCACCGAGGATCGACTCTTGTAACGCTCCGCCTTGGCGGGATCCAGGGGGATCTTCTCCTGACCCCGGGGATTGGAATCGATCAACGGCACAATGCCCAGATTATGACAGAGCGTCCGGATGGGTTGGGCATCATAGGCCGCATCCATCGCCGTGTAAAGCGGAGTCACCTTCCGCACTCCCATCTTGAGAAGAGAGGGAGCGGCCTGGCTATCGTGGACCGAGGCCGAAGTCAGGACAGCCGAAAGGGGGATCTCTCCATTGGCGACCAGAAGAGGGAGTTTGAATCCCTTCCAATATTCGGTCTTGCCCTGGCTGTTTCGCTTGCAGCCCCAGTCACAGTCTTTGGGGAGAGCCCGATCGATGGTCGACGGCTTCTGTTCGCAAAAGACTTGAAGCCGTGTTTTCTCCTTCTCCGGTCTGGGCTCTCCTTTTCGGGGAGCGGACGGGGAAGAAGCCGGGGCTGTTTTCTTCGCCGCCTTCTCTCGTCCTTCGATGGCCGTCGCATCCAAAGACGTATCAATGACGATGGCTCCTCGATCCAGAACACGGGACTTGAGGGCCTCATGAATCTGTCCCGCCAGATTTGTCCGGGAGAACTCATGGAAGGTCCGGGAGAACGTGGCGTTCGAGGGAACCTTCCCCGGGAATCCCACGATCCGTCGGAGAACGTCATCCGACTTCAGGGTCTCGATCAGACGCTTCGTGGTATCGAGATTCAGCTCCATCTTCGCGACAAAGGCCCGGGCCATCAGGGCCAGGTTGACGGGAGGGCGACCCGTTGCGGCCCATCGTTGCCGGACAATCTCTTCAGGGCGGACAAACTCGAGGATCATCGCCACCTTCCGGTGATGTTCCTGCATCGGTGGCAGGACGCGTTCCAGAAAGGGAAGAAGGCGCCCCGAAATCCGTCTCCAGATACCACTGATCTTTTCTGTCATTCATCACTCCTTTGGGAAGAAAGGTTGATGAATGCATTATACGAAGATGATCGACAAAAGTAAATCGTAAGTTATTAATATTAAAAGATATTAGCTAAAATCCTTCTCGCTGGAGTTTTGAAAATGGCTCAGTAATATCCTAGACGCAGAAAAACACGTGGAAAGAAACTCTGTGGTGATCGACAACCTCGTTGCCATGCTCTCCGCAGTCAACATAGCACGGACGAAGAGCGACGAACAAAAGGTCCTGAGAGGACTGCATAAGTCAGGGATATTCAGCGCAGGGGGGATTCTTGTAGGAACCATGGCCTTTCGCCTCTATCCCTTTCTGACGGGGTACGATGTGGTCGCTCGCGAACCGTATGCGACTCTCGACATTGATCTCTCCTATAACCGAAAGATCGATGTTTTCATCGACCGGGACAAGGTGGATCCGCAGGAGATACTTAAAAACATCCCGCTCATCGGCACTCCGACGCTAGATCCAAAACACAGAAGCTATCAATTCTCCATCAAGGAAACGGATCTGACGCTGGATATCCTGACAACGCTCGATCCAAAGGAAGATCGCCCAGAGGACATCAAATCCGTCAACGAAATCGGATTTATGGCGAAACCGCTCGAGTTCATGGATTATCTCGCGAAAGAACCAGTCCGTGCCGCAATCCCCGATATGGGGATCTTGGTCAATATTCCCTCTCCGTCACGGTATATGATCCACAAAATCGTCATCAGCACACAGAGGCAAAACGATCCCAAAAAGATAAAGGACGGACTTCAAGCCGAAGTTCTGGCCTCAGTCATTCCGAAAGAAAATATGATTCTGGCCATGAAGGATTTCTTCAAGATGTACGGATCGAAAGGGAAGTCCATCTTCGATTCAGGACTCGGCAACCTTGACGAAAATTCCCGGGAGATCATGAAGTGGGTCGTAAAAAACTCGCAAATCATTTTCTCCCGCCCCCGTTAATCGGACAGAATTTCATCCGGGCCACCGGCTTTCGGACGCAGACGGAGGTTAAAACGCGGAAGGGCGGAAACCTCTGCACATCGACCGAAACGTTGCGAAACATGGGGGAGGGTATCATGGTCGAGTGCGTGTGTCACGGATGTTCAACTTCCCTGATCATGAAAGACATGCGTACCAGAGTGGTGGACAACGGAAGATGACGAAAGCGACAACATTCGTTTGAATCCGCCGTTGTAAAACTTATGCCTTGCTGAAATAAGCATCCGTCATTATATGCTTGTTTTTTGGGGTGTCCGACATTTTATGGTTGTTTTTCTAGACAGTGACGTATCGTGGATGATGACTTTGATAGATTTTAACGACAGGATATGGTTGTTTTTCTCGCCATTTAATGGTTGTACTCACAATTCTGGCGCTTAGCATTGTTTTCGCGTCCTTGAGGTCTTTTCTTAATTTTTGGATTAGATCGTCGTGGCGGTCTCTTTCAGATTCAAGCCACTGAATTCGATTCTCTCCCG
>JAPTWQ010000081.1 GCA_028064945.1 Nitrospiraceae bacterium | reverse complement strand
CGGTTTTCCCTCTTCTGGCCATTAGATCGGGATGCGGTGGGGAATCCTTCCCTTCAAAAATGAAGGCTCCCTCTCTTTACCCCTCTTGCGAGGGCCGGTTTTAAAATCAATTTCGGTTTTTGGGTCAAAAAGCCCTGAAGGTAGTACCCATTATGGGATTGATCGGCAAAAATCCTATATTTCGCCGAATCCGGCACGAGACAGGAAACTTCGAAAAACAGCTTCTCCAGCCTTCTCGCACGTTTTGGCATAAAGCGCGGTTTGCCTTCTCAAATCTCCGACAGACACCCTTTCGGTTTTGGAAATTTCAAAAGAATGTCCGACAAACCATTTTTCCAGATCTGTGGCCGTTGCCTCAAGATGGAACTGCAAAGCCAATAGGTTATTGCCGACTGAAAACGCCTGATTCGGAGTGACATTCGTTTCGGCAAGTCTCGACGCTCCCGCAGGAAGATCGAACGTATCTCCATGCCAGTGAAGCACCTTCACCCCATAAATCCCCCCCTCACATCCCAATGGAGACTGAAAACCTTCACTGCTCAGGGAAACCTCGCCCCACCCGATCTCTTTAGACTTTCCCGGGTAAACCCTGGCGCCCAATACCCTGGCGGCCAGCTGGCTCCCCAGACAAATGCCGATGAACGGAATTTCCTTTTTGAAAGATTGCTCAATCAGCTTCATTTCATCGAGCAGAAAAGGGTAATCCCGGTCATCATACGCGCCGATCGGCCCTCCCAGAACCACCAGCAAATCCCCGGGATCCTCTCTGGAGAGGGCATCATCGCTGGCATCCACAATCCTCTGGGAAAATCCCATTGAAGCCAGAATGGGGGACAGGATTCCAGGTCCTTCAAATGCTACATGGCGAATCAAAACAGCCTTACGATCCTTCGTCATTGATCCTCCCTGTTACACATGTCCGGTTTTTTCGAATTTCTCCCTGGGAGCAAAAACAATCGAAAAAATAGCAGGCAAAACCAAAAGTGTCATAGCCGTTGAACTGACCAGCCCTCCCATGACAACAGCCGCTAGCGGACGCTGGATGTTGGCACCTGTCTCATGGGAGAGAAGGAGGGGCAGAATGCCCAGTCCGCCAACCAAGGCTGTCATCAGAACGGGCCTGACCCTCCTGTTTCCCGCCTCTACAATAGCCTCATAAACCCCCTCTCCTTTCTCCCTTGCGTCCTTGGCAAAAGATAGAAGAAGAACTCCATTCTGGACAGCAACTCCAAACAGGGCAATAAATCCGATCGAAGCCGGAATGGATAGATATTCATGAGACAACAGGAGAGCGAGTACACCCCCTGACAGAGAAAAGGGAATATTCAGGAGAATCAGGAATGAATAGGATAAAGACCTGAAATTCCAGTAAAGTAACATAAAAACTATCATTAAGGTGAGCGGCACCAAAATCTTGAGCCGATCCATTGTGATCTGGGTGTTCTGGAATTCACCGGCATAAGAGATTCTCATCCCGAGTGGCGGCGCCATATGAAGACGGATCAGATTGCGTATTTCCTGAACAACATGGCTTGTCGAGCGGCCGCGGATATTGAACTGAACCATCAGCAACCGGTTCCCCCCTTCATGAAAAACTCTTGAGGGGCCGATCTCCCTGGTGACCGTCGCAACCGACCCTAGTGTCAGGACAAGGCCTGTTGGCGTCAAAACCGGAATGGACCGAATGCTCTCCATCGAATCCCTGAAAGGTTTCTGCAGGCGAATGTGAACATTGATTCGCCTGACCCCTTTCAAGACCTGTGTAACCACACCATCCGGACCAATCCCCTGCTGAACAATCCCTAAAATGTCCGAAACGGACAGCCCCGACCGGAAGAGTGCCCTCCGCTTCACTCTGATAATGATATTCGGTTGCCCCATGATCCGCTGAACAGTGACATCGTGAACGCCCCTGACTCCGGAAATCCCTTGAGAAATCCTGTTTCCATAGGTGGCAAGAGCATCAAGGTCGTCCCCATAAATCCTGATGGCAACCTGCGCCTTGACGCCGGAGACCATCTCGTCTATCCGCTCCTCAATGGGCTGGGATATATCGAATGAGACGGACGGAAGAGCCTGGGTCAGGGATTTTTCCACTTGGGAAACCAGCTTTTCCTTCGTCATTTTAGCCGGCCACAAGGAACGGTCCTTGAGCTTGACATAAATCTCCGCATGGGAAGGAACATCTGTATCCGTTCCGGACTGTGCCCGTCCTATTCTGGCCTGATCAAGCTCAACCTCCGGATACCGGTGAAGAATCGTATCGATGACCCTGCTGGCATTGGCCGTCTCATCCATCGAGGCGGAAGGCCACAAATCCGCAATAATCAGGAGAGATCCCTCATCCAGAACAGGGATAAACTCTGTTCCAATCCTTGAGAGGGCGACTCCCCCCAAAAGAATCGTCAACGCTCCGGTAGCCAATACCCACCAACGATACCTGAGGGAGACCGCCAAAATCTTTCCATATCCGCGCTTGACCCTCTGAAAGATCCATTCACCCAAACGCGCCAGGAGTCCATCCTGCCGCCCCCGTACAAACGTCATCAGTGGGGGAACCAGTGTCATTGTCAAAAAGAGAGAGGCCCCGAGACAAATCAGAATGGCTTTTGCCATGGGAGAAAACATCTTCCCGGGTATACCCGGAAGGTAAAGGATGGGGAGAAAGACGGCAGCAATAATCGCAATTGCAAAGAGAATCGGACGAAAAACCTCAAGGGCGGCATCACGGATCTCCCATGGGGGGATTCCTTCCCCACCCTGGGGAAAAAGGTGTTCCATATTCTCGACCATCACAATCGATCCATCAACCATCATGCCAATGCCGATCACAATCCCGCCAAGACTCATCAGGTCTGCGGTCAGATGAATCCGGCTCATGACCAGAAAGGTCATCAGGATTGACATTGGCAACGTCAAAGCCACAACAAGGGATGCGCCAGGACGACCAAGGAAAAGGACCAGAACCAAAAGAACGAGGACAGAGCCCTCGAGAAGAGAGTGAACAACGGTCCTGATAGCCGATGTGATCAGTGGTGCTGCCTGGGAAAAGGGAACAATTTTCACACCGGGGGGAAGAAGATGGCTATTGATTTCCTCAACTTTCTTGTTGATCCGGTCAAGCGTCTTGAGGGCATTCTCTCCCCGAAGCATGATCACCGACCCCTTCACAACCTCCCTTCCGTCCAGAAGGGCGGCCCCCCTTCGAACCTCCGGAGAGATCTCAACCTGGGCAATGTCACTGATCCGGACTGGAATTCCATTGTCATAAGAGACCACCAGACGCTCAAGATCCTTTCGTCCAATCAGTCGACCAACCCCCCTGACAAGATAGGTCTCTCCTCCTGTATTGACGAACCCTCCACCAACATTTTCGTTGTTGGCAGAAAAAACCGGGAGAACCTGAGAAAAAGTCAAATGGTGGGCAAGAAGTTTATGGGGATCGATATTGACGAAATAACCTTTGACGTATCCTCCGTAGGACAGAACTCCCGCAACCCCATGAACGGTCAGAAGCTGACGTTTGACCACCCAGTCCTGAAGGGTCCGGAGCTGCATCAGATCCTTCCCCTGCCCTTCAAGGGTATAGCGATAAATAATTCCTGTCGGGGTCGATACGGCCCCCAAAGTGGGAGAGACTCCGGAAGGAAGGGAGCCCCGGGTTTCGGACAACCGCTCCATCATCTGGGATCTCGCCCGATAGATATCCACATCCGGACGAAATAGCACCGTGACTTGCGAAAGGCCGAACAGCGTCTTTGAACGGATTCTGACAACACCAGGAATACCGTTCATAACCATCTCGATGGTATTGGTCACCTGACGCTCAACTTCCACAGGAGCCATGCCGGGAACCTCGGTCAGAATCGTTACAGAGACCGGAGCCACATCCGGCAAGGCATCCACTGTGAGTTGACGGATGGAAAGGATCCCGGCCCCCAGGATAAAAAGAGCCATTGCAAAAATCAGGAACCGGTTCTCGAGAACCCAGCTGAAATATCGCCTGGACACCCTCAGTTTCCCGATTTCTTCATGCGTTCAAACTGCGCCTTGACCCAATATCCATTCTGGTCAACGATCATGGGGGATGGAGGAAATGGACCGCTGACAGGAACTCGTCCGGCCCAAGCGTTCCCCCTTTTGACAGGAACCATGTGAAAATGACCAGGAGTGTTTTCTGTAAAAACAACAGATCGTCCACTGACCAGATAAACCGCCCGGCGCGGTAGCCAGAATCGGGGAGTACTCCCCGACAGACCGATCTTCATCGTCACAAACATCCCCGGACGAATCCTGAGAGGACGATTGGGGAATAGCCCCCTGACCAGAACAGTACGGGTCACCGGATCTTCAACAGGGCTAATGTAGACAACATGCCCGGAAACGTTTTTTTCCCCATCGGGAAGAAACACCTTAAGGGGATCGCCAAGATGAATCCGGTGGACCATCTCCTGAGGCACATGTCCGTTGATTCTGATGACATCGATATTCCCAATCTCAAAAAGCCTTTGTCCCGCCGTGATCGTCTGCCCCTTGACCACATTTTTGACCAAAACAACCCCATTGATCTGGGAGTGGATAACCTGCTCCCGGTGGGGATGTCCTGATCGCTTGAGGGCCTGGATCTCATGAGCGGAGACCCCCATATTTCTGAGCCGCTCAGTCGCCGAAGCGACCACGGCCAGAGAAGCCGAATCCCCTGGAGAGGCTTTCAAGAGAGCAATGGCTCCAAGATAGGCTGCCTGGGCATCGATATAATCCGGACTATAAATCCGGACCAGTGGCTGGCCCTTTCGGACAAAGTCCCCAAAATCCGCATAAACCCCATGAACATGGCCTGCCACCTGGGCACCGAGTCCAAGAACAGGAACGGTCACATCGGAAACCCGATCATCCGCAACCTGGGCAACGCCATAGACCGACAGGGATTTCTTCCCAAGCTCCTGATGGTAGAGGTGCGACTCGATCGAAAGCTTCGATATGGTATCCTCCGGCAGGGAAACCTCTCCGGCCTCAAGCGCATACACTGTTTCATTCCCCGGAAAAAATAGGATCAACGCCATTAAAAAAACGATTGGTCCCGGAAAGGTTAAAATTGAACGCTTCCGAGCGGTAAGGATTGGAGTCATGATTTTAGAACCCTGCAATGGAAACGTTTTCCGACTCTCATCTGAAAGCCCGCAGATTGCATCACATGAAAGGGATCGACGACAGTCGTTCCGTCAATATCCACTGATTTTTGTTGAATCAGCTGCTTTGCCTTCGACTCGCTGGGAGCCGCGCCAACCTTCACCATAATGGTCGAAAGCTTCAGGGGAAACGGTTCTTCAAGAAAGAATTCCGGCATCTCGAGTGGAGTCTCTCTCCTCGAAAAAGTCCTGATAAAATTTTCCCTGGACAGATCCGCAGTTTCCCGGCCATGAAAGCGTCCCACAATCGCTGAAGCCAAAGCCATTTTTGCATCTCTTGGATGTCCCGACAGGAGCGAGAGGGGAAGATCCGTCAGAAGAGTCATCCAGTCAGCCATCAACGAATCGGGTATGGACATCACTTTTCCAAACATTTCATCCGGACCATCAAGGAGACCGATGGCATTTTTCAGACTCTTGCTCATTTTCCTTTCTCCATCAAGACCGACCAACAGAGGCATGGTCATGACCACCTGTGGAGACATTTCATGATTCCTCATCAAGTCCCGGCCAACGAGTAGATTGAAGAGCTGATCCGTTCCCCCGAGCTCGACGTCTGCTCTCATCGCGACAGAGTCATAGCCCTGAATCAAAGGGTAGAGAAGTTCATGAAGAAAAATGGGAAGCCCTTTTGTCATCCTCTGGCTGAAATCATCCCGCTCAAGGAAACGGGCAACGGTTTCTTTTGCCGCCAGCCGGATCATCCCCTCGACCCCGATCTCGCTCATCCAGGAGCTATTGTACAAAACCTCTGTCCTGGCTGGATCAAGAACCCGGAATACCTGATTTGTATAGGTTTTTGAGTTCTCAAGAATCTGTTCCCGGGTCAAAGGCTTCCGAAGCTCCGATCGACCGGTCGGATCTCCGATCATCGCCGTAAAGTCCCCAATGAGAAAAAGGACCTGATGACCGAGGTCCTGAAACTCCCGTAGTTTCTTGAGGAGGACAAAATGTCCGAGATGAAGGTCAGGAGCGGTTGGATCAAATCCGGCCTTGATGCGGAGCGGGGTCCCTGTTTTAAGGAAATGTGCCTGTTTTGTAGCCAGATCTTCAGCATGATGAATATTTGAAACACCCCGAAGAAGAATCTCCATGGCCTCCGATTGAGAAACACGCTCTGGTGCAGTCATCAAATCTCCTTCAAAAAATGATTACTCTTGAACATTCGCCTCCAGGACAAGCCAATCCCCCAAGACGGATCAAAAGATCCCTCACAGAATAACGATTCCGCAGAAAACAACAGGACGATTGTGCCATACCTCTGTCTGGGAGAACATCCTTATACCGGAGGGATTGATCAAAACCGGCTGGCAGTCAGGGAGCGGAGACAAATCTCTCAAGGAAGAATCGTATAGGCCCCCGGACTATATTGTCAAGCAATTACGGCCAACCATGGGATTTTCAGAAGACAGGTCCTTAAATGAACGGACAGGTCTTGGCAGGAAAAACATTAAGGAACAAGCGGATAATCAGGTTTTTTTGAGGTTGGGAAGAGATTCATAAAGCGATACCACCCAGTCCTCCCCGAAAAAAGGCAGCATGGACGGATCCGTTAAAAGAGAAAAGGTTCCGTCCCGAAACGCATAGGGCCCTGATCGACGAAAGTGGGGAGAACGCCCTTCAAGGGAGAGGATTGGCCTCGCATCCTCAGGAATTTTCCCCACGACCATTTCCCCAGGTTCTGAATGAAACAGGTCGGAAAGCTTGGACAGAACGGATTCTGATGGGCCTGAAAAGTGAACCTTGGCAACAAGATCCTGCTCTTGTTTGTCCAAAACTTCCAGAAAAAAGGGCTTTTGGGAGCCCCCTCCCGGAATCAGGATCATATCAGGCCAAAGTTCCGGATAAAGGAGGCAAGGGATCCGGATCTCCATCCTTTCCCCCCCTCTAGGGTGACAGGAAGAGGATAGATCCAGAACCCGGTCAAACCGTTCATTCGTTTGGGAATCGATAAAGCCGCGACCTCCTTCCTTTTGGATCTCAATCGGAGCGGAGCCTGCTTTTTCAACACGAATGCCCAGTCTGGTTGCATCCGAAAGAAGTTTCTCAAAAAGGGCCGCTTCATTCACATGATGGAGTTGCCCCAGAAAAAGGCTCAGAACAATACGCTGCACCGTCAGGCAGTCCTTTTCTGAAAACCCCATTGCAGATTCAAGTGCAAAAAAAAGAGGCTCCCAGTCGAAGATGGAATGGATATTTTTCAAAACCTTGTGTTTCAGGAGAAGGCGTTTTGCTTTTCTGACGGGAGAACGGAACCAGCCCAGGGTCTTCCCTGCAAAAGAGTGATAGTGTTCCGCTCTTTCAAAAGATTGACTGAGATCATTGCGGACTTTTTGAAAAAGTGGAGTGTCAATCGGTTTTAAATCATGATAAAAGCGATTTTTTTCTGCCAAATGGGCTTCGGTCAGAACATTATAGATCCCCAGAAGTTCCCATCTCTCCCCCGTATAGAGAAGAGATGGAATGTTCTTCTGAAAAAAACTGTCCTCAAACGAAATCCCCATACCGGAAAGCCATGAGGAAAGAGGGCCGGAATCCCCCAGAAGCCTCCCTGTGGAAGGAGCATCCTCGTAAATGAGCCGGCAATCGTAACCTCGGCGATGAGCCGTAATGGCCGCAGCCAATCCCGGCCATCCCCTGGCTGCTATCAGCATTTTGGCCATAACAACTACCTGGAATTCAACTAAAAGATCTCGGCGCCCGAAAAAAAGAAGGCAATTTCCTGTCTGGCATTCTCTTCGGAATCGGAGCCATGAACAGCATTTTCTTCAATCGAAGCACCAAAAAGATTCCGAAGGGTCTGCGGAGCGGCCTTGGCCGGATCGGTGGCACCCAAAAGGTCCCTGTGCCGGAGGACCGCATTCTCTGCTTCAAGGACAAGCGTCATGACCGGTCCTGATGCCATGAAGGCTGTCAGACTTGAAAAAAATGGACGTTCCCTGTGCACTGCATAAAAACTCTCTGCTTCACGAACAGACAACCATCTGACGCGGGCAGCCTTGATTTTGAAACCTTCTTTTTCATAACGGGCGAGAATGGCTCCGGTGGACTGTTTCCGGAACGCATCCGGCTTGACGATGGCAAGTGTTTGTTGTTGCATGATGATCTGGAACCTCCGTCTTGAAATCGCTTGTGATTCAACCCGAATCTTTCGGGCTGACTTTTTTTCTGTCCCTGAAAAATGATCTCAGGCAGGACGCTCCCTCTTTCCAAAGAGGGAGAAATGATCGCGGTGAATAAAATACCACCCGGCGACCATTGTAAAGAGAAAAGGAACAATCTGAAAGACCACGGAAAGGGCCAATGATCTGGAGTCCCCGACATGATACCCCCGAAGTGCATAAACCGTTGCCAGCTGGACAACGCCAACTCCTCCGGGAGATGCCGGAACAAGAAAGGCAAGGCTCGTATATAAAAGAAGAGAGAGGCTCATGGGCACGGGATCCATTGAGAGATCAAAAATCCTCAGAAAAAAGTAACAGGAAGCAAGACTTCCCATCCAGATTCCGAAGCTCAGGAGAAAAAGGGTGAAGGTCTCTCGTATCGATCTCAGGCTTGAAAACCCGTCAACCGCTGTCATCAGCACTTTTCGGAGCCTGTCCCTGAATGCAGGCACTCTCTCGAAAAATCCCAGGATCACGGAAAAAACAGACAGATGTTTCCGGATCAGGATCGCACCTCCCAAAAAGAACCCACCCACCACACAGGCCAGGATGATTGCCGGTGTTCTGAGGTTGGAACCCCCGACAAGAAAGAGATCGATAAAAATGACAAAAGTCAGCATCGTCACATCAAAGAACCGCTCCATGAAGACAGTCGTCAGAAGGATTGGAGCGCCGATTCCCTCAACCTGCCTCGTATAGGCGATCCGGACAAGCTCTCCCGCGCGAAAAGGCAAAATATTGTTTGCCATGACACCCACTATGACCGAGGAAAACAGATGCCCCACCGAAACACGATGTCGAACGGACAATGTTGTTTTCCAGAAAAAGGCCCTGAGCAAAAAGGAAACATTCATCAGCAGGAATATCGGGATCAGCCAGCCATAATGGCCCCGCCACAACGCATGACCAAGCTCCCTCATATTGGCGTGGGCAAGAGAGGCCCAGAGAGCCACTCCACTGACAGCAAACCCCAGAAAAAGCTGAATGCGCTTTTTCACGGATGAAGTCTCGAGCGAAACTCCTCAATCGTAAGATCAAGGCCACTGGAAAGATCGATCACCGGAGACCACCCGAGACGATCTTGTGCACGCGAGATATCCGGACATCTTCTGGCAGGATCGTCTGTCGGCATGGGGTGGTTGACGATGGTTGATGAGGACTTGACCTTGGAAAGGACCAGCCTGGCAAGATCATGGATCGTGAACTCAGTGGGATTTCCCATATTGACCGGAAGTGCCACCACATCTGATTCCATCAATGAAAGAATACCCCTGACAAGATCCGAAACATAACAAAAGGATCGAGTCTGCCGCCCATCTCCGTAAAGGGTCAGGGGGTGACCCAGAAGGGCCTGATGAATGAAGTTGCTGACGACCCGGCCGTCATCGAAAAGCATTCTTGGACCATAGGTGTTGAAAATACGGACAATCCGCAAATCCACGCCCATCGTCCTGGCATAGTCGGATGCAAGCGTCTCCGCCCCCCGTTTGCCCTCATCGTAACAGGACCTCGGTCCCACCGGATTGACATGGCCCCAGTACTGCTCCGTCTGGGGATGCTCCAAAGGGTCTCCGTAAACCTCGGAGGTGGATGCGATCAGAAGGCGGGCACCGGTTTCCCTGGCAAGCTCAAGCATCCGGTAGGTCCCAAAAACCGCCGTCTTGAAGGTATGGACCGGATCGGACTGGTAATGAACAGGAGAAGCAGGGCAAGCCATGTGGTAGATCCGATCATACTTCCGGGCTCGAGAAAGCGGCTCCGAAACATCCTGGACGTAAAGGTTGCTGACCTTTCCGGAAAGATCAACATTTTCCCGTCTTCCCGTATGAAAGTTGTCGAGGACATCCACCTCGTTACCCATCGAGACAAGAGATTCAATCAGGTGGGAACCGATAAATCCGGCACCTCCCGTAACAAGTACTTTCATTGGCTCCTTTCAGTTTCAGCGGGAATCCCCTCTGGAAAAACCGGCGTGGAACGCCCTGGAAACAATCCCGATTCTGTGGCTGTTACAGAAAAAGAATGGGCCTCGACCCCTTCCTTGCAAACGGACGCAAAAACCCTGGCATAGGAAGGATCGATCCCAGAAGCTGGCATGACGTATCGACAATCAGACCGCATGACGACGAATACCATGGCGGACCGTATCCCCTCTCTCCGAACCCTGGAAAGCTCAAGGGCATGACGACTTGCCCTTTGGGAAACGGCATCAGGAAACAGGGCCGCATCTCCATCACGATACGTGACACTCTTGACCTCGACAAAGATCTGTCCTTCCGGGCCAGACAGGACAAAGTCGACTCGGGAACCCTCTCCGTAGGGGACCTCCCGTCTCAATTCCGGATAATTTGAAAACCCGGGGAAAAATCCCATCCCGAGTGCCTCCTCAAAGAGTGCATTTCCCCTGATGGGCATAAGCCCGACACGAACACCCGGAATCGGCTCGGACTGCTCAAGACTCCAGGAGGTTTTACGCTCTTTTTTTCCGTCCGGCTCATGGAAAAGGAGATAAACCGGAGTCCCGGGTTCGGTCAGACAGGACAGAAGACGGCCCGGATTGGCACAATGGGCCCAGACCTCCTCTCCGGACAAGAGCCGGCAAAGAACGGAATACCGTTTCTCCCGGCGAAGGAAAACGGCCGGAGTCAGGGTTGTCCTGTAAAGCATCCTCTTCCAACCCCCACACAAGACAGACCATGAACAGCAAGATCAGAAGCCTCATACTGATTGCGACCGTCAAGCACAAGGGTTCCCTTCATCAGGCTTTTCACCTGGTCCCAGTCGGGATTGCGAAACTCTCTCCACTCCGTCAGCAAAAGGAGAATGTCCGCATCTTTCAGAACATCGTAAGGGTTTTCGCAATACTCGACGCCGGAGGGAAAGACAGCCCGGAGTCCGGACATGGCCTCCGGGTCATAGAGGGAAACAAGGACTTTGCGCGCAAGAAGCTCAGAAATGACTGAAATGGAAGGCGCGTCCCGGATATCGTCCGTTTCAGGCTTGAAAGCTCCACCCCAGATGGCGACCTTCAAAGCGGTCTGGTCAGGATAAGACTCAACAATTTTTTGGATCGCCCAGTTTTTTTGCTGTTCATTGATCTTCTCAACCTCTTCAAGAAGACTCATGTCAACACCAATGGATGCTCCAGTCCGGACAAAAGCCTGAACATCTTTCGGAAAGCAGGATCCCCCATAGCCAACCCCCGCATACAGGAATGGGAGCCCAATTCTCGGATCGGACCCCATTCCTTTCCGGACACTCATGACATCTGCACCAACCTTGTCACAAATCTGGGCAACCTTGTTCATAAAGGATATCTTCATGGCCAAAAATGAATTTGATGCGTATTTTGTCAGTTCCGAGGAGAGGACATCCATCATGATGACCGGATGTCCGTTTCGAAGAAAAGGGGCATACAGCTCCCGCATGACCTCCGAGACCTCCGGGTTGGAAACACCGACAACAACCCGATCCGGACGCATGAAATCATTGACAGCGGAGCCTTCCTTCAAGAACTCGGGATTGGAAACCACATCAAACGGAACCGGAACCTCAAGCTTGCGTCCATCCAGAACCCCGGAAATCTCCTCGGCGACAAGACGGCATGTTCCCACCGGCACGGTTGACTTGATCACAACCACCCTATACCCACTCATCGTGAGTGCCACAGATCTTGCAACAGAGAGAACCGACTTCAGGTCGGCGCTTCCATCCGCCCCCATGGGAGTTCCGACTGCAACGAACACGAATAGGGATCTGGAAACAGCCAAAGGAAGATCTGTCGTAAAAGAGAGGCGACCCGCCTTGATATTTCGGTGAAGCAACTCTGAAAGGCCTGGCTCATAGAGCGGAGACTCCCCTTTCGAGAGACGGTCCACCTTCGCCGCATCCACATCCACACCAATGACAGAATGACCCATTTCCGCAAAGCATGTCGCCGTCACAAGTCCGACATATCCGGATCCAACCACACAAATGTTCATCCTTATCAACATCCTCCCTGAAGGAAACGCATTCTCCTCCGCCGTTGAACCGCCAAATCTCCTGTGGGATAATAACAACCCTGAATGAGAGAGGCAATCTTGCCCCTGAAGGTCCGGAAGGTCCCGACTGACAAAGAAAAATCATCCATCCAACAAAAGGACCTCCATTGCCAAGCCAATTCCATGTGAAGACCGTGATCGTTGGCGCAGGAATTATTGGTACTTCGATCGCATGGCATCTCTCCAGGGCCATGGAAACGGACATCCTGATTCTCGACAGGTCAGAGCCGGGAGGGCTTGCAACGAATGCCGCGGCAGGCATCCTCGGACCGTTCAACGAAACCGACCGGGAAGGTCCCTTCCTCGATCTCATGAGAGCAAGCCTGTCACTCTACCCTGATTTTGTCGCTTCCCTCATCGAGGAAACAGGACTCTCCCCCGACTTTGTCAAAAGCGGCATTCTCTCCGTAGCCTCTTCGGATGAGGAGGAAGACGCCCTCAAAAAAAGGTGGCAGTGGCAAAAACCAATCGACCACTCCATCGAATGGCTTTCCGGAAAATCCGCGAGGGAACTTGAACCCCACCTCGGGGAAGAGGTCCGATCTGCCATACGATACCCCCATGAATCGCATGTGTACGCTCCGAGGCTTTTAAGAGCATTACAGGGATCCATCTCCCAAAGAAAAATTTCATGGAGACGGGGAGAACCGGTCACTTCCGTTCGGGAAAATGGATCAAGAGGTGTGGTTGTCACAACATCACGGGGAGATCAGATTTTCGCTGAGAAGGTGATCCTGACTCCCGGAGCCTTTATGGGAGGGATCTCCCTTCCCCCGCCCGTCATGCCGGTCACGCCCGTCAACGGCCAGATTCTGGCGGTTCGGACAACGATGCGCCCATACCGGCACATCGTCTTCTATCCACCCAAAGGGTATTTCGTCCCCAAACTTGACGGCACGGTCGTCATCGGTGCCAGCGAAGACGATTACGGCTTTGAGACAAAGGTCACCCCCAAAGGAATGATCGAGTTCCTTTCCCCCCTGAAAAAAGTCTCGCCGCATCTGCTGGAGCAACCCTTTCATCATGCCTGGTCCGGACTTCGGCCCAAAACCCCCGATGGTCTCCCCATCATTGGTCCCCACCCTTCATCACCAAACATCATGGTTGCGGCTGGACACTACCGGAACGGAATTCTTCTCTCACCAGTCACGGGAGCCATCATTGCCTCTCTCCTGACTGGAAAACCGCTTCCTGTCCCGATTGAGCCATTCAGCCCAAAAAGATTTCAGTCAAACGACTAAGTATGCATAAACAAATCCAAGAATTGCCAACACAAGGAGCGGAATGACCGAGGGAATCGATCTCCTCAAGCCAAGAATGGAAATCTCGTAAGCAGCCTTGGCCAGATTGTTTGAAGACGCAGAAATCATGATAGCGCCTGCCACCATACCCGCCTGATCGGGAGTCGACTGATGCACAAGCCCCAGGACAAAAGGAATGATGTCCGTGAACCCCACCAAAAAGGCCATCAAATCGATCCCTGAAGTTCCAAAATGTCGCCCGACCCAACCCAGAACGACCGTGACAATCACAAGAGACAGGGCAAATACCAATGCAGTAGTGAGCTCCAAAGGGTGGGAGGGGAAGTTTTCGGGGGCGACTGCCCCGTCTTTGGAGACTTTCTTCCGGTAGACAAGATAAAGAGCCATGGCTGAGCCAATGACGCAAGCTCCCAAAAGAGGCAAAAGGAGCGGCCTTGCCATTGCGGGATAGAGGAAGACGACAACCAGAAGAATTCTCAGATACATCAGGGTATTGGCAAGAACAATGGCACCGTGGAGTTCAGCGGACACAGAAGCCTTCTGATCGGGCAAGAGCTCTTTTGCCTTTCTCGAAAGCATCACCGTCGCAGCCGTTGAGGAAACAAGCCCCCCAAAAACGGAACCGGCAAGAAGCCCTCCCTTTGCCGAAAAGAAGCGCTGGATCAAATAACTCGCATAAGAGAGGGACGAAACAACGATCACATACTCCCAAATCTTGTAAGGCGTCAGAGGAAGCCATGCAACAACCAGATGGTCCGGAACCAGCGGCCAGATAATTCCCGCAAGGATCAAAAACTTTCCAGCGGTAAAAATCTCCTCCTGGGGAACGGATTTCGCAAGGTCGTGGAGTCGGTCTCGCCCCCCGAGAGTGAGCACGATGAACACCACAAATGAAATGGAAAACCAATGCGGCAGGAGGATTGTCACCGGCCCCAGAAGGTAAGCCATCAGGGCAATCACCGGATGAATCAGGGAATATCCCTTGCTGTCAGGATCAGGAGAATTTTTGGAAACATGATGGAGGGACAGCCAGAGTGCCAGGGAGAAAAATCCGGCCAGAACAAAAACCGTATTGCCCGGAACAATGACCGTAAGGGTCAGACCCAAAAGCGAAAGAAGAGGAATCGTTCTGATCCCTCCGGGTCGTTCGATGGAGGGAGAGACCATTTCCTCAACAGCAAGTCCCAAAAAAAAGGAAAGTCCCAATAACAGAAGGATCGACTCGATCGGAAGAGTCGCCGCAACAGAAGGAAGCACCGAACCTGTCATCGAGCACTCCAGGAAATCATTTATGCACTCTCCCGCCACTCAGCTGAGGATTGAATGGAGGCCCAGCTCTCACGAACGGATGGTCCTCTTTCGCCCTGGAAAAAGAAAACCCCGCCTCTTGTGATCAGAAGCGGGGCACAGATAAAGATCCGTCTCCGGTCAAAAGATTTCCGGAGACGGAAAGACAGGATCAAATGTTTACTTGAGACTTGCCATGTAGTCAGCCAAAGCGTCAAGATCCTTCTTGCGAAGGTAGTTGAACGCCGGCATCATGGATTTCGGCTGAACGGCCCGTGGATTGGCATGGTGAACAAGATGCCATCCCTTGATGGGCAAACGGCTTCCCACATGGAGGAGGTCAGGAGCCTTTCGGTCAGATCCGAACACTGTCGGGCTCTCGCCCACAAAATCAGCGGCTGTCGGAGGAGCTCCAAAATACTGCCAGTCCTGTGTCTGCTCCGGAAGCAGGGTGTGACACCACCAGCATCCTTCACGAATAAAAACCACTTTTCCTTTTCCGATCATCGTTGGCCGATTGTCTCCGGTCATCATCGGATCCTCAAGGGTCCATCCGCTTTCAGATCCATAGTCCTTGGACTTCTGGACAGCTGTTGCAGTTGGCGGAATCTTTGCCATCTGGAGGGACGGGAACAAAACAACGATCGATAACACGATCACAAAAAGGGTACCGATCATCATGGTGCCAAACTTGTACTCACGATAAGCCATCGCTGACTCCTTGAAAGCCCCGCACCGGAAACTCCGGCACCAGGCGGAATTGCCCAGACCAATTCGTCGCCCACCGATTGATGCAAGAAACACACACCAAGGATCTCTTCCATCCATAGGAGATGCGAACGGTGGCCATTCAGGTCAAGAAGTGTCCGGTTCGGGATCGCTCCAAAAAATGTTTTTAATGCCCTTGCCGAACGAACTGCACTTCTTGCCGCTCGATTTTTCATTATCGATGGTTTGAAAAATTGTGTCAACACCCACAAAACTCTATCCGCTCAAGCTGAAGTCCGGACGAGGGTCCCTGACCCGGCTAAAATGAGCCACCCGGAAACATCACTGCCTTGAGGATCTCCTTAGAGAAGTTCCAGAATCCCTGCAAGGGGAACGTGGCACCAGTCCGGACGGTTGTTGATCTCGTAGGATAGCTCGTAAAAAGCCTTTCTGAGCAGGCAGGCTTTCAGCAATCGGGAATAGGCGCCCCCAGAGGGAAGTTCCCCTGCCCCTGCCATTTCTTGCTGATATTCGTCCAGAAAATGAAGAGATAACTCGGCGAACAGCGCTTTTGAAACGGCCCTGCTTTCAAAATCCGGGAAAATCATTTTCGAGAGGTAGTCCAGAGATCGAACCATTCCGGCAACATCGGACAGGGGAGAGCGTTTCTCCCTGCGGACGGAAATGGGAACGGAAGGTTCCCCTTCGAAATCGATGACAACAATGTCCAGATCACTCGTAACCAAAAGCTGACCCAGATGATAGTCCCCATGGCAACGGATCCTTCCCCCCCAGGAATCGGCCGAGTCTCCATCCATGGGCCCGGAGAAAAAGGCTGGAATCCGTCTCCAAAACGCCCGGGAAGCCTCCTCAAAACCGAGCAGATGGTCCGGCCACCAGGAAGGTGGCAAAGAGCTTCCCTCCGGAAAAACATCCCGTCCCATGGCGAGTACCGATCGCCCCAGAAGCTCCCAATCTTCTGGAAGAAATGGCACTGGAGCCATTTCGGGCGAGAAGGACTCTTCAGAGAGGCACCGGTGCATCAACCCTGTACTTGCGCCTATCTTTTTCACAAGCCTGATAACATCTTTATCCAGAAGACTTTTTTGACCGGAATGGAAGTTTTCGACCACCTTGTCCGGATCAATCGCTTTTAAAAGCCAGCTCCACGCATCTCCCCTGTTTTCCACAAATCCGGACAAGAGGGCGATGACAATCGAGCCCCCCGATTCGGGAGAATGACAGAGTGCGCCCAGAAGCGGTGCCACAGGAAGGCTGAGGGTGCGAGACGAAAAAAACGCTCCCATTTCAAAATCACAATTTCCGCCTTTTTCCGGACGGCGATAGCACTTCATGATCAAGGAGCGACCAAAGAGCAGAGAGGTATTGCTCTGCTCTCCCGACAAGACTCTGGGCAGAATATCCAAATCCGAAGTTCTTGCCAGAGTTGGAAAAAGGGATGTTTGCTGAACAGAGAGGGCTGCAGAATCCTGTTTTTCGAAAAATATCTTTAAAAGGGTCTGGCCCATCTCGGGAATCAGCAAACCATCTTCCAAAACCCCCGAACCATCATCAAACTCAAGCGTTCCCAATGGGAAAAGCGTTCTTGAAGTCTTTCGGGAAAAAGAAAGGGGGATAAAATAGGAATCCCCTTCCCCGGACTCATAATGGAGGTTCAGGAATCCTCCAAAGAAAACCTCATTTTCCCTGACTCCAAGACTGAAATAATCCGAAAAATCCCCTGAGATGATCTTTTTCGATTTTCCGGCAAACCATCGTTGGCTCCCCAGCCACGATGACAAGATCCGGTATCCCCGCTCTCCCTGAAACAGGCGTGGAAGATCCGCAATCTTTCCAGCCATCCGGACCACGGGTCTCTCTTCCTGAGAGGGAGCCATCACCCCTCCCTTGCGAAGATCATGAATGGAGTGACAGATGGATCAATGCGGATAAAATGACTCCTCCCCGTCCATTCTGAAAACGAATCATCCATCAGGTTTTTCAACCTGAACGCGTTGCCAGAACCATCAGGATGATAGGCAAGCGTTCCTTCCACAGGAGCATGCGGATCAAGTGTGACAAGGACAATCACGTCAGGAGAGCCGGATGGACCCGGTTTCAGATAAGCCAGCATCTGGTCATTGTCTATCGGAAGGAAACGGATTCCTTCATTTTTTAAAAAAGCCGGGTAGCTTCTCCTGAACCTGTTGATGCTGGAAATGACCCCGCTGATATCGAACGGGGGCTTCGGTCCCCAATGACGAATCTCATACTTTTCCGAATCGAGATATTCTTCCGATCCTTCTGAGATCGGCTGAGACTCGCAACGCTCGTAAGCCGGACCGAATATTCCGTAGCTTGAAGAGAATGTTGCGGCGAGAACCAAGCGGATCACAAAGGCTGGAGGACCTCCTTTTTGCAAGTATTCATGCAGGATATCCGGGGTGTTGGGCCAAAAATTCGGACGAAAAAAATCCTTGACCGGAGCCGTTGTCAACTCTGTCACATACTCTATGATTTCGCGTTTGGAGTTCCGCCAGGTAAAGTAAGTGTACGACTGCGAAAATCCGACCTTTGCAAGCTGGTACATCACATTGGGACGCGTAAAGGCCTCTGCCAGAAAAACCATGTCCGGATAGCTCTTCCGCGCGTTTTCAAGGAGCCATTCCCAGAAAGCGAACGGTTTTGTATGCGGATTGTCGACCCGAAAGGCACGGACACCTTTTTCACCCCAGAATAAAACAATCGCCAGTATCTCCTCCCAAAGCGCCTTCCATTGATCACAATGGAAATCAAAGGGATAAATGTCCTGATACTTCTTTGGAGGATTTTCGGCATAATGGATTGAACCGTCCGGACGCTTCCTGAACCATTCGGGATGATCCTTGACATAAGGATGGTCGGGGGAGCACTGGAGCGCCAGCTCCATCGCGATTTCCATTCCCAGTGACTTTGCCGTGGCGACCAGTTCGGAAAAATCCTCCATCGATCCCAGATCGGGATGAATGGACATGTGTCCACCTGCGGATGAACCGATGGCCCATGGACTTCCGGGATCTCCCGGAAGACACTTCGGGCTATTGTTGGCTCCTTTTCGGAATGCGGATCCGATCGGAGTCAGTGGTCCCGGATAAATCACGTCAAATCCCATCGATGCGATCTCCGGAAGTCTTCCGATTGCATCCTTGATGGTTCCGGACCTCTTTGAGTCGGGGGAAGCACTTCTGGGAAAAAACTCATACCATGCCCCGACAGAAGCCCTTTCCCTTTCCACCAAGACCTTGAAATCCGCTGTCGTGCGTGCAACCTCAGCAGGATCCGGAAACATCGAGGCAAACAGGATCATCTCCTGTTCGGTTGCAATATGAAGACGTTTCTCGGGGTTCAGTTCTCCATGGACCCTTTCCGCCCATGCCATCAGTCGTTCCGAATCACTGGATCTTTCCGCGGTTTTCCGTATCAGAAGAATGAGCTCCGCATATTCAAGATCCGTCTCCTGTCCAGCCTGAAACTTTTTAACGATCCGGTCCGAAAAGGCTGCATACTCGTCAATCCAGCCTGAAATCCGAAAATGCACCAGCCCCATCTCGGGAAGGGTCAAAGAAGCAGACCATCGATCGTTCCCAAGCGGAGTCATCAACTCCGATTGCCAGGTTCCGGCTCCGGAACAACAATACTCCAGAAGAACACGCAATGGATCCTGACCATCCGCAAAAATATCCGCAGACACAGTCAAGGATTCCCCGGAATGCCTTTTGACCGGATATCCCCCACAATCAATCCTGGGCTCAACACGTTCAATCACAACCCGGCAGGACGGTTTGTCCCCCTTGACGATCGGAAGACCGCCATTCACATCCATCATTATTTCCTCCTCGAGACAGAAGATTTCGGCAATTCAACAGATCGGGACTGTCGCTTTTTCTCTTTTTTTCCGGCAGGAACAAGCTTGAGCCAAAAAAAACCGTATGGACTGAGTGAGAAGTGGTATGGAGATCTTGAAATTTCCGGGAAACCGGTCTGGCTGAACATTTCAAAAGGTGTCCAGCCAGCATAGGCAGAAAGATCGATCGTAACCGACTCAGTGGAATCGGAAAGGTTGTTCACCACCAGAACAACCTCTCCCCCAAACTCCCTGAGATAGGCCATGACTTTTTGATTCTTGGGAGACAGGACTGTCATCGTTCCTCTCCCGAAAATCTGGACAGACTGACGGACCGAAATCATCTGCCTGAGCATATTGAGAGGGCTTGTGGGATATCTTGACTGAACCTCGACATTCACCACCTGAAACCCGTAAACCGGGTTCTGGATTGGTGGACTGAACAGAGAGGACGGATCCCCCTGGGAAAACCCCCCGTTTCTGTCTGAAGACCATTGCATCGGAGTACGGACTCCGTTTCTGTCTCCAAGATGGATATTGTCTCCCATACCGATCTCATCTCCGTAATATAGGATCGGCGTCCCCGGAAGGGTCAGGAGAAGGCTTTGCATCAGGTCGATCTTTCTTCGGTCGTTCGACATCAGCGGAGACAGTCGTCTCCTGATTCCGATATTGAGGCGCATCCGGTGGTCCGAGGCATAGGTGGACCAAAGATAATCCCGCTCCTGATCAGAAACCATCTCAAGAGTCAACTCGTCATGATTCCTGAGGAAAATCGCCCACTGGCAAGAGTTCGGAATAGGAGGCGTCTGGGCCAGGATATCCACAATCGGTTTTCTGTTCCCCTGGGCAATCGCAATAAAAAGCCTGGGCATCAGGGGAAAGTGATACGCCATCTGAAACTCATCCTCATTTCCAAAATAATGAAGGACATCCTGTGGCCACTGATTGGCCTCGGCCAAAAGCATTCTTCCGGGAAAAAGACGGTCCACCTCGGAGCGGATTTTTTTCAGGAAAGAATGCGTTTCCGGGAGATTCTCGCAGGACGTTCCTTCCCTTTCGTACAAATAGGGAACCGCATCGGCGCGGAGCCCATCGACTCCAAGAGAGAACCAGAACTTGACGACATTCAGCATTTCTTCCTGGACTTTTGGATTATCAAAGTTGAGATCGGGCTGGTGATAAAAGAAACGATGCCAGTAGTACTGGTGGGTTTTTGGCTCCCATGTCCAGTTTGATTTTTCCGAGTCACCGAAAATAATCCGGGTCTCACGGTAACGCTCGACCGTATCACTCCAGACATAGTAGTCCCTGAACGGTGAGTTTCTGGACGATCTTGCCGAGACAAACCATGGATGGGTATCGGATGTATGGTTCAAAACCATTTCAGCAATGACCCGGATTCCACGAATGTGGGCCTCGGAAAGAAAGGTCTCGAAATCTTTCATCGTTCCATACGATGGGTGGATCGTATAATAGTCCCTGATGTCATACCCGTCGTCCCGCAACGGCGAATCGGTGATCGGCAATAGCCAGATCACGGTCACACCAAGGCTCTGGATATAGTCGAGCTTTTGGGTCAGCCCTTTCAGATCCCCCACTCCATCGTTATTGGAATCAAAAAAGGATTTGACCGGAATTTCGTAAATGATCGCATCCTTGTACCAGAGAGAATCAGCTGTGTTCTCGTTCAAGATCCCCTCCTCCGACTTTTGGCCATTTTCTTTCTGATCGGAGCCTCCAGTAAAAACCATATGGTTGAATACGGAGTCATGGTGATCAGGTAAGGGGCTTTCCCCACCGTGGGAAAAGCCCCGCCTGAAAACATCTCCCGTGGCTTGTAACCGTGCCATTTCGCCAAATCCAGATGTCCAAACATGGCCGATTTTGAAAGATTGTGGATAAAAAGGCCGGTTGCCCCATCACAGGAGCGGACATAAGCCAGGATCGATGCCGACCTTGTTTCAATCAGCTCAAAATCCCCGTCTCCATAAAGAAGAGGATTCTGATTCCGAACTTCAATCATTCTTCGGACATTCCAGAGATGGGAATCAGGAAATCGTTCCTGACTTTCAACGTTCACCATCTGATAGCTGTAAAGAGGGTCTTCAATCACAGGGTTGAAGAGCTCTTCCGGATCCGCCCTGGAAAATCCGGCATTCCGGTCAGCCGACCAGTGCATCGGGGTACGGATCGGGTTTTTTCCCCTGAGGTGGGGATGATCGCCCATACCGATCTCATCCCCGTAATACAGGACAGGAAGTCCAGGGAAGGTTAAAAAAAGACTCATCACCAGCTGGATTCGTCGTCTTCCATTTTCCATGAGCCGTGCCACCCTGGACAGGATCGGGCGATCCTCCGGGAGATCCGGAGCCAATGGAAAGAGCGCGTCATCGCTTGACAGTGTGTCGAGCAATTCAAAGGTTTCTTCCGAACGCTCTCTCAGGTGGATCGTCCTGTTTCTGGAGAGGCTCTTTTTCGAGCGTCCTTTGGGCTTCCCATCAAGGATCGGTTCAAGTGGTGACCGGTCCTCGTTTTTAATCGCAGAGATCACCGCGGGGAAAAAAGGATTGAAATGATAGAAAAGCCTTGAATCATTTACCTGCCCGCGTTTTGAGGGAGGAGATCCGGTTTCAAAAAGGAACATCTTTTCCGGATAGGATTTTTTGAGCGGGTAAATGACAGGATGAAAGGTTTGAAAAGGATCCTGGACGGGAATGATTTCATTTTTTTTCCAGGAATGAAGCCTTCCGGCTCCGGCAAGACGAAATCCGTCCACCTCAAGCGCAAACCAGTGCTCGAAGATGCGACACATTTCGGAAAGCACTTCCGCATCACCATAATTGAGGGAAGGCTCGTCCTTATGATCGCCAAACCAATAGTATCTCCCGGAATCGGCATCAAGGGTCCAGTTGATCTTTTCTGGAGGATCGTGTCTCGTCTCTGGCTCGGGAGGGGGCGTATCAGACCAGAAGTAACTGTTTGAAAACAGGGATCCCCGGGACAATCGGGACTCGGAAAACCAGACATGCTGGTCACTCGTCGCATTCACCGGAAGAGAAAGCAGGACCTTCAATCCTTTCATGTGAGCTTTTTCAAGAAGAAGCAAAAAGTCTGAGAGGGTGCCCAGCTCATGATCCAGTTTCATCCAGTCCAGCAGGGGATGATGATCTTTTCCGTGAACAGACAGAAAAGGACAATTGAGAAGAATCGAACTGACACCCAGTCTGGAAATATAATCCAGTCGGTCCACGATACCCAGAAAATCGCCGGTCCCGTCTCCGGAATGGTCCGAATAGCTCCTGATGTAAATCTCGTACATCACACCGTGCAATATGGGATTAACCGGCTCGTCCACAACCACCTCTTTCCATCTGATAATGTTCGCTTCCGACTGCCTGCTTCTCTGCCCCAGGAGAATCAGGTGAGTTGATGTTGGCGAAAAGCACCGTAAAAATCGCATCGCCAAAAGCATCTATCATCCGGACACTTAAAGGATTCCCCTCTCCCCCATCCTGAAAAACAGGGACCGGGCGTCCATGAAAAGCATGAAACCAGGGGCCCGGCAGCCCCGGAGGAAGAGGCATTCCTCTGTCGCCCCAGATCAATGGGTCAACAGCAATCCCGGATTGCCCGTCAATATGGGACAATGGCTTTCTGGAAACCGCGAACAGGATAGCTTGCTTCCCGGCCATCCGGGCAAATCCGATCATTTTCTCCGACTGCTCCCACTCTTCCGGCAACGGATGGTAGCTTCCCGAAAAAAACAAGTCCGGAACCATGCGTCTCAGCCGAAGAAGGATGTGTGTCACAAAAAGCTTGATCCTTCCATCCTCCCATTGGGAAAGGAGTTCTCTCCATAAATCTTCAGGAGACTCAGCGAACTTCTTTTGAAGACTCGCCAAAAGAGTTTCCCTGAGCCCATACTTCACCGGTCGCCGGTTGTCGGGATCCACAAGGGAAAAATCCCACAGTTCCGTTCCCTGATAAAAGTCCGGGATTCCCGGCGATAAAAGTTTCACAATGGTCTGGGAAATGGAGTTTTGAGCCCCTCCCAAGGCAATTCTTCTGGCAAACATGCGGAAATCGGAAAAAAAATGATTCGAACGGTCTTCCCGAAGAATGCCTGAGAGAAATGCCAACAGGCTCTCTTCGTAGACAACATCCGGAGTGATCCAGTCGGAGTGACGCTTTCGCTCCCTCGCGACCTTGACCAGGTAACTCGCCATCCTGGTGCGAAAATCCCCTTCTTCCTTTTTGAATAGTGGCCAAGCACCCAACAAGGTCTGGTAAATGAAAAGCTCAAGGCTGGGTTCCGGGATCCATTCCCCCTGCCCACGGATTTTGGCCTTCTTGTTGAACTTCATCCATTTTTCAACACGCTCGCACCACTCTGAAGAGATTTCGGAAAGCACATTGATTCTTGCCCGTACATCCTCGCTTCGCTTCGTGTCATGTGTCGAGCTTGCAGAAATGGACTTGCTGGCAGACTCAAGCCGCCTGCGGTTCATCTGGTGAAAACGGTCTGTCGAAATCGACAGATGCTCCGGATCACCCCCCACCTCATTGGCAGAGATCAACGGGGAGTAGAGATAGAAGGAAGTATCCTCGACCCCCTTGGCCATAACCGGACCGGTAAACTGCTGCCATCTTTCGACAAAATTGGTCCAGAGCATACGATGCTCCATCGAGATTCCTTCAGGAAAATCCATCATGAAGATTTTTTCGAAAAACTGGTAAAGGCCACGCCTTCTCCCGGGATGGCGTCGCCTTGCCTCCTGAAGAGTCGCCTGGATAATCGATCGATCCTGCTTCGGAACATGACCATCCTGGATATAAGTCCTGTAGACCCCCATACATGCGGTCACTTCCACCAAGCCTGTCTGGAGCTCCCGAAAAGGCAGTTCCCTCGCATATCGGCTCTTCTGGGCAAGATGCTCCAGAATAAAGGTCAGACGTCTGAGCTCACCCCCCAGAAGTGTCTCGCAAATCTTCTTTTTCTGCTGATAGCAGATATCCTTGAACGAAGCACCCGGATCAATCCGCTCGGAATACCATCTTGACAGCCGGTCCGCGCCTTCGGGATCCACGAAGAGACGGTTGGTCTGATTTAAAAATTCATACCCTGTCGTGCCACGGATCGGCCACTGGGGATCGAGGAGCTCGTCATCGAGCACAATTTTTTCAACCCATATATTGGGTTGATCCGGTGAATCCGAGGAATGGGCCAATTCTTCCGATAATCGCCGCAGATAGCCGGAAGGATCCGAGAGACCATCGACGTGATCGACCCTGACCCCGGAGATCCATCCGTTTCGGGAAATCGAGAGCAGAAAACCATGAAGAGCTGAAAAGACACCCGGATCGCCCGTCCGAACCCCGACGAGATCGGCAACATCAAAAAATCTCCGGTAATTCAATGTTCTCGTCACAGTCTTCCAATGGGACAGCCAGTAAACCTGCCCATTGATAATCCTGTCCAGACGGTCCCAGGAAGAGGGAACGCCCCGAACACCCCGGTAGGAGGAGATTGTCTCCGAAACCGCTCTGGCAAAGTCGTGATTTTTACGGGAAAGGCTCCAGATTTTTGAAAGAACCGATCGGGATTTTTGAATCCTCATCCGATTTTTTCTGGGGTCATCGCTTCCCCTTGAGAGGGCGTTCACCGCTTCCAGGATCCCGGACAGATCGATTGCGCCAGAGTCCCCCTCCGGAATCTCCTGGGTGATCTGCCGGTAACGGTCTGCAATATCCGAGACGATCGGAAGGATCGAGAATGGGGAGACGGGCAGGCGATTATCCCAATAATAAATCGCGAATCCCTGACGGTCATAATCCAGCCGTAGCTCTCCGTTTTCAAGAATCCGTCCATAGGGAGCCCCGAGGATCGGAAGGCTGATCCGGCGATGGAGAGCCTCCTGAGGTGGATTCCAGTCGATATCGAAGAAAACGGCAAAGGGAGAAATCTCCCCGAACTCGAGGACATCCCTCCACCACCTGTTTTCAAAATGAGCGGCCATATGGTTGGGAACAATATCCAGAATCATCCCCATCCCTTTTTTCACAAGAGAATCAGACAGACTCGAAAGGTCGGCGATCTGGCCAATTTCGGGATTAAGACAGGTGGGATCGGTCACATCATACCCATGGGCACTCCCCTTTCGGGATTTGAAAAGGGGGGATGCATACAACGTCGAGATTCCAAGAGTGTCGAGATAAGAGACCAGACGGGAGGCGTCCTGAAGCCGGAAGTCTTTTGAAAATCCCATTCTGTAGGTGGCCGTTATCGGAAAACTCAAGAGGCCACCCCCCGGTAGAGAGCGACCTGATAAGGAGCACAAACATTTTCATCAGAAGAGGACTCCAGTCTCTCCGGAAAGAGACTGCCTCCCCCACCCCAGCGTTCTTCTTCGGAGTCGAGAACTTTTGACCACCGCCCCGGAGCGTTGGAAAGGATGTTCCCGAGTCTTTGTGGTAACTCTGACAGGTTCCCGACAATCAGAACCACTTCCCCGCCACCCTCCCGACGAACCAGCAATAGGGGAGGATTGGATGGAAGGAGACGACAATCCGGACCAGGAAGAGTGTTCGGCGGCACAAGAGCCGGATAGGATTTCCTGATGCGAATCAGCTCCCGATAAAAGGCATAAAGCTTGAGCGAGGAGCCGATCCGACTTCCGGGGTCGAGCATGGACAACCGGGAGTTTTCAAACACCTCCAACCCCTGCGGATCAAGATGATCCGTCCATCCGGGAAAATCCTGGAACTCCCTTTTTCTCCCCTCCCGAACAGCGTTGATCAGATCCTCGTCTCCATGGCTTGTAAAATAATGGAAGGGGTTCGTCTCGCCAAACTCTTCCCCCATAAAAAGAAGTGGCAAAAAAGGAGACAGGAGCGTCAGGGAAGCCGCGAGACGCAGTCCGGCATCGGGAATTCTTGCGGTAAGCCGGTCAGCCGCCGGCCGATTGCCCACTTGGTCATGATTTTGGGAGAAAACAACGAAGGAAGAGCCGGAAAGCCCCTCAGGAGAAGAGCCCCTGCGACGCCTGAATGAAGGGGCATATTCGCCCTGATACAGAAAACCTTCTGAAAAAATGCGGGGCAGGTCGGACGCTCCGGAAAAGTCCTGATAATACCCTTCCCTTTCCCCTGTCAGGAAAACATGAAGGGCATGGTGAAAGTCATCACTCCACTGGCTGTCGAAACCGATTCCGTTTTGATCTTCCGGAAGAACCGCCCTGCGGTCATTCTGATGGGACTCACCGATCAGGTGAACCGGTCTTCCCCGTTTTTCGGAAATCTGACGACAAAGCCTTGAAACATCTGTCAGAAAAGGAACCGGGGACTGGTCGATGATGGCATGGATCGCGTCGAACCGGAACCCGTCCACATCAAAGACCTCTAAATAGGTGCGAAGGTTCTCCAGAAAAAAATGTCGGACATGATCACTCTCGGGGCCATCGAAATTGATCGCATCACCCCAGGGGGTCCGGGAGATTTTTGAAAAATAGGGAGCAAACTTTCCGAGATAATTTCCTTCAGGACCCAGGTGGTTATAGACAACATCCAAAAGGACCGAAATTCCACGTTCATGACAGCCACGGACAAACCGGCCAAAACCGTCGGGGCCACCATAGGACTGCTGAACAGCAAACAGATAAACGCCATCATACCCCCAGTTCCGCTCTCCCGGAAAGGAGGCGACCGGCATGACCTCAATCGCGGTGACACCAAGCTCTTGCAAATGTCCAAGATGTTGGATGAGTCCGTCGAATGTCCCTTCAGCGGTAAAGGTTCCGACATGGAGCTCATAGATGATCAGGGAGTCGAGCCTGTGGCCCTGCCAAGCGGGGAGAGGAGAGGGAAAGGATTCCTCCGGGAACCACACGGCGGAGGCTTTGTGCACGCCATCCGGCTGCCACCTTGATGCCGGATCCGGATAGGTTCCGACTCCCTCAAGCTGGAAAAGATAGCGGGTCCCGACGCCAATACCTGAAAGTGAGAGATGATGGTACCCATTTCCTTCAGAAACCATTAAAAGGGGGGATTTTTTTTGATCGGGCAGGACCAGATGGACATGAAAAAATTGTGGGGCCCACACCCTGAAAAGAACGGAACCATCCTTTTGGAGAACGGCACCAATGGGTCCAAGTGCATGATCAAGTGCGACAGAGTCGATGTCATTTCGGGAAATCAGATGGTGACCGGAACAATCCATAAAACTGATCTCCTTTTGGTTTTCCTCCGGGAGAGGCAATCTTCTGACGAGTTGAAAAGAAAAACAAACACCCCAAAATATGGTTATTGATCCAAAATCTTCAATCGCCAAAAATAAAAAATGGCCGATCGCGAAATCTGGGCGATTGGAGAAAAAGGTTCGATGGAAGTTTGTTTGGTTCGATCAACTTGGGGGTGGTCAAAAACTTTCGGCCGGCCACTCAATGGCTCACAAGAACCCTAGCATGCCAGAGATGAATCTAGCAAGTTTTTTTCCGATTCAGGATTATATCCTGATTAAAAATCAATGCATTACGGAAACAACTTGCCAACAAGTGGACCTTTCCGGTCAATCACGGTCACCGTTCTTCCCGAAACAAGTCTCAGACCGGGAGGAACCTTGTCAAGATGGACCCTTACCGGGATCCTCTGGGCGAGCCTGACCCAACTGAATGTCGGGTTGACATCAGGAGGGCTTCCCGGACGCTCATGCCTCTCCCTGTCCCGAATACCTCCCGCGATACCGCTCACATGTCCCCATATGGAACGACGGGCCCCCATCATCCGAATTTCAACAGGATCGCCGATGTGGATTCTCGACAGTTTTGTCTCCTCAAAGTAGCCGTCGACATGGAGAGAGTCCGTATCGACGAGAGAGAGGACGCCATCTCCACGATGAACATAATCCCCCGGCTCAAGAGTCATGTTTGCAATTTTTCCGTTGACCCGGGCCCGGACTTCAGAACGCTTCTGGTCCAGGATGGAAAGGGAGAGCTGCGCCATCGCTTCCTGATAGTCGGCCCGCGATTTTTCATATCGGGCTTCCATATTTCTCGCCACTTCCCGCGTAGCGTCTCCGTTCAGCATGAGTTGATGGTACCTTCTGGCATTGCGGCCTGCCTCATCCATAACGGCCATCGTACCAAGAACCCTCGCCCGGGCTTGGAGGATCGCGATTCGAAAACGTTCCGGATCGATACGGAAGAGAATGTCGCCTTTTTTGACCTGATCATTCTCATGGACAAAAATCTGGCTGACCAAACCGGAAACATCCGGAGCGACAGAGATAAAGTCAGCCCGGATCTTCCCATCACGGGTCCAAGGAGCCTCAAGGTAATACACCCACAGTCTCCAGCCGACAAAAGAGGACAGAATCAATATCACAAGTGTCAAGGCTACCCGAGACATGAGAGACGAATTTCCTGCCAATAGTCCTCCCCTAACCCAAAAAAGTGACAACGACTCCCGAAACGATCACCCAGAGAGCAATATCCACAAGGGAACGATGCCAGACAAAACGATAGAAACCAATTCTGGCCAACAAAACCCTCAACCATCCAAGAATCAAAAAGGCAATCACTCCCCAGATCAGAAACGGTGGAAAGAAAAGCCCCAAAACATCGATCTCTTTCATCTGGCCCTCCCATCGGAAGATGCCATAAACCCCCCTCCGTCAAGTGTCCATCGAAGACTGGCGAGAAGGGAGAGCGTTTCGGATTCAAGATCCATGTCCGTTGAATCGACAATTTTGAGCCAAACCTCGTCGAACAGGGATTTCAAGACCTTCTTCCCGGCTTCTCCCGGTCGATCGTAATAGGTACCGATGGCAAGTGTCAGCCGGGAAATGGAATCCCCCATCTCCGGAGGCAATTTTTCCCGGATCTCTCCAAGCCGGATCAGGTCGAGACCAACAACCATATCATAGAGTCCATCCGGATGATTTTTCCGCGCATCCATTCCAAGGACGCCCATCCTCGACATCAATGGTGCGATCCTGTCAAACATGTGGTCCACAAACACACTCCGGTCCATCTTTCCCTGAAGGTTCGCCAGCTGGACAATTTCCATATGGATCGATGACAGGATCCTCCGGATGCTGAACGTCACCCCCACCGACCGGACCAATACCGTTGAAAGAGCCGCCAGAAACACACCTACAGCCTCTGAAATCGCGGTATTCCATGCATGGGAGAAGTCTGCATGGTAGGTTGACTGCAAGGCAATCAATCCTGAAAATCCGATCATGAATGGAAGCACTTTGAGCGGACCGTCGGGACGGGCCAACACGATCCCGGCAGGGATCAGGACAATTCCCATAACCGCCATCAGTCCGGCAAAGTCGTGAACCTGGGGAAGGAAGAAAAAGAGTGTGACCAATCCTGCGGCGGATCCGATATTGATCTTTGCCAGAAAATCCAGAATCGCTCCTGAAGGATCATCCATCGCGGCAAAAAAGGTACCGCTAACCGCCGCCATCATTGCTGCGGCAAAACCTTCTGGCCAATCAAGCGCTCTCCAGATGAATATGGAGGTCCCCACAGCAAGAGAGACAGCCAGCGCCGAAAGAAACGGGAGAAGCGGATCACGGAACACCGAAACCCGACCCTTCGGCGTTGGGGGTTCCTCAACACCTCCATGGGCAATTCTTTGGCGCATGCGCCGACAGTCTCCCCAGATTATCACGAGTTCGTGAAAACGCCGGGAAAGTCGCTCCATCAAGGAGCCGAGTTCTGTCGGAATCGTGCCACCTTTCAGTAACCCGAAAGAAATTCCATGTTCCGAAAACCACCGGGAAACCATCTGATCCATCTCTTTTGAAGAAAGATGATGCTTTCCCGACATCCAGTCGTCAATCTCCCTGCCCAGGATTTCGAGATCGGACGAGAGGGCCGGAGAAAAACGGGAAAGGGCTTTTCGATGGATCTTGAGATCGACAAAAACCGGCAGGAGGTCACGCATCCGGGACATCAGTGCCTCCAGCCACCCCGAAACCCTTGGATCCGGGGATTCATACGCAGCATGAATCCCCATGGCAGACATCGTTGAAATCTCCCCGCCAAGGCTATGTGGCACTCCAGGAGTCATACCCCGTCCGGAAACTTCCTCTCCCCCCCATTTCGCAACATGGGAAAGCCACTTATCCATCCGTAAAAGGAGCAGGGGTGTGACTTGACGTGGGAAAAAAAGCTCATTGACCAAAAATGTCGTCAGAACGCCCAGAACAACCTCTTCAACCCGGGATCTTGCCAGCAGAAAGATACTTCCGGGAGAGTCCACCGCAGGAAATCCGATGAGAGCCGAGGTATATCCTCCCAGAATAAATCCGTAGCTCCTTGGTGAGCCATCATAAAGAGACAGAAAAAGACAGATGGCAATCCAAAGGCAAATGGCAATGGAAAACAATTCCGGGGAGTTGATCAGAAGCGGCATGATGAAAACAACAAAGCTGGCACCAACGATCGTGCCAATAACACGATATAGGGCCTTCGAGCGGATCATCCCTGAATATGGCTGGGCAATGATCAGAACTGTGACCAGGGCCCAGTAGGCCTGGGGAAGATTCAGGGAAAAGGCGATATAGAGGGCAAATCCAGCCGCAATAAGGGTCTTGAAAGAAAATAAAACATCTCCGGACACAGACCTTAATCCGGCAATCGACAGAACTTCATCCAAACTTTTCAAATCAGGCTTCCACCAGGATCGATCCGATACATTCTCTAAAAACAGTGTGCACCAAGCACACTCCGACAGCTACTCCCTTATGTTCTCCTATAAACATGGAAAACCTTTTTCTGCAACCCGTCAAATCTGACATCACTTCATTCTCCTCCAGCAATTCAGGGTCAGACAAGTTTCTGTGAATTCTGCCGATAAGAGTATAGTAAAGAGGGTCGATCTTTTGATCAGGAATGCCTTTTCAAAAGGTAGACGGTCATGAGGGCGGATCTCCCCATCACTGAAGCAACCCTAGGGAGTCTTTCTTCTTCAGGGACTTGCATAAAGCCTTTATGGGGAGGGGATGATCTGACAAAAGATTCTCCCCATTTTGGGGCGATCGAAAGCTCCATGAAGATCCGAAAAATGGGAAATCCTGATCATCCGACTGCTTCATGGAAGCTGTCAGGAACTCTCCGAGTCTACCTGAGATGAGCGCTCTTTTGGGCGCTGGGGGTGGTTCGATGCTGGTATCAATAAAAAAACGGCCCGTTCCAGACTGGAAATCAAAACTCTTTTTTATCGTACTGATCCTCCTTCTGTTTCTCATTCTTTTCAGGTGCCTTTTGTTCTGCCTCTCCACCAGACCCTCATTCAACACTGAACTCTCCCCCCAAAATCCTCTTTTTTTCCAGAGAAACTGAAACAGGAATCTCTTGCACGACATGAAAACAAACAACTTCCCTTGACGTTTTTGAACTCCGGAAAGCCGCGGGCAAAAACCTCGTCTATCCCCCGAACCATCCCGAACAGGACTTCATCCTCAGGACCACCAATCGTCTGAAAGATCCTTTTTGCCCCGAATCAGCCCGTTATGTTACGATCCCACAAATACCCGTTCCGACTGTCAGAAAGAATCCAGCATCTCCATGTCGGAAGGGGAAAAATTCAAAACAGCCTTTCAGTCTTAACTTATCTATAAGGGGGAGACCTTGTCCGGTCACTCGAAATGGGCAACCACCAAGCATAAGAAAGCAATCATCGACTCAAAACGCGGAAAGATCTTTACCCGCCACGCCAAGGAAATAGCGGTTGCCGCAAGAATTGGTGGCGGGGATCCAGAGGGGAATCCCCGGTTAAGGACCGCGATCTTGAAGGCCCGGGAAGACAATATGCCCCAGGACAACATCAAGAAGGCCATCCAGCGCGGAACCGGAGAAATCCCCGGAGCCCAATATGAGGAATACCAGTTCGAGGGACATGGTCCAAAAGGCGTGGCGATCATTCTGAAAGTCATGACGGATAACAAAAACAGGACCGTTCCGGAACTCCGGACCATTTTTTCCAAGAATGGGGGAGCTCTCGGGGAAAACGGATGTGTGTCATGGATGTTCGACAGCAAGGGTCTTATTACCGTGGACAAGTCCTCACTTCCTGAAGATCAGGTCATGGATCTCGCCCTCGAGGCGGGAGCGGACGATGCCGTAATCCATGAGGACGTCTATGAGTTTTTGACCGCTCCCCAGGATTTTTCCCATGTTCTTGAAGTCATCAAATCCAAAAAAATCACTCCATCCTTCGCAGAAGTCACGATGATTCCCCAAACAACGGTTCCTCTGGAAGGAAAGGATGCACAAACCATGATGCGCCTCATGGAAATGCTGGAAGATCATGACGATGTCCAGCATGTCTATGCGAATTTTGACATTCCGGATGACATTCTCGAATCCCTCTCATCCTAAAAAGCGAAGGAGACCTGAGCCGCATCATGACTGAAGATCTGGGAAACCTGAGAAATTCCATTGACGAAATTGACACCAGGATTGTCGGGCTTCTGAGAGACCGGGCCGCCATAGCTGCCAGAGTGGGTGATTACAAAAAGGCCAGGGCTCTTCCCTTCCATGTCGTATCGAGAGAACGGGAGATTCTCGACCGGATCACCGAACTGGAATCGGCGCCCTTCCCCAAAGAATCGATCCGGACCATTTTCAGGGAAATCCTTTCTGCCTGTCTGTCCCTGGAAGAACCCGTCGTCATCTCCTACATGGGGCCTCCGGCTACCTATACCCACCAGGCGGCACTCAAGCATTTCGGCCACTCACTGAAACATGTTCCGGCCGCCACTGTCCGGGAGGTGTTTCGGGCTGTTGAAAGCGGCGAGGCCCTCTATGGAGTGGTTCCGATCGAAAACTCGACCGAGGGAATGGTCAACAATACCCTCGACACGCTGGTGGAATCAGACCTGAGAATCTGTGGGGAAATCATCCTCCCGATCCATCATTGCCTCCTGACCAGGGCAACATCCGCAAAAGAGATCCGGACCGTCTACGCCCATCCCCAGGCACTGGCCCAATGCCGAATATACCTTTCGAACGCTCTTCCGGATGCCTCGACCGGTGAAACAACGAGCAATACCAAGGCTGTGGAAATGGCCCTTGAGGATCCTCATTCTGCTGCCATCGCCGGAGAAATGGCCGCAGAAGTCTACAATATTCCAATTTTTTCCAGACATATTGAAGACTTCCCCGACAATCAGACCCGGTTTTTGGTGATCGGAACCATCGACCCCGGAAAAACCCGAAAGGACCAGACCTCCATTATGGTTTCCATTCTGGACCGGGTGGGAGCCCTCTCGGAGATTCTCTCCCTGATAGCAACAGAGGGAATCAACCTGACCCGTCTTGAAAGCCGTCCCTCCAGGAAAAAGGCATGGGATTACATCTTCTTCATGGATATAGAAGGCCATCAGGCGGATGAAAACATCCGGCAACTTTTAACGAAGTTACAGACTCTTTGCCCATATGTTAGGATATTGGGATCATATCCTTTGCAGGATAAACCATCTCAGACCTGACCATGACGCATTCACAGGCCAAAGCATGGAAGCTCATCAGGGAGTCTGCACGACAGGAATAAAAAACAATCTTCCGACGCCTGACAAAAGTCGAGGGGCACACACAATATCATCAGAAGAATTCAGGAGAACTCCATGATTATCGTTTTGAAACCGGAAGCAACCCAGGCAGATATCGCTCACATTTCCGGAAAATTAAAGGAAAAGGGTTTGGCCGTCCATATTTCAAAGGGGTCGGAACGGACCATTATCGGAGCTATCGGGGATGACAGGCTCTTGGCCGAGCTTCCGCTCGCCATTTTCCCGGGAGTGGAAAGCGTTCACAAGATCCTTCAGCCCTTCAAGCTCGTCAGCCGTGAATTCAAAAAAGAAAACACGATTATCCGATTTCCGAACGGAGTCACCATCGGTGGAGAAGAAATCCAGGTCATGGCAGGACCATGCGCAGTGGAATCCGATGAGCAGCTTCTGTTTGTCGCGGAAAGGGTCAAGGAATCAGGCGCAAAAATCCTTCGGGGAGGGGCGTTCAAACCCCGGACATCCCCTTACACTTTCCAGGGACTTGGAGAAACAGGACTCAAGCACCTTTCGAAAGCCCGGGAAAAAACCGGCCTTCTTGTCATTACGGAACTGATGGACCCCAGAGATCTTGACATGGTTGAGGAGCACACCGACATTATCCAGATCGGCGCAAGAAACATGCAGAACTTCCGCCTTCTGTCCGATGTTGGCCGCGCCAGAAAACCTGTTCTTCTGAAAAGAGGGCTCTCCGCAACAATCAAGGAGTTCTTGATGGCGGCAGAATACATTGCCTCACAGGGAAATCAGGACATCATCCTGTGCGAGAGAGGGATCCGCACGTTTGAGACCATGACAAGAAATACGCTCGACCTGAACGCTGTTCCGGTCCTGAAAAGCCTGACACATCTTCCAATTCTCGTGGACCCAAGCCATGGAACCGGACGATGGGATCTCGTCATCCCCATGGCCAAGGCAGGAATCGCCGCTGGCGCCGACGCGCTGATGATCGAAGTCCACAATAATCCTGAAGAGGCCTTTTCCGATGGCGAAGAATCCCTGACCCCGGAAAATTTCGAACGATTGATGAGGGAATGCCGCAAGGTCGCCTCTGCTGTTGACAGGTTTATCGCCTGATGAAGCCGGCGCGTGAGTGCCGGCAACTCGCCATACTGGGAGTGGGACTGATGGGGGCTTCCATTGCCGCGGCCCAAAAGCGGTCCTTCCCCGACACAGTCATTGTCGGATCATCCATCTCCACCATTGATGGCAGGGTTGCGCTTGAAAAAGGGTATATAGACCGCTTTACCCAAAACAACAAGGAAGCCGTTCTGGGCGCGGACCGGGTGATCGTGGCCTCCCCTCCCTCCTCGATTGCCAGCATTTTAAAAGAGATCGCGGAAATGGTTCCGGGGATTCCCGTTACAGACATCTCCTCTGTCAAAACGCCTGTTTACATGGACTTCAGAAAAAATCTCCAGTCCTGTTTTAAAAGCTATACAAGCTCTCACCCCATGGCAGGCAGAGAGGAGTCCGGAGCCCAGGGCGCACGGGCCAACCTGTTTGATGGTCGAAGCACCTTTCTGGTTCCCTTTGCAAGTCCAAAAACTCCCCCCGAAGGAGACTGGGAGAACTTCTGGCTTGGCCTTGGCTGCAAGGGAACCTTCACAGTCGACCCCATGGAGCACGATCAGATCCTCTCCCTCATCAGCCACCTTCCCCATGTTGTTTCCTATGCCATTCTTGAGCTTTTAAACCGGACAGAAGAGAGGAACCACCTGACCCATTTCAACTGGGAGGAACAAAAAGGTGGGGCACTGACAGATATGACCCGGATCTCACACAGCCATTCCGGACTCTGGGGAGAAATTCTCGCGGCCAATCAAGAATTCCTGCTCAACGACCTTTCCCGACTGATCCTGATTCTTGAATCCTGGAAAAAACAGATTGGAAATGGCTCCATGGAAGAGATCTCCCAAAAAATTGAATCTGTCCAGAACCATCACCAATCTCTCAAGAAACTCGCCAAAAAGGAAAAGAAGGAGTCCGATGCCCATTGATGAATATTCCGGAGGTCAGCGAAACGGTTCTTACCGGGTGACATCCTCAAAGAGTGTCTCAGGCTGCATTCGCGTTCCTGGCGACAAGTCGATCTCCCACCGTGCAGTCATGATGGCTTCCCTGGCAATGGGAACAAGCGAAATCCACGGCTTTCTCCCCTCTTCCGATTGTCTGGGCACCCTTCTGGCTTTTTCCCTGATGGGGGTCAGGACAGAACGCATTTCAGAGAATCACGTCAGGATCTCAAGCCCGGGAGCAATAAGTCTTACTGAGCCACAAACCGTTCTGGATCTTGGGAACTCCGGCACAGCCGTGCGACTTCTTCTGGGAATCCTTGCCGGAACAAACTTTCATTCCGTTGTCACAGGAGATGACAGTCTCAGAAGCCGCCCAATGGGCCGGGTGACCGAGCCCCTCTCATTGATGGGTGCCAGCATCGACGGAGTCGCGAATGGCAAGCGGCTGCCTCTGGCCATCCGCGGGAGAAAACTCAAGGCAATCACTTTTCTGAACGAGAAAAAGAGCGCACAGGTCAAATCCTCCATTCTCCTTGCCGGCCTCTCTGCCGACGGGCCGACCACCGTTATCGAACCGGTTGCGACAAGGGACCATACAGAGCTGATGCTTCCCATGTTTGGCGCAACCTGTACTGTGCGGGGCAACGAAAAGACCGTTCACCCAGGGCCCCTTTCCCCATTGGATTTTACGGTTCCAGGAGACCTGTCATCGGCTGCTTTTTTCATGGTTCTGGGATTGATTACGCCAGGAGCCAGCCTCACGATCGAGGGAGTCGGGCTGAACCCGACACGAACCGCAATCATCCGGATTCTGCAACTGATGGGCGGGAAAATCCAGGTAACAACCATGGAAAGTCAAGGCGAGCCTGTCGGAACACTTCATATACAGGCCAGTTCCCTTGAAGGGATCGAAGTCCCCGAAGAACTGATCCCGCAGGCGATCGATGAAATTCCTGTTTTGGCGGTTGCCGCCGCATTTGCCAAAGGGAGAACCATCATCAAGAATGCCTCCGAGTTACGGGTCAAGGAATCCGACCGGATCACGGCAATCTGCCAGGCATTATCCTCAACCGGAATCTCCGTAACAGAGCTCCCGGACGGATTGATTGTCGAAGGAGGAGGTCCTGCCCCCAAGATTCATGGAGCCGAAATCGAAAGCCATAATGACCACAGGATTACCATGAGCATGGTTGTTCTGGGCTCGAGGCTTCCTCCTGGTGAAACACTTTTGATCCATGGTACGGATTTTGTTGCCACAAGCTTTCCGGGCTTTGTGGAGCTGTTCAACAAGACCGCAGGGATCCAGAACTGATGGCCCCCCTTTCCATCGCCATTGATGGTCCTGCCGCGTGCGGCAAATCCAGTCTGGCCAAGGCACTGGCCCGAAGGATTGGGCTCTACCACCTTGAAACGGGCGGACTTTACCGCTCTGTTGCGCTTTTTTTTCTGGAACGGGGAGGGCCGACTGACGATCCGCACAGGATCCTCGACCTTCTTCCCGAAATGGATCTTTCCATTCGTCCTGATGGATCTTCCAGCCGTGAAATCCATTTTTTCCTCGGAGACAGGGATGTCACCGTGGATATTCGTTCCGAAACGGTTGGCAAATGGGCGTCGACCGTTGCGACAATACCGGCGGTCAGGACATATCTTCTCCCGGTCCAGCGCCATTTTGCGGAAAACGATCGCATCGTGATGGATGGAAGAGATATCGGCACAGTCATCCTCCCCGACGCCTCGCTCAAAATTTTTTTGAGCGCCCCGGCTGCAACACGAGCGCTCCGGAGGTGGCTTCAACTGGGCGGAGAAAACGCTCCTCAGAGCTTACAGGAAATCCAGGATGACCTTGAAGAAAGGGACCGTCAGGATCTCGCCCGCTCCATTGCCCCGCTCACACGGGCATCCGATGCGATCGATCTGGACAACTCCCGGATGACGATCGACGAATCGGTTGATTGGGTGATCGAAAGGCTCCCGAAATGATGCCCATTCCGATGGAGGTCTCCCACTTCAAGACCTACAAGATCGCCAACTTCCTGATGAGCATCCTGACCCGTTCATGGCTCAGACTCGAGGTTTCCGGGCAAGAATGGATTCCCTCCGAGGGAGGAGTCATTGTGGCAGCCAATCATCAAAGCTTCCTTGACGTCCCCATTCTCGGCTTTTCCATTCCGCGAGAGTCCCGGTTCCCCGGAAAGTCCGAACTTTTTATAAAAGAGCCATGGAGCAGGCTTCTCCTCAAAACAGGAGGTTTTCCGCTTGCGAGGGGAGAGGGTGACAGAAAAGCCGTGAGTTTTTCACAAACCCTTCTGGAAAAAGGGGTCGTACTTTCGATCTTTCCGGAAGGAACACGAACCCGGACGGGGAAAATCGGAAGCTTTCATAGGGGAATGGGCCTTCTTGCGATCAAAAGCCATGCCGCCATCGTTCCCGCTGCAATATGGGGAACAGGTCTTTCCATGGGTCCGGGAGGAACATTTCCCAGACCCGGCCGCATCAAAGTCGCTTTCTCTGCTCCCATCCTCCCTTGGGAATACCCCATTGAGGAAATGGGCCCCAAAGAGGCCAGCATTTTTCTCAGCAAACAGGCCGAAGACCGTGTCAAAGCCCTTTACGAAACCATCGCCCCGGCAAAATAGACTTACTTTCCGGGAATCAGCGGCCAGATTTTCGGAATAATCCATACCCCCCACCCAATGGTCAGAATGAAAAGACCAAATCCCAAATGAAAAAAGTCCCTGAAGCGATATTCCCCCTCGTTCCACGAGAGAAGATTCACCGGATGGGAAAGGGGTGAGAGGAAAAGGGCCATTGAGGAAATCGCAAGTCCCATCATGAAGGGTTTGGGGGAGAGTCCCATTCCGTGAACAAGGGAGAGAACCAGAGGAGACAAGGTCAGGGCCACAAGCGTATGGGAAAAGAACTGGACCAGAACTCCAGTGAGTACCATCAGTGCCCCCAGGAGAACATTGGGGGAAAGAGTCACACCCCAGTGGAGGAGGTAAGGGGCGACCATCGCTCCGACCCCCGCATCCTCTATCGACCATCCCAGGGGGAAAAGCCCACCCATCAGGAGAAGAACCCTCCAATCAATGGAGTCTCTCGCCTCTTCCATACGGACCACACCAAAAGCCATCATCAGAAAAGCTCCCAAAAGAGCCGCAAGAGAAACGGGGAGCAACCCGGAAAGCGCAACCGAAATGGTTGCGGCTGCGATAAAAATGGCAAGAGGCGCCTTGCTGGTCCGAAAAACCCTCCTGGGAATCTCGTTTAATGAGAGAAACAGTCCTGAAGTCTGGACGGCTTCAATCTCCGCTCTTCTGCCCTTGAGCAGGAGAACATCCCCAGGAGCAAGCAGTGTCTCGCCCAACCACCCCTCCTGAGGCGGCGACTCCCGGAAAAGGCCGGCGATCTCGACTCCAGGACCGAGGGCGTTGGCCATCTGCCTCAGACGCTTGTGGATCATTCCCACATCCGGCTGCATGATCGCTTCCAAAAGGACCGTCTCCTCCGAATCGATGGAGTGGGATTTTGAGGAAATCGGGAAACCTGACGGCTCGGGCTCGGATAATGGGCTCAAAAATCCCTGAAGACGAACTCCTCCCAGGTCGAGGATCCGGCCAAGGAGAACCACATCCATCTGAAGACGGACACGCATACCCTTCTTCAGGACCTCATCGGGATTTCCCAGAAGTTCCGGCAGGCCAGGAGGAGCGGTCTTCCCCGACATCCTCGCCATGCCCCATGCCGCCTTTAAAAGGGAAATCGCCGATCCTTTACGGTTCGGACCACTTTCCTCAAGAGGAGCCGGTGCAAGGGGACTCGACAGTTTCAACCCCCAATCGACCGCAAGCGGCGTTTCCGAAAATTTCATTCCCCGATAGGGAAAACTCTCGTCAATCAAAAGCTCCACAAAGAACGATCGCCCCGACGATCCATGCCGATTGGGCTCCTGGGAGTCCTCGGGAAAGACTCTCGGGGCGACAAGCCAAAGATAGAGGAGCCCGATTAAAAAGGCCCCTCCTCCAATGGGCAGAAAGTCCAGGATCTTGAATCCTTCCTCATGCCGGGACTCCATATATCCGGAGATGATAATGTTCGAAGCCGATCCGAAAAGAGTCGCGGAACCACCCAAAAGAGCTGCAAAGCCGACAGGCATCCAGATCCGCTTTGCCGAAGCTCCTGTTTCGGAGATCAGGTTCTTGATCGCGGGAAGAAACAGGGAAAAGGCTCCGGTATCATTCAGGATCATCGAAATGATCCCCACGGCTGGGGTCACGATCAGTCCGATCCGTTCCTTTTTCCGATGGACAAGCATCATCAGTCTCATCGTGATCCGGTGAATCACCTTCGTTCGGGAAAGCCCCTCCGAAAGGACAAAAAGGGATGCGACCAGAAACACCGCAGGCTGGGCAAATCCCTGAAGGATACGATCCGGAGGAAGAATGCCGAAAAGACCCAGGACCGCCGGGATGCCAATGGCAACAACCTCAACCGGAACGATGCGTGTTGTGAGAAGAATCGTTACCACAACGACGATCGTGGCAAGCTCCAGAAGCCTCATCGGGAGGAGGTCCAAGTCATGAGAGAAACAGATGGAAGCCTATTCCGGGAGATCGATTCCGGCGACTTGCCAATTGAAAGCTCAAACAGCACAATACCCCCTGTGTCTTCAGAAAAAATGGTCCGGGACCCATATGGAGCCACAAATGGCTGAAAACAGAAGCGATCAGGAAAACACGGCGACCGGCCAGGAAATCCTTCTTTCGAGCAAAAAGGACATCAGAAACGCCATTATTGCGTTGAGAGGCCTCATCACAAAACAGGAACGGGATCGGTTCTCTGGAGAGATTACCAGAAGGGCCGTTTCTTTGCTCGAAACAAGGATTTCCAGCGGCCATTTGAAACCCGGAGCCATTATCCATCTATTTCGCTCTTTTGGGGAAGAGGTCGAGACGGACTTTCTTCTGGAAAGAATCAAAGATATGGGGTTTGGACTGGTTGTCCCCATTGTTCATCACGAGGAAAACCACTCCACACTGATCCTTTCCAGTGTTGGACGGGATACCCGCTGGCGACCGGGCCCCTTTCAGATCCCGGAACCTTATCCGGTGGTTCGGGTCGATCCCTCCATCGTCTCCCTTTTTTTTCTTCCGGGGGTCGCATTCGATCCCGGAGGAGGCCGCATCGGTTACGGAAAAGGCTACTACGACCGGCTTCTGTCAGGGGTCCGGCCGGATATTCCCAAAATTGCCCTTGCTTTTTCCCATCAGGTGCTCGAAAAAGTACCGTCCTCAAAATGGGATATTCCCATGACCATGATCCTGACCGAAAAGGAGACCATTCACTGTGATTGATCAAAAAAAGATCGCCGAAGGATTCAGGCTTATTCTTGAAGGACTTGGAGAGAATCCCGGCAGGCCAGGTCTTCAGGAGACGCCCAGACGGGTGGCCGAGCTTTATGCTGAGATCCTGGGCGGAATCCATGAAACCCCTACAGAAATCCTCCGGCCAATCAAGGGGGAGGATTTTGACGAAATGGTCGCTCTGGCAGGGATCCCCTTTCACTCCATGTGCGAGCATCACTTCCTTCCCTTTTTCGGGAAGGGACATATTGCCTACATCCCCAAAGAAGGACGGATGACGGGGCTTTCATCCCTTGCAAGACTTCTCGACATCTTCGCGAGGCGCCCCCAGATCCAGGAGCGACTCACCGCAGAAGTCGCGGATGGCATTATGGAAGGACTCTCCCCCCAGGGGGTGATGGTTGTCCTCGAGGCCGAGCACCTGTGCCTGTCCATGCGGGGGATCAAAAAACCGGGTGTTCCGGTGGTTACATCCGCCGTGAGGGGGATTTTCCGGAAAAACGCCAAGACCCGACAGGAATTTCTCTCGCTGATCTCAATGAAAAATCATGGCTGAGGGCAAGGGCTAGTTCCCGCAGTCCTGTCTGAAAAGCTTCCGCTCCTCCTTCCCGAACCGTTCGACTGCAACGCCCATGGTCGTTCGGGAGAGGAATTTCCCCTGCTCCCGGAGAAACCTCCTCAATCGCTCGGGATCCTTTTTCCCCGCCTCTCGAAGAACCCATCCGATGGCTTTCCGGACCAAGATTTCCGGATCCCCCGAAAGCATCCGGGAAAGATGGTATGGCAGATCGAGATCTCCTTTCCTCACCGACCACAACGTTGAGACCATCGCCATTCTCCTGTCCCACATCCGGGAACTTGTGGCGAGAAGCTCGAGCTCGGGGGTCATCGCTCCGTTCGAAATGGTGCCGATCAAAACAGGAGAAAGGTCATCCACAAGTTCCCAGTCATCGATCAGATGGCGATAATCCAGAAACTCCCTGAAGATCCGTTCCTGTTCCCGGGCGTCGACCTTCCTGAATGTTTCCAGAAGGATCAACGCCCCAACCGATCGAAGATCCAATACATTCGAGGAAAAGAGCTCGGAGATCGCAGAAACGGACAGCCCCCGATATTGTTTTGCAATCCTGCGACGAACGGCTTTTTTGACCCCCAGATATTGCCCGGGGGAGCCGGACTTTCTCCATCCGGAATGAACGGCGGCAACACCGTCATCACGATGTGCCAGCAATTCCTTCAGGATTTTTTCTGTAGGGTTTTCCATAGGCTGTTCCTCCAATCCGATCAAAGATGGCTGTTATCATGAACGATTCGATCGCTTTCAGGCTCATTTGCCAGCGGAATCGCGAACCCCGTTTCAGACTCACAGCCTATCGGATGGGTCTGGGGTTAGCGAACAACCTATTTTTCTGTTATCTTTTCCATATCATGGCAGAGATCACCACGGGGTCTCTGTGGCGTCTGCGACGTCAATATCTCCACCAGAAGGCTCAAGGCCGGAACGATCGGAAATGGCTGCTGGGGAAGAGAAAAGACCCGGAAGGAAACATCATTCGCGCACGTCCCGGAGAAACAGGAACTTCCGCTCGCGAGACCGGAACCCCCTCCATAAGCCGCAAAACGCTTGGGGGCTGGAGAGTTCATCTGCCATCCCTCATATCGATAAGATGGGCATGTCTGATGGTCCTGAAAAAAGTGGATCAAAAAGATCATCCCAACAACAATCCTCTCAAACCTCTTTCGGGGAGATCCATTGGCGACCATTTTGAATGGAAAAGAGCTTGCCGCTACATTGCGGGCAGAACAGACAGAAGAGATCAGGAAGCTTGCACCCTTAGCCGGACGTCCTCCTGGCCTCGGAGTCATCCTTGTCGGAGATGATCCTGCAAGCCATGCCTACGTGAAAAACAAAAGAAATGCCTGCAAGGAAGCGGGGATCCATGCTCCCGAAATCAACCTGCCCCATGATACCACCAGGGAAACGGTGATGGAGTGGGTCGACAAGCTGAATGCCGATCCCAGGATTGACGGGATTCTCGTTCAACTTCCCCTCCCCCCCCATATTCCGAAAGATGACATTCTTCTCAGGATCGACCCCGAAAAGGATGTCGACGGATTTCATCCCATCAACGTCGGTCGACTTGTGATCGGAGAAGACACACTGGTCCCCTGCACCCCCACAGGCGTCATGACACTTCTTTCCCGATACGGTATCCCTGTAAAGGGAAAGAAGGCAGTCGTTCTCGGCAGGAGCTTGATTGTGGGAAAACCGATGGCCCTTCTCCTGCTGGCCGCCGATGCCACTGTCACCATCTGCCACAGTAAAACAGCCAATCTGTCGGAGGAGACACGACAGGCCGACATACTGGTCGCCGCGCTCGGGAAACCCCTCATGATCACAAAAGATTTCGTGAAAAAGGGCGCGGTGGTGATTGATGTCGGGATCTCCCGAAATGACAAGGGAAAACTTGTGGGAGATGTCGATTTTGACAGTGTGGAACCAATCGCATCAGCGATCACCCCGGTTCCCGGAGGCGTTGGCCCGATGACCATCGCAACACTTCTTGAAAACACGCTGAAAGCCTATAAAAAACGAAATCACCTATCCTGATCACACGGAGAACCCAATGACCTTCAGAGAAGCGCTCACAGCCCATTCATTCATGATCACAGGGGAATGCTCCCCTCCAAAGGGGACCCTTGTCGCCCCCTTGCTTGAGCGACTCGTGGCCCTTAAGGGCCGGGTTCATGGCCTCAACATCACGGACAACCAGACCGGAGTCATGAGAATGTGTCCCCTCGCCATGGGAGTCCATCTCCAGTCCATCGGGATCGACCCCATTGTCCAGATCACCCTTCGGGACCGGAACCGTCTGGCTATCCAGTCGGACATCCTTGGCATGTCCTCCCTCGGGATCCGGCAAGCACTCTGTCTCTCCGGAGACCCTCCGACCCTCGGGGATCATCCGGAGGCCAAACCCGTCTTTGATCTTCCGACTCCGGAACTCATCCGGGCCATAACCCTTCTCAACGGCGGGACCGATCTTTCCGGAAAGGATCTCTCGGGACCGACAGACATTCTCCCCGGTGCGGCAACCTCTCCCGAAGGAGATTTCGATGCGGAAACCCGAAAGTTCGAGGAAAAATTTTCGGCAGGCGCCCGTTTTTTCCAGACCCAGGCGGTTTTTTCACCGAAAACAATGGAACGATTCATGGTGTTTGCCTCCCCTTTCAGAGTCCCTGTTCTCGCCGGGATCATCCTTCTCAAGTCCGCCAGAATGGCCAATTATTTGAACGAGAAGGTTCCCGGGATCACCGTTCCCAAGGAACTGATCGCCAGGCTTGAGAGGGCACCCCAGGGAGGAGCGCTCGATGTGGGCATTGAAATCGCAGCCGAGACCATCAGGGCAATCCGGCCCATGGTCCATGGAGTCCATATCATGACTGTCGGGGCCGAGGAGACCATTCCGAGGATTCTCGACCTGGCAGAGTGCTGACTCAAAGATGTCCAGCCGGCTGACCATCACGGAAATCCTGCGTCGCAAAACAGAAGGTCCCTCCATTACGATGGTGACAGCCTACGACGCAATGGAGGCCAGGCTTCTTTCGGGAGCGGAAATCGATATTGCTCTCGTTGGAGACTCTCTCGGGAATATTGTGCAGGGTCATGATTCGACCCTGCCGGTTACAGTCGAAGAGATGCTCTACCATACCCGCTGCGTCCGGCGGGGGCTCGACGGCCCCTTTCTGGTGACAGACATGCCATTTCTTTCCTACAACACCTCTCAAAAAGAGGCGATCACCAATGCCGGGAAAATGATCAAGGAAGGTGGGGCCAATGGCGTCAAACTTGAGGGGGGTGCCGAAATTTCCTCCCTGGTGAGGGCGATGACCAGGGCCATGATACCGGTCATGGGCCATGTGGGATTGAAGCCCCAGTCGATCAACATGACCGGAGGATACAAGGTTCAGGGCAAGGATCTGCAGGGAGCGAGGCAGGTCATCGCGGATGCGGTAGCGATCGAACAGGCCGGAGCCTTTGCCATCGTTCTTGAAGGGATCCCCCCCGATGTGGCAAGGGCGATCACCTCCCGTCTCTCCATCCCCACCATCGGAATCGGAGCCGGGATCCATGTTGACGGGCAAGTTCTGGTCTTCCACGACCTTGTCGGCTGGTCTGACCGCCCCCTTCCCCGATTTGTCCGGCCCTTCGGATCGGTCGGCCTTGAAGCCAGAAAGGCTGTTCTGGCTTTTTCGGAATCGGTCAGGAACCACTCTTTCCCTTCACCGGAAGAGTCCTACCCGGAAACAGCCATTCCTCCAGGAGAGATCCTCCCCAGGAAGGAATAGCAAGGCAGGAGGTGACGACGAATCAAAATCATGCCAGAATGGGACCGACTCTTGGTCAAAAGATGCCCCGGGCGATACCCTGTATCGTTCCATAAAAAGAAAGGAACCCACCCCCATGGCCTGGATCTTTACCTTTGACGAACTGATGTGGGACTTTCCCTACCCGTTTGAAGAGCGGAAAAAAGCCCTTCTTGAAGAACATCACCGTTCCTTCAACTATATGATGACCGATCGCTGGGGAAATCCGACCAACCCTTCCCCGGGACTGGGATTTGAAACCTCCGGCGACTGTCGAGGATATGCCTACCTGCTCGATGAGGACGAGGAAGACGAGATCATTGAAAAGATCAAGGGGAGATACGGGGAGTATTTCACCCTGAAGGAAGGTCCCATGATCATTAATAACGAACTCTCCGAAGACGGGTACTACTTCCTTTCGAACAGGAGCCATCCGGACTATATCGGGAAAATGGTTCCTCAGGAGATCATCAAGATTGCCAAGCAGGGATTCGGTCCCAATGGAACAGGGGTTGAATGGATCATCTATCTTGCGGAAAAATTCCAGGAACTGGCCGTTTCAGATCTGGCGGTCGATGCGGTCATGAGTGTCATGAAGTGGCACGGGCTTGCGGGCAACAACCACCGAACACCCATGTAGCCCTGCGATATCCATGAAACTTGCAACCTGGAACGTCAACTCCTTGAAGGTACGCCTTGAACAGGTCCAACATTGGCTTGTGGACAACAGTCCCGATTGCCTGTGCCTTCAGGAGACCAAAACGACCAATGAGGACTTTCCCCATTCCGTTTTTACGGAAATGGGCTACAACAGTCTTTATAATGGTCAAAAAACCTATAATGGCGTTGCGATTCTTTCAAAACATCCGGTCAAGGATCCTGTCTATGATATTCCCGGATACGATGACCACCAGAAACGCGTTGTTTCCGCCGACATCGGCGGAATACGGGTGGTCAACTGCTATATTCCAAACGGACAGGACCTTGGAACGGAGAAGTTCCTGTATAAAATGGAATGGCTCGCAGCCCTCACGAAATACCTTGAAACGCTTCACCCCAAAGATCATCCGGTCATTGTCACCGGGGACTTCAACATCGCCCCGACCGATCTCGACCTTTGGGATCCGGATGGGATGAGGGACCAGATTTTCTGTTCGAAAGACGAGCGGGATCACCTGCAACGGATTTTCGATCTTGGGTTTTCAGATTGCTTCAGGCAGGATAACCCCGAGGTGCGCCAATACAGTTGGTGGGACTACCGGCAAGGGATGTTCCGGCAAAATAAAGGCCTCAGAATCGACCTTGTCCTGGCTTCAGCCCCGCTTAAGGAGGTTCACCGTCGCTCCTTTATCGATCCGGCGCCCAGAAAAAGCGAGCGTCCTTCGGACCACACGCCGGTCATTTCGGAGTTTTCCGGCCCCCTGAAGTCACCAGGCAACACGACAATCCCCTGAAGAGATCGAAAAGAGTGCCCCCCCGTCCCCTTGCCGGAATGAGACAGAACTTTTGCCTTTTTCGCTTATATTATCTTGGGATCGTTCATTCAAAAAGTCTACCCTGCGCACAGCCATGGCCTGAAAGGAGCGCTTCGAATGAAAAACCATCCCCCCATGCGAAGGATGTTCCTTTGGATCCTGGGATGTTTTTTTCTCTCTTTTTCCGGGTGTGGTGGTGGCGGAACATCACCCTCTGCGGGAGAACCGGCACTGGGGCCGCTTTCGGCCAGCTGCGAGACAGCTACGGATTCGGGCACCTCGCTCGGTAATATCTTGCCGCTTTATCTGGGCACAGCCGGAGACAACAGTTCGACTGTTTGCGGCTCCGCCATCAATAATCCCTGCACCGACGTCACCATCTGCGACAGCTCCGGAAGCAATTGCCAGACCGTCACCAATATTCTGGTCGACACTGGATCGTCTGGCCTCAGGATCTTCAGATCTGTCCTCAGCAATACCACCACCCTCGACCAGGTGGCTTCTCCCGGGGGAGATCCTGTCGGGGAATGCGAAGCTTTTGGAAATGGAACCTACGGCGACTGGGGTCCGCTTGTCTATGCCCAGGTCAGGCT
>JAPTWQ010000115.1 GCA_028064945.1 Nitrospiraceae bacterium | reverse complement strand
GGGCACCCCCTCCCTTAAGCAGGAGGGGAACACATGACCTGAGAGGGGCCAAAGGTCGACATTTTCAAAAAGTCCCCTCAAAAAAGTGCCCAAGGAGTGCGTCCTTCGTTCTATATCGGAATTAGGGATGGAACCTCTCGGTTGACGACGCCAAGCATTCATTTCTCGAAAAACGATGGATCGGAACTTTCCCTAAATGGTATATCCGGCTGCGGAGGCATCATTGTAAAACATCTTCACGGTATCAAGGGAATACTCGTCCAGATCATATCCGACCAGCGAAAGTTTCTTCAAAATATCGTTGGTCACCGTGATGACCTGACAACCGATCGAATTCGCATGGAAGACATTCAAAAGCTCTCGGGGGCTGGCCCATATCAACTCTGCCTTGGGGTTGACTCGAACGATCTCAACAGCGGCAGCCATCAAAGGAACCGGATCCCGTCCCGTGTCCGCAATTCTTCCGGCAAAGACCGAGACGTAGGAAGCGACTTCCGGGTTCAGATGTCCAACCACATCCCGCACCTGAGCCAGAGTCATGAGAGCGGTGACGTTCAGCTTCACACCACGGTCGGACAAGCGCTTTACCAATGCGTAACTCGTTTCGCGCCGTGTATTGGTCACAGGAATCTTGACATAGACATTGCTCCCCCAGCCGGAGATCTGCATCGCCTGGCGTTCCATCTCGCTAAAATCGTCCGAGAAAACTTCCAGCGAAAGGGGCTTGTCTTTGATGACACCCAGAATATCCTTCGCAAAAGCTTCATAGTCGGAAATGCCGGCTTTGCGCATGAGCGTCGGATTTGTCGTCAGTCCCTTGATAAAGTCCTTCCCGTACATTTCAAGCATGCCGGCCTTGTCGGCGCCATCCGCAAAAATTTTGACTTTCAACGATTTTACGACTTCAGACATCAGTTAAGACTCCTTCGATAAAATCCAGTCGAGAGCCTCGACTGGGGATTGGCACGAATAATTGGCAGTTCGGCTCCCGGACGATTCCAGATAGCCGTAGTCCACGAACACTGTGGTGCAACCGGCGCCCGTTCCCGCCTCAATATCTCTCCAGCGATCCCCGATCATGTAGGAGGCAGCGAGTCGAACCCCGAAACGATCCCTCGCCCGATAAAAAAGCCCCGGAAGTGGCTTCCTGCAGTCGCATTGGTCGACATCGTCATGGTAGCAGACCAGAACCTCATCGATAGGCAGTTGTCGAACAAGAATCCCGTTCAACTGCATGACAAAATCCTGTGAAGTCGTTCCTCTTGACACGTCCGGCTGGTTCGTGACGACGATCAGGAAGAACCCCTTCTCTTTGAGCGAGCCCAGCCTCTCGGCAACCCCGGGAACGATCACAAACTCCTCCACGGAACGGGGGGGGTATGGCTTTCCGTTCCGGACAATCGCCTGGTTCAGGATGCCGTCCCGATCGAGAAAAACGGCCCGATCGGTCACTTGACCGTCGACTCCCACTTCGTTTGATTCGCCTTGAGCTTGGGATGGGAGACCAAAAGGTGCCAGACCACTGCCTGAAAGGCTTCCGAGTGGGGTGTCACCGTTTCAGGATTGACGGTGGGAATGATCACGCAGGCATCCGCCACCTGCGCGGTATATCCGCCATCCCGTCCAACGACTCCCGTAACCTTGGCTCCCACCGATTTGGCAAGCTGGAGTGCCGTCACGAGGTTCGGGCTGATGTTTTTCTCGAGATTGCCCCCCCCGACCGAAAAAATGAACAGGGCATCTTTTGATGAAAGTTTGCTGATCTTGAGCCATTCGACAAAGATCGATGCCCAGCCTTCGTCGTTCGTGCGCGCGGTCAGTTCCGAGACGTTGTCGGTTGGAGCGTAGGACTCGATGCCGACGATTTTACGGAAATCATTGACGGCGTGAGAACAGTTTCCGGCACTGCCCCCAACACCCAGAAAGAAGATCCTTCCTCCCGCCTGCTTGACGCCCGCCAAAAGATCGGCCATTTTCTCGATGGCAGAAACATCGATCTTTCTGATGATCTCCGTCGCTTCCTTGAGATGCTGTTGCGTGTAGGTCATTCATGTCTCCTGTGCTAGAAAATATTGCTCCGTTTCCATAAGCCCCGAATGAGATCCGATTTCGTAGAATCGCTCATTCACTTCGACCCCCGACAATAACCCGGCAAGAGACAGGCGATGATAGACATCCGCCAGGTCCAGGGGCTGTCCAGGAGGGTATTCCATGAACACTTCAGCAGAGAGGATGCCAAGACCGTAATCGATATGCTCCATTTCAGGCTTAGGGAAGCTCTTGTCATATTCGACGAGCTTCCCTTCCCGAAACAGTACGTTACTTTTGTCCCAACGATTTCCATTTTTCAGGACTGTCATGAGTGCCGGGTTTCCGCCGGACTCGAAGGCGGCCTGCACCTTCCGAAAATCGCAGGGCAAAAAAGAATCGCCGTAAAGCACAAAAAAATACCTGTCCAGAAGCGGAAGCGCCTTTATGAGGGTCCCTCCTGTCCCGAGGAGCACAGGTCCGTCCGAAGAATAGCTCACGTCAAGTCCCATGGACCTTCCGTTTCCCACAACAGCTTCAATCTGTTCTCCCAGATACCCGGTGCAGAGAACGACCCGCGTTACTCCCTGCCCTTTCAAATAATTCAGCTGACGGAATATAAATGGTCGGCCAGCCACCTCGATCAAAGCTTTCGGTATCTGTTCCGTCATCGGGCGCAATCGGGTCGCAAGCCCCCCGGCAAGAATGGCGACAGGCAAACTCACGACATGATCACCTTAGTTCCCTCAAAGTCAAATCGGAATCGGACTTCTTCAAGCCCAGCATTAACCATCGCATGCCTCAGGGAATTACGATCATGAGCGTAAAACATCAAAAAACCGCCCCCACCGGCTCCGACGAGCTTTCCGCCCACCGCTCCATTCTTCATTCCGATGGTGTACCACTCATCGATCTGAGGGTTGCTCATGCCTCCGGAACGGCGCTTTTTGTGTTCCCAGTGTTCGTGCATCAGGAGTCCGAAGTCGGATGTCCGGCCCTCTTCCAGACACTGTTTGCTTCTGATACCCAGTTCCTTCACATAGTGGAGATTGGCCAGCATCTCGCTGTCGCTGGACTGGGTGCGAACCTTCTGGTCCTTCAAAATGGAGCCGGCGCTTCGGGCAAAACCCGTGAAGAAGAGCATCAGATTGTCTTCAAGATCGATCAAGGTATTCGGGGAAATCTGGAGCGGTGAAGCGGTAACTGAATCGTCCTTGTTGAAGGTGAAGCAGGTAATCCCCCCAAAGGCCGCAATATACTGATCCTGTTTTCCGATGGGCTCTCCCAAACGGTTGATCTCGATCTCGCAGGCAAGTTCGGCAAGTTCTGAAGGGTGGATCAGTCGCATCCGGTGGGCATAGAGAGCTTTAAGCAGTGCCGTCGTGAAACTGCCGGAAGACCCGAGACCCGTTCCGGCAGGAATATCTGCGAGTGTCATAATCTCGATCCTCGGAATCTTTGAATCAACGAGACGCAACGCCTCACGAATGATTGGGTGCTGGATCTCATCTAGGCTATTTATGTTTTCCTGATGGGAATACTTGAGAAAAATTCCTTCAGTGAAAGGCCGCATGACCGTTACGTAAACGTACTTGTCGATCGCCGCGGAGATCAAGAATCCCTCGTGGTCCCTGTAATACGAAGGCAAATCCGTACCGCCCCCTCCAAGGGTGACTCTCAGAGGACTGCGTGCAATGATCATCAGCCAATACCTCGTTTTTGATTATCAATTTGCAATCATCTGATCAGATTGCAGTGACAGAGTTGTGAAAATAGACTAAAAGCTCCCGGTTTTTTCTGAAGGATTTTCTGCGATCATCATAAGTTGCCATCCAAATGGGGAGTTATCAACGTTGAATCTTTCAAACAGGTAATCGAAAATCCTGAGGATAAAAAGCATGAGTCCTTGGGCGCCGCCAGATCCGCTTGCATCTTCGCGCAGTTTCTCCCCCCTTATCAAGGCGATCATCTTGTACAAATTGAAAGGTAGTGTAGAAATGTGGAAACCTGGGACAAGGTCTTGAAATAAAAACGCCCTTCTGGCTATGGTTTGAATGTTCGTCCAAAACATTCACCAAACCAAGAGAGGGCGTTATGGGATTGACCCCACGAGAAAAAGATCTCACGATCACGTTTGACTGTCAATTCAAGGTCAAGGTGCCCGATGTGACTCTGACGACGTTGCTGAAGGCCTTTACGTATCTTCTTCCGAAGATTCTGGTGGACTTCATCCAGAAAGCGCTGATCGGGTACGGCGAGCTTGTGATGGCGCGGAAGCAGAAACCCTTCGCGTGCCCGAAATGTGGGAATGTCGAGCGTTTCACCTAGAAGACCCGGGCGGGAACGCCGATGGAGGTTTTGACGACCTATGCGTGGATCACTCTTCGGCAGATGCAGGTCCAGTGCTCGTCTTGCGGCACATAGACCTCGATTGGCCGGGCGCTTCTGGGACTGGAACCCTACCAGCGGATCGCACCGGAGGTGCGACGGAAGCTGGGGCTTCTGGGAGCCCTGACGACCTTTTGCGTGGCGGAAACGTTCATGAAGACCTTCGGGGCGGCGATCGACAAGATGACGATCTGGAGAGCGGTTCAGAAAACCGGGGAAGAGATCGCGTTCTCGCTCGATCCGAAGGGGGAAGCCCGGGGAGAGGCGGACGGAACGGGAATCGGCATCAAAGGCATCAAGAAGCGGGACAAGGAGCTGAAGGTCCTGGTGCAGTACATGAAAGTCGGAACCATTCGGGTGGCCGGCATCGACATCGGCTCCTACAAGGGGAATTGGACCCGCCTTTTCAAACAGAGCCTCGAGACGCACAAAGAGTTCAAGAGCTTTTTCCTGGTGACGGACGGAGACACGTCCATCCTGGACGGCCTCAAGGAGAAGGTCAAAGTTCTCTATCAGCGCTGTCTTTGGCATATCCCCCACCAGCTGAAGTTCGCCCTGTGGTAGCACAAGGCGAAGGTGAAACGAAAAAGCCCCGAATGGCTGTCCGTCATGGGCCGGATCTACGAGATCGTGGGAATCCGCTCCGGTATCGACTCGGACGAGGAAATCCAAGCTCTGGTTGAGGTCAAGAAACAGTCTCTCGACGCTCTCATCGCTGACTGTCGGGCAAAGGAGTACAAACATGTCGTCTCCTACCTCGAAAATGCAAAGAATGACCTTTTCACAGGAATCACGAACAAGCTCCAAGGCAAAACGACCAGCCGGATCGAACGACTTTTTCGAACCGTCAACATGAGGATCAACGTCAGCAAGTGGACCACCAAGGGAGCCCTCAATGTGACCAAGGTCAGGCTCGCTTTCTATTACAACGGGTTTGATCCGGAAAATTCAGAAAGCCCATATCCAGAGGGGCTTAACTCTGAAGTCTCCACTTGACTACGCCACCAAGATATTGTGATTCAATAATTTTCTTTTGACTCAGGAGAGATGTAAAAATAATCATTCACAGTCAGTCACTTAAATTCATGCAATGACGCCATCGAGAACTGGGGAATGTGGGTGAAAAGGTTGCTATTGGTCCCAGAAAAATCAATCTCGCCGATCGAGTCACGAACATGAAGGAATCGGCCGTTCAATGCCTTGGAATCGAATTCGTCCGAGAGGAATCGTCGAACGAAATTAGTGGGCTCGCTGATATCTGTCCGCGTTTTGATGACACCGCCGTGAGCCACCACCTTGGACAGCATATCCGTGGCGACTGCGCCTGGGGCCAATGCGATCACAGATGCATCGACACCCTTGGAGACCAATTCCATCGCCAGATTTTCAACGGAGCGGACTACAGCCACTTTCGAGAGGGCATATCCCGAAAACTCCGGGTATCCATAGGCCGCCCCCCCGCCCGCAAAAAAAACAGCACGCAATTTAGCCCCATTGTCAATGTATTGAGCGCAGGACTTGACCACAGCGAGATTTCCTAGAACATTTCACTGGTATAGTTTTTGCCATTCGATCAGATCGGATTGAAACAGTCCCCCGTATGCACCCAACTGGGCGCCGCACAAAACGATACCAATGCTCCTGACCGACCCGGTTCCGGGCATTGATTCACAAAGCGAGTATTGGACCGCCCCAAAGTCGGAAAGATCCAGCTTAACCTAACTTTCGATTTTTTTCATCATTTTGCCCAAAAATCCCATCCGTCGAAATTCCTAACTTGCCGGCATTTCTGAAGAGTGGTTCGCGGAATTTCTGAAAAACCCCAAAAAGTACATAATTATATTTTTCAGTACTTATTCTAAATTGCAATCAAGATGTCACTAACGTATACTCTCGTCATGGAGGTGCGCCATGGCGAGAAAAGCAACCTTTTCCAACGAAGAGATTGTTCGGGCCAACGAACTCCGAAACAGCGCGAAAACCGTGGAAGAGATGCAACGGGCTCTCTCCGTACTCCTGATGGCGGAAGGCCACATGGAAGCAGAGAAGGCTTCCTCTCTTTTGGGAATCAGTACCCGGACTCTTTTCCGGTACCGAGAAAGTTTTCGCGATCAAGATCGGCCCTCCCGCTCGACCTGGGGTGGACGTCGGCATTGTCTCATGAGCCCGGAAGAAGAACGGGCCTTTCTGGCTCCCTGGCTTCAACAGGCCAAAGAGGGAGGGGTGCTCACGGTTCCTCCCCTTCATGCCGCCCTCGAGGAGACGCTGGGCCGGAAGATTCCTCTCTCGACCACATACCGGCTTCTCTCCCGGCATGGATGGCGGAAGGTCAGTCCGGACACCAAGCATCCCAAGAGTCGACCGGAGGACCAGGAGGAGTTTAAAAAAAACTCCCTGAAACTCTGGCGGCCACCGTCCTGACAAGACCGGAGGACTGTCCGGTCCGTCTTCTTTTTCAGGACGAGGCTCGTTTTGGACGGATGACCGATCCCCGGTCCTGTTGGGCGCCGGCTCCGCTCCGTCCGGTTGTTCCGCTGGCCTTGGTGCGGGAATACGTGTATGAATATGCCGCTGTAAGCCCCCAGGATGGGGCGCTCGACTTCATGACGGCAGAAAAGATGAATACGGAAAGCATGAACCGTTTTCTGGACCAGGTCCGGAAGGCCCATCCGGACGATTTTCTGGTTATGATCACGGACGGCGCCTCGTCCCACAAAGCCAAGGGGTTGAACATTCCGGAGAGGATGCATCTGATCTATTTGCCCCCGTATTCTCCGGAACTGAACCCGGTGGAACTGCTCTGGAACATCCTCCGCCGGGACCATTTCGCGAATCGCGTCTTCGATTCCCTCAAAAGCGCGATTCTGCAAGCTGAAACCGGATTGACCAAGATGGCCGCCAACCGATCGTCGATACGAAGTCTGACAAACTGGCCTTGGATTAGTGCTATCTTGAATGCGAATTAGAATTAACATAGTCGTTTCCTTCGGTTACACTCACTGACAGGACGCCAAGCTCTCTCATTCCCTTCATGCGCCTTTGTTTTCAGGCCTCTTCGGCCTTCACGGAGGAAAAATGTTCATCCGCACCTGCAAAGCCAACAACAGGAAGACCGGAAAGGACTACATCGGCCACCAGCTCGTCGAAACCGTCCAGACCGAGAAGGGCCCCCGCACAAAGATCCTCTTCTCGCTCGGCCGGCTCGATCTCGAGCCCCGCCGCATCAAGGAGCTCGAAGCCCTGTTCCGGGAAAGGATCGAGGGGGGACCCTCTCCGAAGACGGGGATCCCCGGGCTGGCCCTCGATCCCGATCCGGAGCTCGTGGCCCTCGTCGAGGCGGCCCTGCGGGGGGACCTGCCCCCCGGGAAGAAGCCCAAGCCCCCCGTTCCCCGCCCCACCGGCCGGGCCGCCCTCGACCCCAACTCCCTCCGGACGGAGGAGATCCGCTCCATGGGCCCGGAGATCCTGTCCCTCGACGCCTGGGAGCAGCTGGACGTCCCCTCCGTTCTCGCCCGGGCCGGCTTCACCCCCAAGGAGCAGGCCCTGGCCTGCGCCCTGGTGGTCGGTCGCCTCGTGGCTCCGGGAAGCGAGCGGGCCACCTACCTCTGGATGAAGGAGAAGACGGCCCTGGGAGAGCTCCTGGAAGCCACGGACCGCCTCAACGTCGGTCCCGATGCCCTTTACGGGATCTCCGACCGTCTCCTCGCAAAGAAGGAGACGATCGAGGCGGCCCTGGTCGCGACCACTCGGACCCTGTTTCCGGCCGACTCCCTCGTCTTCCTCTACGACCTCTCCAACGTCTATCTCGAAGGGGCGGCGAAAGGGAACGACCTGGCCCAGAGGGGCCACTCCAAGGAGAAGCGCTCCGGCTGCCCCCTCATCAGCTTCTCTCTGGTCGTGGACTCCCGGGGCTTCCCCGTGGCGTCCCGGATCGGTCCCGGCAACCAGTCGGAACCCGAGACCCTGCCCGTGGCCCTCGACCGCCTCGAGACCCTCTCCGTCTTCCCCGGAGCCCCGAAGCCCACCCTGGTCATGGACCGGGGCATCGCCACCCGGGAGAACATCGCCCTCATGAAGGCGCGCGGCTATCACTACTGCGTGGTGGAACGCCGTCCCGTGGAGAAGGAGTACGCGGCCCTCTTCGAAAAGGCCCGCGAGACCTTCGAGTGGTTCGCCCCCCATCCCGACCGGTCCCATGAGGGCGTCTGGCTCCACAAGCTCCTCGTCCCGGACGAGGCTTCCGCGCCCGGACCGGCTCCCCCGCCGGGCGACCCGGTCGCCCGCGTCCTGGTCCTCTCCGCGGCCAGAAAGGCCAAGGAGGACGCCATGGACGCCCTCAAGGAGACCCGCTTCGCGAGCGCCCTCGAGGGGCTCAGAAGCTCCGTCCGAAAAGGCTCTTGCGTGCGTCCCGACGTCGTCTCCCGCCGGATCGGGAAGATCCTCGCCCGCTTCCCCTCCGTCGCCAAATACTACACCGTCACGCCCGTCGTCGAAGAAAATCCGCCGCCGCAAGAGCCGGAGGCAAAAAAGCCCGGGAAAGGCCGGAAAAAGACGGAGGCGAAGGGGACCACGCCCCCCCGGATCGTCGATCTCGTCTGGACCCTGAACGCGAAAAGGGAGGAGGGGAACCTCCTCACCGGCACCTACGTCATCGAGACCAGCCACGCCGACAGGACCAGCCGGGACATCTGGTCCCTCTACACGACCCTGACCGAGGTGGAAGGCGTCTTTCGGGATCTCAAGAGCGATCTCGGCCTCCGCCCCGTCTTCCACCAGAAGGCCGACCGCTGCATGGCCCACCTTTTCGTCTCGATCCTGGCCTACTTCTTTCTCTCGAACATCGAGCACCGGCTCCGTGCAAAAGGCGAGACCCGTTCCTGGAAAACGATCCGCTCTCTCTTCGGCACCCTTTGCCGAACCACCGTCGCGGGCCGGGATCCCCACACCGGCTTCGACTATCGCATCCGGATGACCTCGACCCCGAACCGGAACACCGGGGCATCCTCGACAAGCTCGGCATCAAGGGCCTTCTTCGCCGGGTCGTCTCCCGCTTCCGCCCCGAAAAGAAGGAGGCTCCCGGAACGTCTTCGGCTTCCAGTACATAAAAACGACAATTGAAACATGTAAGGCACTGCCACGTCTTGATTATTTTAAGGTAAATCGAAAGCTGGGTTAAGTAAATTGACCTGACAATCAGGATTTTCGACATGCATATTCTGGATTGCATCTGATGAAGCGATAAGGATGAGGTTCCTTGTTATCTTTGAACATTCGGCGGCGATGCTCGCTCCGATACCACGGCTGGCACCAGTGACAATGAGAAGGTCAAGCATGCTTATACAGGTACTCTATATTGGACATCATGGCCTCTACTGAACGGTGAATGGCTCCACTTGAACTATAAGTATTATCCCAACCCATGGAGCGGATCTTGTCGGTGATCAGTCGTACGATAGGAACGTCACCCTTCCATCCCCGATTCTCTCTGCCAAATCGCAACTCGCATTCGGACGGAGAAATATTCAGTTTTTCGAGAACAATCTCGGCGATTTCCTTAACGGTTATAAAGTCATTAGGTGCAACGTTGTATACATCGAAGGACTTTTCTTGGCGATCAAGTGCCAGAAAAATTGCCGTCACGACATCATCCACATACACGTAGGGTTTGCTTTGTGATCCATCACCCAGAATTTCGAGAAAAGTACTGTTGGTACTTAACTTTCCGAGAAAATCATATGCTACGCCATGTGTTTGTCGTCCACCAACAACGTTACCGAAGCGGAAGCAGGACGCTTTGAAGCCGAACATATGACAGTAGCTTGAAATAAGGGCTTCACAAGCAAGTTTACTTGCCCCGTAGGTTGAAATCGGCTCCATTGGGGCATAATCCTCGCGAACCCATTGAGTTCCTGTGTCTCCATACACTCCCGACCCCGATGCATATAAGAGTCTGGAGCATTTTCCTCTTCGCATCGCTTCGAGGACGATTTGCGTCAGGGCCGTTCCCTGTCGAAAATCGATATCTGGTTCAGTAGAAGCTTTTGCAATATCGGGATTTGCCGCCAAATGGATAGTAACGTCTGCTCCAGAAATCGCATCAAAAATTTCTGCATCATAAATATCATGTTCCAAGATAGCTAGGCGAGAGTCACCGAGATAATCTTTTAAATGCCAATGTTGTCCAGAAGTAAAATTATCATACACAATCAACTGGTTTGCCCTGCAGGAGCCTAGCAATCCACCAACAACATAGCTACCGATAAAACCAGCCCCTCCAACAACGACAAATTTCATCTTCAATCCTCAAAGTTAATGCGCTTGTCCACAATAAACTGGGGACGTTGTTTAACCTCATCGTAGATTCTAGCAATATACTCGCCAATAATTCCCATTGAACCCAAAAACCGAAATTGAATTTGCGTGCGACCCTCACAGGAAGGGTGCAGAGAGGAAATCCAGATTTTTCGAACGGGATTTCCTTCCTGACCCCCTGATTGTCTCCGGATGGGGGGTGAAATTCGTCCCCCCTCCCGCCTTTGAACGGTTCTAAGGCGCTCTCTGCACGCAAGCCTCCTGTCTTTCGTGGGATCGGGGCTTTATCGTCGAAAACAGAGCCGCCACTTCCGTCATGTGACTTGTTGCTGGCACATCAGCCGATAGCTTCGTTCCCGAAGCGCTTGAAAGAAGGGCAGGAGATCGTCCGCCACCTTCAGAAGAAGCGCTCCCGCATGACGCACCACCTTTCCGGCCACCTGGTAGACCTG
>JAPTWQ010000128.1 GCA_028064945.1 Nitrospiraceae bacterium | reverse complement strand
TCTTTTGCCCGTGCAACTTGTCCCCTGGTTCTGGATGAGAGACCAGAGCGAATCCGGAACGGACACGGGCAGATGGTCCCTGTCCCCATCCCATGTGTCGGGAAAATCCTTCCGGAGACGGTCCAGCAAATCAATCTCCAGAGAGGAAGGGGGGTGTTTCCAGAAAGCAGTTCCTGCCTGAAGATCCGTGAGAGAGAAAAGATTACGCTCGCAGAGATATCGCCCCCTTCCTTTCGCCAGCTCATAGACCGGCGGATTGTCCAGGACGCTTGCCAGCAGGGGGATATCTTTTGCCACAAGCTGTTCCTGCAAGGAAACCGTCGCCGTAGAGACCAGAAGCGTTTTTTTACGGCTTCTGGCCAGAACAATTCCCGCAAGGAGATAGGCCATCGTCTTTCCGGTTCCGGTCGGTCCCTGAATCACGGACAGGTTCCGGCCCTCTCTGAAAGCCTCTCCTTCTTCCCTGCATCGTGAGAAAGTGCGGGCGACTTCGGCAATCATGGCCCTTTGTCCCGGACGCGCCACGAAACCGGGAAGAGTCCGGGACAGACGGTCCAGCAGAACGCGGATTTCCTGTTTTTCCTCTTCAAAGAGGGTTTCCGGAGAGTTTCCGGAAGATTTGAAATTCTGTCTTGATCCTTCCAATCAACTCTCCCTTTCGACACGCAATGGAGCGTCGAACAGAGTGATGGCCCGAACAATCCGGGCTCCTTTCTTCCGGAGGAAGGTGGCAAAGGAGCGAATGGTTCCCCCCGTCGTGACCAGATCGTCAAGAATGGCCACACCGGATCTGTGATGAGGAGAAAATCGACCCCCGGACCATTCCCGATGCAGACGTTCCGAAAGTCTGCCGGGCCGGTCGAGTTTTTTTTGTTCTTTTTCGGCGTGAAGGGAGGATCCGTCAATGGCACAGGGGATACCGGTCAGCATCCCGATCCGCCAGGCCATCCGGTCCGGGAGACTGAACCCCCGGACAAGAAGCCTGGTTCTTTCAGGTGGGACGGGGACCCACAGATGGACGTCAGAAGGATAGGCCAAGCGCATGATTCCCCGTTCGATCAGGAAATCGGCCAATGCCCGGTTTCCGCCGAATTTTGCCAGCCCGAACATCTCCCGGGCGATCCCTTCATAGCGAAACATCCCTTGAACAATATAGTCGTCGACGTTGGCCCGTTCATCGGGGCAATGACGTGTCTCCCGCTCGAAAGTTGCAAGACAACGGATACACAATGGAGTACCGGTTCGCACAAAGGCTCGGCATAAGGGGCATGACAACCCGAAAAGACTCACGGTGAAACCCTGCAGCGAGAAAACCCGGACCGCATGGAAGAAAGAGGGATCAGCTGGACTGGCCCAGCGAATAGGCATCGATGGTCGGATCGGAAAGAGAGCTTCCTCCCGCATTGCGTTCCTCTGGGGGGTGATCCGGGATGGAGTGGGCCTGAACATACCCCGGGTGAAGGGTCAGCGCCCCCCAACGGTGGCAGGAGAGACATTTGCCAGTCCATTGGAGATACCGTTGGCCGCAGAAGCGGCAATAGAGACGGCCGGGGTGATTTTCGGCACGAGCCCCCTTCTGGAAGGCTTCCAGAGCGTTCACCCGATCCTTGTTCCGGAGATACAAATCTCCCAGCAGGCGGTAGAACTCACCTTCCCAGTTTTCTCTCCCTTCCAGGGACTCCAGACGATCAAGGGCAAGGTCGACCATCATCAGCCGATCATATAATCTTGCCTGGGCATAAAGAAGAGAGGAGTTCTGCGGATCGGAAAGGACGGCTCTCTCGAATGGCGTCAGGATCCGCTCGGGAGATCCCGCTTCCAGGGCCATTTCTTCAAGAAGATAGAGATAAACCGGATCCCGGTCCCTCTGAAAACCTTCCTCCAGCGTCGTCAGAGCTTCCGACACCCTTCCCTCGCGGGATTGCGCTTCGGCGAGCCCGATCCTGGCCGGGGAAAACAGAGGGTCGATTTTTAACGCCCCACGGAAAGAGCGTCTCGCCAATTCCGTTTCCGCATGCTCGAGGTGGTGGCGTCCTGTTTCATAACGAATGCCAACAAGGTACGAAACCTCGAGGTCCCGTCTTTCCCCTTTTCCGAACGAACGGGAAAGGACAGACTGGACGGCCAGCGCTTCCTCCCATTTCTGGCGGGAAACGAGGCGATCCCGGTACCTTCCCAGAACGTCAATGTTCCGACCTTCTTTTTTGTGAAAATATTCTGAAAGAATCGCTATTTCGTCATCCAGACGACCTGCCTGGCGATAGTCTTCACAAAGGGCGATGACAAGCCGGACATCCTCTTCGTCAAAAACGCGCGCTCTCCGGTGAAGCCGGATGGCGCCGGTTGCATCTCCCGTCAAACGACGAAGATTTCCAAGGAGAAGCAGGGCTTCCAGGTGATTCGGGTAAAGAGAAACCAGTCTTTCCAGCAGGGAAATCGCCTGGGGCACATGAGAGCGGTTCAGTTCCTCGCGGACTTTTTTCCAGAGAGCGGTCACTTTTTCTTCGCGCTTTTCCTCCCGGGCTTCGTCCAGATTTCTTAACCATCTTAAGAAATCCCCCGTCCCGTGGACGATCATCACAAAACCCGCGCCCAGGCCAAGGGAGAGGACAAAAAGGGCCACTTCGGGAATCTCGACGGCATGTCCTGGAAGATACTGAAATGTGACGGATCCCGGGTTCCACTCGAAAAGCTTCACGACGAAAACAAGCGATAAGAGAAGGGCCAGGAGGAGAAAACGGGTCATCAGACGCTCGGGTGCCGAAGAGGCGGTGGCAGTCTCCGGGAAATATTCTCCGTGAATTCCGGGATGGGTCTGTGTTCGGGAGCGAGGGTTTCAAGGCGACCTGTTTCATCAAGGACAAGGAGAGGCGCCGTGGGGAACAAGTCCTCCAGCCTGTAAAGAGATCGGCCGCTATTCAGGAAAAGATGGATGACGACGGACCCGAAATCGACAAGAGTCCAGAAATGTCCTTTTTCTGCCCGGAAGGGCTCTCCCCTTTTTGAAAACTGGCGGTCCAGCATTTCAAGGACAGCGTCACGATGCCGTTCGTGTTCCACATCTGCCATAATCAGAAAATCGGCATAGGCACAGGCTTCCCCCGGAGCCAGGATCCAGATGGTCCGTCCTTTCTTTTCCTGAAGGAACCGGGCCATTTGCTCCGCGCGATCTCGGGTTTCGAAGTCCGTTTCCTTTTGGGGAGCCGTTTCCTTTTGCAGAAGGCACTCCCGGGATGGAAGGTGAAAACTGTCCGTCTCAGAAACCGGACCATGTCCGGATTGTTCAGTCTGATGAAAATCCATACAATCCTTTCTCAACGATATAGGATTTGACCGTGGCTGGCAAGAACTCATCCGGGACCTCTCCCTTCCGGAGAGCGTCCCTTGTCCGGGAAGAGGAGACATCTGGCGTTCCCGGTCGCACAAAACCAATAAAGGTTTCGATTTTTCCATTTCTCGATCTTTGAATGACAACATCCGCCCGGCCTGGAGAAGCAGGATCCGGAAGAGCGACAGGACCGAGGCCGAAGGGGATCAGTCGCTCAAAGCCGGAGGTGATCCTCCTGAGCGTATCGCCGGGACGAAAGGCCACAAGAAGATGGACCCTGGACAAAAGCCGTCCGGTTTCAAACCATTTGTCTAGCCCGAGAAACGCGTCCGAACCCAGAATAAGCCATGGCCTTTCCTCCGGAAAGAGTGCCTCCACAGTCCTGACCGTGTAGGAAATTTCCCCGGACCGGCATTCGTAATCGGAAAGATGCCAGCGAGGTTCTCCGGAGATTGCTTTTTCAAGCATTCTCAATCTTTCGTGACATCCGGGATCGTCCGGCAGGCTGCGATGGGCCGGTTTGCCAACAGGAACAAAAACGATCCTGTCGAGAGCCATCCTGTTCGTCAGATAGTGCGCCAGGGCAAGATGTCCCTGATGGACGGGGTTGAACGCTCCTCCGAAAAGAGCTGTCCTGGGCAACTTCACTGTCACGTCTCCCCGGACTCAGGGCTTGCGGAGATGCCCATCTCCACGGACAAGATATTTTGTCGTGGTCAACTCCGGCAGACCCATCGTTCCACGGGCATGGACCCGGGAGGTGCTGATCCCCACTTCTGCCCCCAATCCAAAGGCAAAACCGTCATGAAGGCGGGTTGAGGCATTGACCATCACGCAAGAGGAGTCGACCTCCAGCTGGAAACGATCGGCTTCTTCAAGATCCCGGGTCAAGATCGCTTCCGTATGACCGGACCCGTACTCCCGGATATGCACGAGAGCCTCGTCGAGTGAGTCAACCTGGCGGATATTGAGCGCAAGAGACAGAAACTCTGTCCGGTATGTGTCCGGGGAAGCCGGAAGAATCCCTTCCCCGAGCTTTCTTGTTTCGGGACACCCATACACAAGGACTTCTTTTTCCCTCAACGCTTCGACAATCTCTGGCAACAGGGCCTGACTGTGAGAGGAATGCACCAGTAATGTCTCCATTGCGTTGCACGTCGAAGGCCGGTTTGTCTTGGCGTTGACGACAACAGCCAGGGCTTTTTCGGGATCCGCCGACGCTCCGACGTAGATATGGCAGATCCCCTGATCGTGTTTCAGAACCGGAACCCGGGCATGTTCATTCACAAGTTTCATCAAACCGGCTCCACCCCGGGGGATCACAACGTCAAGGCCGTTCATCGACAAAAGGTCGAGCACCGCCTGCCTGTCGGGCCAGGGAAGAAAAGAAGCCGCACCTTCCGGAATTCCTTCCTCCTTAAGCGCCTGTCTGATCATATTGACGAGGACCTGATTGGAGGACAGGGCTTCCGAACCTCCCCGCAACACAACAGCGCAGCCCGCCTTGAGACAAAGAGAAAAGACTTCCACCGTGACATTGGGACGAGATTCATAAACCACTCCGATAACCCCGAGCGGGACCCGGACTTTTTCGATCAAAAGACCATCGGCATTTGTCCAGCGGTCGACCGACCGTCCCACGGGATCCGGTAAAGAGGCAACGTCACGGAGCCCCTGGATCATCTGGGCATAGCGGTTTTCCGTGAGGAGCAACCGGTCGCACAGGGCCGGATCGAGTCCTTTTTCAAGCGCTTTTGCATACTCTATCCGGTTTTCATGACAAACATGATCTTTTTCCTTCTGGAGCAGCAAAGAAAGCCGGAGCAAGACCGCGTTTTTTTCCCTGGGTTTTAAAACCTGTGTCCGATAGAAAGACTGACGGGCATCCCGAAGAATGTCTTCCAGGCCTTTCCTTTCATAAAGCCGATCCATAACGCTTTACTCCTCTTCCCTTTCCCAAAGGACCATCGTGTTCCTGTGAACAGCCAACGGCCAGGAGTCTAGAGGCCTTTCTCCTGTCGTCTTCTGGCGTGTCCAGAGAGCGACTTCGGAAGAAGAAATCCGGCAGACCCCCCGCCCGATCTCGTGACCGGTCGCAGACAAAAGGCGGACAACTTCCCCACCCTCAAAAACTCCTTCATGACAGGAAATTCCACCGGCCAGAAGGCTGGATTTCCCATGAGAAATGGCTTTCATTGCCCCTTCGTCCAGGACAAGAGTGCCGGATGGTTCGGAAAAAAATCCAATCCAGACTTTTTTGGCCGCCCAGAGTTTTTTTCTGGCAAAAAAAAGTGTGCCCCCGCCCTCAAAAAAGCGTTCAACCGGAGCTCCCTTGCGTCCATTCACGATCCCGACCGGAAGACCCCACCGGTTCGCCCAACGGGCCGTCAGAACTTTGGAAGCCATCCCCCCTGTACCCAACCCCGACCGGGAAATCCCGGCCAGGCTTTCGATATCGGATGTCACCTTTTCCACATACGGAATCGGTGTTGCATTTGGATTTCTGGAGGGATCGGACGTATACAGGCCATCGACATCCGAAAGGATGAGAAGAAAATCCGCCTTGACGGTCCCGGACACCAGTGCGGAAAGCCGATCGTTATCCCCAAACCGGATCTCCTCGGTGGCAACGGAATCATTTTCGTTCACAACCGGAACGACGCCCAGTGCGAGGAGGGTTTCGAGGGTTCTTTCCAGATTGGTGAACCGACTTCTTCGAACAACGTCACGGGGGGTCAGGAGAACCTGGGATACCATCAGCCGATGGGGGGAAAACGCTCTTTCGTAACCCCACATAAGCCGGCTTTGTCCAACAGAGGCTGCCGCCTGCTTCATGGCCAGGGTCAATGGCTTTTTACCGAAATCAAGCTTCATCCGACCGGCCGCGATCGCACCACTTGAAACGATGACAACACGTATCCCTCTTGCCCGAAGCCACGCCACCTGACGGGCAATGACCCCCAAAACCCGCATATTGACACCCGCTTGCGGTGAAGCGAGAACCGTGCTGCCAACTTTCAGAACCAGCGTCCGGGTGGAAGAGAGGATGTCTGACCGGGACCTCATTTCCTCCGACTTCATCTGGGCGGTGTTCCGGCTTCTTTCCGGTTTGCCTCCATTTCCTGGTCGTCCGGGACATGCGATGGGGCAGGGGAAGAAGGCAGCGTTTCCGACAAAACAGAGAGAAGGTCCGGAAGACCTTCCCCCGTATGGGAAGACAGAAAAAGTTTGGGCCGTCCTTCCCGGGCAAGAAAAGCCCCAAGCTCCGCGAGTCTGTCGGGATCCGCCGAATCTTTTTTGGTCCCGACGAGGATTTCCGGTTTCCTGGCCAAATCCTTGTTAAAAGCCAGCATTTCGTTACGAACGATCTGATAGGCTTCTGTGGGACTGTGCGTATTTTCCGCAGACAGATCCACAAAATGCAGCAAAATTTCCGTCCGTTCCACATGCTTCAGAAACTGGATACCCAATCCTTTTCCTTCATGGGCGCCTTCAATCAGTCCGGGAAGATCTGCAATCACAATTTCCCGTTCGTCCGGAGGATTCCCCAAAAGGAGAACCCCGAGATGGGGGTGCAATGTGGTAAAGGGGTAGGAAGCAATGCGCGGGTGGGCTTTCGTGACTCTGGACAGGAACGTCGATTTTCCCGCATTGGGAAAACCGACCAGTCCGACTCGGGCCATCACTTTCAGTTCGAGACGAATCCGGAATGACTGGGACTCTCCCCCTGGCTCAGCAAAATCCGGGGTCTGGCGGGTTGCCGTGGCAAAATGCACATTCCCGCGTCCCCCCCTGCCACCTTTCGCCACGACAATCCGGGCATCCGGCTGGGTCAGGTCGTAGAGAAGCTCTCCCGTCTCTTCATCCAGAATTTGGGTACCGAGAGGAACTTCGAGGACAAGAGACCGCCCATTGGAACCATGCTGCTTTTTTCCGCGGCCAGCCTCCCCGGGTTGGGCTTTCAGGATCGTCCGGTGCTTGAAATCCAGAAGGGTCGACTTGCGGTGAGTTCCAACAAACACAACATCCCCACCCCTGCCTCCATCTCCTCCGTCCGGTCCTCCACGGGGAACATATTTTTCACGGCGGAACGACACACAGCCATGCCCACCTTTACCGGACTCAATTGCTATCCGGGCTTCATCGACAAACTGGGGCATGACCGTCCTGTTCCATAAAAGTCGTCAGTTTGTCGAAATTGCTTCCGTCGAAAGGGGAATGATGTGAATTTTCTTTCTGTCGCGTCCCCAGCTCGAAAACTTGACAGTGCCTGTTTCTTTGGCAAAAAGCGTGTAATCCCGCCCCATCCCGACGTTGTCTCCGGGATAGAACTGGGTTCCTCTCTGACGAACAAGGATGTTCCCCGCCAGAACCTGCTGTCCGTCATGACGTTTGACTCCCAGACGCTTCGATTCACTGTCTCGACCGTTCCGGGTGGACCCCACCCCTTTCTTGTGTGCCATGCTACTGTCTCCGTTCTCTTATCCGATTATTCCCGCTGGCTCTTCCGACACCAGCCGGTAAAAAGATACATCAAACTTTTCAGGCCGTCCGGACAATTTCAAGAATCTGAATCCGGGAAACGTCTTGCCTGTGGCCTTGCTTGCGCCTGTAGTTCTTGCGTTTTTTCTTCTTGAACACGATGATTTTCGTATCCCGTTCCTGGCGAAGAATCCGCGCTTTCACCGTGACCGGGAGAACCTTGTTGCCCTCGGCAAAAAGAGTTCCCTGTTCGTCAGAAACCATCAGAACATCCCCGAGCGTAAACTCTCCATCGCCGGGAACACGTTCCACAACCAACACCTGCCCGGGCGCCACGCGATACATTTTCCCGCCTGTCCGGACAACCGCAAACTGAGACATCGTCTTTCCACCTTCTCTTAATTTGAAACCAAATCGCCATCAAAAGGACTTGAGCCTGAACTGAAAAAGTAAAAATAGATGTTACCAAAAATTTTGCTTCAAATGCAAAAGCCCCCTGAAATCCCGGTGGAACATCAATTGCCCGGGAGGGGATAAAAGTTGCCTGAATCTGAACGTCCTAGTAAAATGTCTCTATTTGAACACCCTGGACGTCTTTCGCATTTCTTCCGGTTTGAAACTGACTTTTCGTTTTCCGGTCACGGATGCCTCTCTCTAGACTGCATGACTTATAACCCAAGAAAGGTGGGAAATGTCTTCCTTTCAGGACCCATCAGACGAAACCAGCCTGGCAAACAGGTTCCGGGATTCCGGTATCCAGGTCACCCCCCAGAGGTTGATGATCGCCGGCACTCTGTTTCAGAGCGGAAAACATATCAGTGCGGAAGAGCTTTACCTTCTGGTCAGAGAAAAAAATCCCCGAATCGGGTTGGCCACAATCTACCGGACTCTCCATATTCTCAAAGAAAAAGGTCTCGTTGAAGAGCACCGGTTCAACGATGAATTCAGCCGCTATGAAGTCAAAAACTCTACCCACCATGATCATCTCATTTGCATTGAATGCGGGACGGTTGTTGAATTCGGACAACCTGTGATCGAGCATTTGCAGGATCTGGCCGCCGAAGAAAAAAACTTCACCATCGTCTCCCATAAACTGGAGATTTACGGCATATGCAAAGACTGCCGCGACCGGAAGACCTCAAGGAAGCGATAGAAACCGGGGAAGAAACCCTTCGGAATATCTCAGGTCCCTAACCAGGCAAAAGGATGACATCTGGCGAACCTGCCGCACGAAAATGGAGGGCACCGCAGGAAACTCCCAGAAAGTCGGCTTCGGGAAAAGAAGGCAAAACGGATCGAATCTTTTTCCCCTTTTCGTCCAGACTCCAGAGCGCACCTTTTTCCCCGACGAGGATGATTGTTCCGCTTCCCGTCTGACAAACCCCATACAAATCGGTCTCGACCGGAAGAGAAATCCTCTGAAAAGACTCCCCCTTGTCAGAGGAAAAATAGACCAGACCATGATCTCCCGCGACAAGCAGATCTTTTTGGTTGCCCCAGATGGCATTGAAGGATGGTTTTTGCCGGGTGACACGAGGAACGGCCAGAGTAACGGGAGACCAGGTCCGTCCTCCATCGTGCGTCGAAAACAGAGTCTGGTGCCAACCCGCAACCCACCCTTCCCGGCGATCAAGAAAATGGACGGCATAGAGATTCTGGGTTGTCGGAAGGGATATTTTGGACCATGAATGGCCTCCGTCCCGGGTTTTCAGAAAGGTTCCCCGTTCCCCGACAATGAAACCATGCAAGGGATCCGGAAAATCAATATCCTCCAGAAATCTATCGTGCACCGGCGTTGGGACCACGGACCAGGACATTCCTTCATCCTGAGAAAAAAGAAGGGTTCCCGAATCCCCTGCAATCCATCCATGCCGGGGGTCCGGAAAAATCACCCGATAGAATTCGGATTTGACCGGGGAAGGAACTTTTTTCCACTTGCCGGACGCCTCATCGATCCGCCAGATAATGGACTGGGCTCCAACGGCAATGACATGCCCCGGATCCGGACGGGCGATGGAAAAAAGAAGACCGATGTATTCCGATTTTTTTGAATTGGAATCCTGGTTCCCAGAAGGTGCAGGGGGCAAGGGCTGGACAATGCGGAACCCCGAAGAGGGAGGCAGGGACAAGACAGGGATGCGGGAGGCGGTTTTTTCCGAACACCCCTGAAACAAGAAAAGACTGAAAAGGCTTCCGACAAGAAACAAGGCCCTGAGGGGCGGAAAAGGGGGTATCGCCGGACAGATCATCTGTTTGCCGGCTCCAACGAACATTCTTCTGCGATTTCTGGAAACATCATTTGTCCAATTTAACACAGGTTCCCTGCCCCGTCATCCTCCCTCTCCAAAAACGGCCGGCATTTTTCAATGAATATTTTGTTCTTCCTTGTACTGTTCTCCTTCTTCCTGGCTTCCGAAGGGCTTGAAGTGGTATTCGAAGATCGTCTTGAACACAAAAGGAGCGCTGGCCTGGGTCAGTCCGGTTCCCACACCAACGTTCCAGTCAATATGATCGCCGATGGCAAAGTTCCAGGACTGGAAAATATAGTTTTGCTGGATATTGGCCGAACCAACCGGTCCTCCGAATGGAAGCATGGCGGTGACCGGCCCCAGAGCTCCGAACGCTTCGACTCCAAAGTTCACATTGTCCGCCAGGAGATAATAAAGGCCGCCGGCATACTCCATATCCGGCGGTATTCCCTCGGCCGCTCCCCCCGGATTCGCCGTCTCGAAGAAGAAGCTTGAATTGATATCAAAAACAAAACGTCCGACCTTTTTCTCCCCGATCAGGATTAGGTCAAGAAAAGACGGGTTGTTTGCGGCCCCTGTCGGGACCCAGTATTCAATCTGGATCGCCGGATCAATAAAATCCGGGATGCGCGGGAATCGGATCCGGGAGGTGATGGCCCGGGTCTGCAGATAAGAATAACCTTGCCCGGCCCCCGACATGAAGTCGACATAGGTGCCCAGAGTCCACCAGTCCGTTACGCCGAATTCCAGAACATACGTTGAAAAAAGGATGTCCTGGTTATATTCGGAATGATTGAAGGCCGCTTCCCCCGATTTGGACGGAAGGAGAACGCTTTGCCAGGTTCCAAGACTGATTTCACCCTGCTCAGGAGTTTCATAAGGATAAATGATAAAATCGTTGAAGGACGTTGCCCGGGACTTTTGTGGCGTCAGAAGCAGAAAAAGAAAGAAAAAAGATACGAATAAAAAATTCGACGATCTCGTGCCGGTCTCCCCGAAAGCCTTTCTCCAGGCGGGGGCGCTGCGCATTACCTCCAGCATGTTTATACCGTCAGGATACAAGAATCCCCCTTCCCATCGGCCGATTGACGGGGCCAAAAATGCACGAGGCATCGGGAATTAGCATGAACGATCCCTCTTCAGGCAAAAAACCGCCTCTCCAGGGATGGATGTCGATCAAGAGGAGCTTCGAAATAAGTTCTATGGAAGTCCGAAAAGAATAGCATAATTTTTTTTTCTTTCAAGTGCTTCTGGTCTTCTCTTCTTTTGAACAATTATCCTCGGTAAACGATTAAAATTCGCGGACTCCCGATTCCCCTCACCCGGATGACTCTCCCCAACAGGGCACCCAATCGTGTAAAATCATCTTCAATGAAATGTTGCGGCATTCGCATTGCCAGGGAGGTCTTGCTTGTTTGAAAAAAGGGTTTGTCTGTGTTTCTGATATCCGTGACGGCAACGTTTGCCGCCAGCCATATCCTTCCCGGTTACCCCGGCCTTTGCTCCAAGCTTCACGGACACAACTGGACCGTGGAGGTGGCGTGGTCATCTCAGGGACTGGATCCTCTCGGAATGGCGCTGGACTTTCATGAGGCCGAAACCCTTCTGGGCCCTCTCATAAAAGAACTTGACCACTCTCACCTGAACGATCATCCCTTTTTCCGCGAACGCCTCCCGACGTCCGAGCAGGTGGCCTTTTTCCTCTATACGCGTCTGAAGGAAATCATGTCCAGTCGGACGGATTCGACTGTTCAGCTCGACCAGGTGGCTGTCACGGAAATGGCTCCCTACAAGGCCATTTACCGGGAGACATCCGGATGATGGACAACCTGTGTTCTCCCCTTCTCAAGGTTGACAACCTGACTGTCCGGATCGACACACCCCGCGGGCCCGTCTTTCCTGTGCGCTCCTTTTCGGTTTCCATCGATCAAGGCGACCTGCTCGGACGTCGGGAGGCGTTCGCGGAAAA
>JAPTWQ010000134.1 GCA_028064945.1 Nitrospiraceae bacterium | reverse complement strand
GCCGATCGCATACGAAGTGTTGATGCGCATCCCGTTCGAGGGGCGCATCATCCCCGCCAACGAGGTGATCGATGTGGCCGAGGGCAGCGGAATCGTCTCGCAGCTTGATCTGATTGTCATGGAAAAGGCTTTCGCAAAGGTCATTGAAAAAGGATTCGACGGGAAGCTCTTCCTGAATATGTCCCCCAAATCCATGCTTCTGGCGCCGCATGTGTCCAACATCAAGGCGATGCTGAGAAATTCAAAAATCAATCCAAAAAATGTTGTCTTTGAAATCACGGAACGGGAGACCATCCGCAATGCCGCCGTTCTGGAAAAATTTGTCAGGGAAATGAAAACGCTGGGCGTGGGCATCGCACTGGACGACTTCGGGTCCGGGTTTTCATCCCTGGTGTCACTCAAGCTTTTCCCTGTGGACTACATCAAGATAGAGGGCAGTTTTATCCAGGAATTGACCAACAAGGCCACGATCGACAAGGCCATCGTCGCCAGTATCGCGACACTGGCGAGGGAAACGGGAATCCACGTGATCGCCGAAGCGGTGGAATCTCGGGAAATTATGGAGATCGTCCACGACATCGGAATCCGCTACGTCCAGGGATGGTTTATCGGTAAACCGGAAAAAGAGATGAGCTAGTTGCCATGGGGCCCATTATTCCACTGTTTGTCGAGGGTGTTGTTCTTCTCGGAGTTGTTGCAGTCTCCGTCCGGTGGTCTGCCAGGAGAGAGCGGGAAAGGATTCTCTCCCGTTTGAAAATGATGGGAACGGACGCGGGACATGGGGCTCCGGAAAATCAGGAAGAGCGCATGTTACGGCGAGTCCTCGAGAGTCGGGAGATGGAGGCGAAAAACGAAAGATCCTTCCTCAAAACGAGGATAAAGATCGCGGAGATTTCCTCACAGATCTCCTGTCTCGAGATCAGCGACTGCTTGACGGAGGCGGAAAAAATCCTGAAAACGGCGTTTGGCGACAAGGGAAAAGAGATTGCAGTCATGCCTTACAAGAACTTTGTCAGGGAATCGAGGCCATCGGAGGAGTACTGTCTTGTGCCGATCGAAAGGGATAACCAGAAGGTGGCGATGATCGTGGCGCCGCGATGGGCCGAGGAACAACGAACGCTTTCGCTTTTGGAGGATGCGGCGGGACGGATAGGGAAGCTCTTGGGGCAGATGCAGACCATTGAACGGCTCACAAACGAATCGATCCGTGACCCCATGACGGGCATTTACAACAGACGGTATCTGGAGGAATTTTACCAGCATGTTCAGGGGCTGATCACGAATCGAGGTCTCTATCATACGTTTATCGTGCTCGATATCGATCATTTCAAAAAAATTAACGATGTCCATGGGCACCTGACCGGCGACGAAATCATAAAGAATATCGCAACATTGATCACTCGAAACATCAGGGTGGGAGACGATCTGCCAGTCAGGCTGGGAGGGGAGGAATTCGGGATCGTGGTCGCATCGTCCGTCACCAATGCGTACTGGATCTCAGAAAAAATCCGGCAAAAAGTCGCCGGGGCCACTCATCTGGTCAATGGATCCTCGATTCACTATACAGTCTCGATCGGCATTGCGCCCATCATGATAGGAAAGACTTTGTCGGAGACCATCAAGGAGGCCGATGATGCACTCTACCGAGCCAAACGGGCAGGAAGAAACCGCACGATTGTCGCCAGAACGGAAGACGAATCCTGGTAGCCGAACGACCCCCCCAACTTGGAATGCTTGTGGAAAAGCATGTGGATAACACGCTGAAAATGTAAGATGGGAGCCGACAGGACCCAGAATGACCAAAATTTGGACAGGGCTATGGTCAAACAAAAAAGACCCTGTTCGGACAGACAAGGGGGAGATCGGACACTTTCTCTCAAAAAACGGTAACAAAAAATAAGTATTCATGAGTTTTTAACGGAGAGTCGGACAAAACGCCGGACAGGTGTCTCTCCATGATAGGATCGTACGTTAAAGGAGGTGGAGTTTGTTTTCTATATCGTGGGACAGCGATGAGGCGGCATCATTCAAATGGCTCCAGAAGTACCTCAACGATACAAGCATTACCGATGTCCACATCAAGAAATCGGGAATCGGGATCCGCAGGAATGGATTGATCCAGAGCGTTGAAGACAAATTCTATACGCCAAACTTTCCCCAGGAGCTCCAGAGAAAATACGGCATGAGCTTCTCGATCGATATCGGGGGCGTCAGGGTTCGGGGGCAGGCGATCGCAGAGGGAACGGGCAACTGGGAGATGGCCCTCCGGATTCTTCCGAGGACGGTGCCGACGATCGAGGAGCTGGGGTTGCCGGACGTGTTCCGTCGTCTGAGTTCCTTTCGGAAAGGACTGACGCTTTACGTCGGCGTGCCCGGCTCGGGAAAAACGACAACCCAGGGGGCCCTCATCAACGAATTCAACAAAACGCAGCAGGGACACATCATCACGATCGAAGATCCGATCGAGATCATTCACCACCCCGGCCGATGAATGTGACATTGGCTTGGGCTTTGTCCACCTATTTCGCAGAGTACTCTATTACAGTTACAGCAGTTACATGAACCGACCACCTGC
>JAPTWQ010000069.1 GCA_028064945.1 Nitrospiraceae bacterium | reverse complement strand
GACGGAGGTTTTTCGACCGATCTGTTCCGACAGTACCTCGGTTGTTTAATACGGAGTCAAACTCAAGGCTTCCGGAAGATGACACGTTATCCTTCCGAAATCCGGAAAAGTGACATGATATGCTTCCTGAAAATTCTCAAAAATCGATTTTGTTCCCGATAAAGACCAGAAAAGTGACACGTTATGCTTCCAGGTGGTGACACTTTATCGTTCGCCCCCCACAGCCCTTTTTTTTGGAATAATGAGGAAATCCGGAGAAATCACTGAAAATTTGAAAAATAAAGGAAAATGAATTTTTTTTGAAAAATCGCAGATATTCGACAAAAGCGCAAAAATAGTCAATTATGAGGTAAGCATTAGTTTTTCAAGAAAACCAAGAGAATCAGAAGAAAACGCGAAAATAGTCAAAAGTTGAAAAATGTGAAGTTTTGCGAACATATCAAAAAAACGAGGAAGTGGCAGAAAAAATGAAAATCGGCAGAAAATGAAAAAACGAGGAAATCCCATGGATTCCGCAATTAAGGGCTCGTAACGCAATAAGGTATTCTTCAGGAATTGGTTATTCTTTGCCAATGCAGGCCTCTCAAAATATATCCGAGAACCTTATTGTTTTCCAATCCCTAACCCTGGCCGCCGGCTTTGGAATGTTTTTTCGCTTTCGGGGTCCAGGGGGCGAAGCCCCTTGGCCTGCGCAGGGTCACGAAGTGACCCATAGTAGGTTACAGATCTTTGAGATCTTGGGGGCCTCCTATGTTTCGGTATTATTTCCTCTATTTCGGGGCCACCGAATCCTCGTCTTCGGGAACATCGTGACAGGTCACCCTACTGTTACTAGTGACGGATTCCTTCTCACCCTCGGGACCCCTCTGCGACGACATTGAGGCATAAAGGGGGAGGATGTTCGGGAAGCTCGCCCGAATCCACGCCACGAAATCCTCGGCCTTCGCCAGGGCCGCCTCCAGCCGGGACACCTTCTCTCGGGCCTCCGCCAGCTTCTGCTCCGTTTCCGCCAACTCCCTTGCCAGCCCGTCCCGCTCCGCCTGAATCTCCCTGAAATCCTCCACGGTGACGACTTCTCTCTCGAAAATTCGGGCCGCCGCCAAATGGGGGGAGAGTGCTTCGAGGAACCTCCGGACGGGTTTCGCCCTGAAAACCTTGACATTCCGGGTCTTCACCCCTCCGAGAAGTGACCTCTCTGTTACAACTTCCGCTTCTTCCGGCTCCGGGAGCGGAGGAAGGGTCTTGGCCTCGGACCGGATCGCAGACTGAAGATCGCTCTCAAAGGAAATTCGCCGCTCGGCAACATCCCTCAGCCTTTCCTCTTCCTTGGCGAGTTCCTTGGGCAAATCTTCATGCAATTTGCGGAGGCTCCGATGGATGACGGCGCTCATCGGCTCCCCGGCGGCGAGGCGGACGGCCTTCGGCGTCCCCCTCCCGATGCCGACTTGGGAAAACACCTGCCCGGCCACGTCCTGCCACTTCGAGAGAATCGGCGGGGAGAGCTTGTTCTTAACCGACTCCCCCGCCGATGAGATATTCTCCCAGAGGCAGTGGTAGTGGGTCGTCGATTCGTCGCCGTGCCGAACCAGGTAAAGGAGCTTGATCCGATTCTTTTCTGCGAATTGGTGGGCGAACTCCTCCGCCTGGGCATCTGGGGGGGGATGAATTGACCTGCTCCCGGGCGTCTCTCGAAAACGTGACGATGCCGGATAAAAACAAGTTAGCGTCTTTTCTAATTTTTTTCCCCGTCCTCGCCCTGACCCGTTCGCCCTGGGACGCGATGGAGGCCGGGATATCGGGCGGGCCGCCGTCCAAAATGGCGTTCCGGCTGGTTTTCGACCGATCCACGTAACCGGGAATCTTTTTTCGGAAGTCGTGGAGCACCGCCCCGGACGCCTCCCCGGACTTGAGATTTTTCACACGAAAACTGACCTGCATCATTTGTCGCCTCCTTCTATAGGCCCCTTCCGGGCCTGATCTCTGATTCCTGGGCCTCGTTCATCCCTCGCCCGGATTAATTCCTTTCTCGCTTCGCTCGAAATTCGCCGGGCTGCCCCTACCGGAAAAGCGTGAAAAGCCAAAGCCTTCGCCGAGGGAAAAGAAAGGGCGGGGACGGACGGAACCGAGACTCGGCCAAACTCTTCTTCCTTTCCTACGAGGCCCTCCGGGCCGGGCCGGGAGCCAGCCCCATTCCCGCCCATTCCGGGGACCGATTCCGCGATTCCGGCCATTCCGGGGCATTCCGGGGCCATTCCAGCCCTTCAGGGGGCCATTCCCCCCCATTCCCGCCCCTCGCCTATCCGACTGCCTCTTCGCCCCCCCATTGCCCCATTCCCGCCCTTCCCGGCCTGGGGGGGCCATGGATCCGGGACCTGGTTCTTCCTCTTTTTCTTTTTCCTTTTCGTTTTCTGCCCTACCCGCCTTTTCTTTATTTTTTTCCCTTGTGCGAAAGTTTTTGCTTTTTCTTTTGTTTTTTGCCTTTTTGCTGAAATCTTCAAAATTCCCGGAAATCCCGTTTTTTTCAAAAATCCCCGTTTTTTCCTGTTTTCCTTGTTTTTTCGCTTTTTTTCTTTTCCCCCTGGGGGAAACCGTTGAGCGGAGCGAAACGGAGGGGGCGGTGACGCTTCCAGTGACGT
>JAPTWQ010000044.1 GCA_028064945.1 Nitrospiraceae bacterium | reverse complement strand
GTGAAAAAGGGAAAAAGAAGCTGGCGTACCTGTGGCGGCACCAGAACGGGCTCTGCACAAAATGCGAGCAACCCATCACCCGACAGTCGGGATGGAGCCTGCACCATATCGTTGCCTTGGTGAAAGGCGGATGAAGATCGTTCAAAAACCGCGTTCTTCTTCCCCCGGAGTGTCACAAGCGGGTTCACGGCTAAGACAAGTACGCGGCAACCGGGTCCCCGCAAGGGGACTTTGTGAGGCGAGAGCCGGATGATGCGAAAGTGTCACGTCCGGTTCGTCAGGGAGCTGAGCTCAGTGATGGGCTCCGCCTACCTACCAAACTTGCACGGGCAGTTCCGAGGGGGGGTGAGCCTCGAAAGGGGCCCCGCCTACCCGACTTCATGAATGGAATACCGAAATTTTTGATAAGGTTTGCCGAGAAATTCAGTGAAGGGAATCCTGAAAAAGTGGGAGATCCCTCAACCCTCTCTCCCGTCCGGGCCGGGTCGGTGGGGGGCCAGACCCTCGCCCTCGCCTATCCGACCTGGGCCGTGTCTCCGTTCCGACAACGCGCCTTGGCGCGGAGGAAAGGGAGGAGCGGGGAGATGCGGGGACGGGATCTTGTCCTTTCGTCCATCGAGCCTTGCGTTCACCCCATTAAGAGGTTAAAATTTCTAGTATTAACCTTTTAATAGGATAATACATGAAAACTCTCGTGACAAAAAATGGATTACCCCCGAACGCCACACTGTCTCTCGAGGAATTGGGCCGCCGGCTTCGGGCGCTCCGAAAGAGCCGGGGATACAGCCGGGACCGGCTGGCCTCGCTGATGTATGTCAGCCGGAATACGCTCGTCAGAATGGAGGCGGGCGACCCCGGCGTGTCGATCGGCGCGTGGGCGCAGGCGCTTCATCTCTTGGGAGACACTCGAAACCTGATGATTCTCCTCGATGAGCCGAAAGTGGAATGGGGAGCAGCGAAGAGGAAAAAGAAGAACGCTCTCGACCTTAACGCCCTCGCGGAGTCCCTGTGAACGAGATCATTTATGTGTTCCACGCTCTTCCGGGCAAGGAGACGCCCGTTCTTGCCGGGATGTTTGAGTATAATCCCTCAAAGAGCTCGGGAAAATTCCGATACGTCAGAAGCTATCTCGAACGGGAGGAGGCGCTTCCACTGTCTCCGGTGGACGTGTCAACGCTTAAGGCGGACATTGCGCACTCGGGACCCAACCATGAAGGGATCTTTGGAATTTTTCGGGACGCACTCCCCGATTTTTGGGGAAGAATGGTCTACGCCTCCACCAATGCCCTTCCTTTTGCCGATGTGACCAATATCGTCCTCATGCGGAAACCCGATCCCTTTCGTCCCGGAGCCCTCGATTTTTCAACCGAAAGCACACTTCCGGAAGCCCCGGCGATTCTAGAAGCCTTTCGCATGGAAGAAATCGTACAAGCCGCTCAAGAGATCATGGACGGCAATGAAGGGAACATCGACCCCGCAAAGCGGCGGCTTCTTCTTCAAGGCACCAGTATGGGAGGAGCGCGGCCCAAAGCGACTGTGTTTTATCACGGGAAACTGTGTCTTGCCAAGTTTCCCGCCAAGGACGACCGCTATGACCATGCCCGCATTGAAATGGCCCTTTCCGACATGGCCCGGTCCGTCGGGATCGACACGCCGAACACGCAGGTGATCACCTTGCCGGACGGGAGAGGCGTCTTCCTGTCGGAACGGTTCGACCGGGATCCCGTTCCGGGAAAGCCCGGATCGTTTTTTCGGAAAGGATTCATGAGCGCCTTGACGCTTCTTGGACTCGATGAAATGGACAATCCACGAGGCTCCTATCCCGCCATCGTCGATGCGGCCCGGAAGGTCGGGATCGATTGCGGGGCCGAGCTTTTTCGCCGCATGGTTTTCAACATCGCCGTCCGGAACACCGACGATCATCTCCGAAATCACGGATTCATCCGGGAAGGAGACAGATGGAAACTCTCGCCCGCCTATGATGTGATGCCGGCTCCGGCCTCTCCGGGCGTGAGCACCTTTTTCGACCTGTCGATCGGGGTGGGAAAAATGGGACGGAGAGCCACCCGCGACAATGCCCTCTCCGCGTCCGCACGGTTCGGCCTGTCACGCACGGACGCCGAGGAAATTTTCATGACCGTTTCCGAAGGCGTCAAAAACTGGCGAGCTTTTTATGAAAAACATGGGGTGTCAGCGGTCGACACAGAGAAATTCTCCGGGAGTTTTTCGATGCTCATCCCTGAGATTCCCTCGGATGAAACCACTCCTGAGAATCCCGACGTCACGGATGAACATACTGAAAGCGATTCTGTAGGGCCAGAATAAAAATCGAGGGTTCAGAATGCCATCAGACTGTATGGATGACGGAGTCATCAGAGATGTTTTTTGTGATCGTGCCTGATTGCATTGGTCAAGTCCAAAATTTGCTGTTAATTTTTCTTCCCGAGACATGGGATTTTTGACATCCTCCCCTCCGTGAACGAAGAGGATTCCTTCCTGCCATCTCCCCTTTGAGAGACGGGGATGGATCGGTGGGCCTGAACGGTCAGGCCGCCGACTCGGAGGTTTTTGCCTCCGAACAGGCGCGACGGGCGTGCCCCGCCCTGAGAATATTCTTGGCCGCGTTGACGTCGGCATGGTCCGCGTGGTCGCAGACCACG
>JAPTWQ010000026.1 GCA_028064945.1 Nitrospiraceae bacterium | reverse complement strand
CATTCCGTATCTGAAGGAAAACTTCTGGAGCTCTTTTTTTTGGGTTTTGCGATGGGGAGGAAGTAGGAACTGGAACGGCGGCTTTCAACGATTTCATTGGTAATACCGTCATCGCTGAATTTGAAGTGGCGGGCCGGTTCTTCGAAGGGAGAATTGATAATCGGGTTCTCGATAACAACCTGGCTCAATATGATCTTCCTTTTTTCGTTGGACCCAAATCTCATTCAAACCGATAGGGGAACCCTCATACCGATGTATCCTTCGACGACAAGATTCGTAGACATTGATATATTCATATTTTTTCCGGACTCTCGATTTCCGTCCGTACATCATTGTCATTACATTCCTAAAAAATCAATCCAGGATAAAACGGTACTCGTCCGGAACTTCGTTTTTAAACGAATTCAATGCCCTCTCTAACGTTTCAACTAAAAACGCATGAGGAAGCAAGAACTTTAATTCTCCCCTGAAATATTCATATTTGGGTGCTCCCCTATAAAACCAGGTCGGCTCAAGCTGAGACCCGGGGTCCAAGCCATGGATCCATGAATTCCTGAACAATTCATAAAGAATCTCTCCATAACGGCTCAGTGCAATCTGGTCTCTCTTCCATCCATGAGGATTAAGCTTACACAGAAGCTCATCCAACGAGGGATCGCCCGACCATTTTTTACGATTGCGTTTTGGTATGTCGATGGATGTGATAGGCAAATGAATTTTTGAGGGATATTCAGACTCCAACCCTTTTAGAAGAGCTGGATTGATCTTCGAATCGGATCTTGCACGCAGGAGAAGATGTGCGGGATTCACTTTGGTCCAAATTTCCGGATCGCCATGGGATGAAAGGAAATCCCCCATCCGGTTTCTCGTCTTCCCGTTGTATGACTTCCCATTTGCTTGTGCCCAATATTTCGCGAGGGAATCCAGACAGGCTCCGATCAGAATACTGGCCTCCGGATCAAAGCTGGTACGGGGAAAGAGACTTCCTGAAGAATGATCGGGAACTTTACGTTCTATTTTAATCGAAAGGGCCGGAAGGGAAACCTCCTCGAAGGGAATGGGCGAATCCGAGGTCAGAAGCTGGAGAGCTTTCAAATTCTTGAGACGCCGTTCGTAATAGTCGAAAAGCTCGACCTTGCTTGCCGAACGGCTCATAGAATTCAATTTTTCCTTGAGAACCTCCAGTGTCGGAATACTCAGTGAGCACCCTCCGGATCCTTCAGTTATGGCTCCAAAAACGATCTGGTCATTCCATAAGAGCGTCGGAGATGTGTAGTCTCGATAGGGATCTGCCGGAGGGAGGTTGGCCTGATTGATTCTTTCGAAGTCCTCTCCGATCGACTCCAACAAGTTGACAGCCTTTGGGGCATTGGGACATCCCTCGAAATAGACAAGTCTCAGCACTCACCCATCCATTCTCTTCGCCAGGTCCTCGGCCTTCAGGTGGGTATAGCGCTTGAGCATCTGCAATGTCTTGTGTCCCGTGATCGCCGCCACCTCCATCGGATTGAAGCCCTTTTCGAACAATCGGGAGGTCGCCTCATGCCGAAGATCGTGAAAGGTCAGCCCCTCGACCTTGGCCCGCTTGCAGGCCCGGATAAAGGCCCGGGTAATCGGATCCTCCGTGATACCCCAGACCGATCCGTCAAGGCGCCGGGGGATTCCCGATAAGATCCGAAGCGCCTCAGAGGAAAGAGGAACAATCCGCTTCTCCCCGTTCTTCGTTTCCGGAAGGGTCACCGTTCGTTTCTTCAGATCCACCATCTCCCAGGTCATCCCGGCAATCTCTCCCCTTCTCATGGCCGTTTCGAGAGCAAAGCGGACGATATGCGAAAGATGAGGGGATTCCGTATTGGAGAGGATCTTTTCCAGCTCTCCCGGTCCCAGCCTCCGGTCCCTTCCGGGAGGAAGTTTCGGCTTTCTGATCTGGGTAACAGGATTGACAAGCCCCGCCATCCCCCATTCCTTGACGGCAATCGTATAGAGATGGGAAATGATCCGAAGTTCCCGGTCGACCGTCGCAGGCTTGACTGCAAGAAGCCTCTCGTCCCGCCAGAGCGCCAGATCCTTCCCCTGAATCGAGGCCAGAAAGCGCCCTGCCAACCCCGTCTTCTTCCAGTACCGGACATAGATCCGATCCTGATCGCTGGAGCGTTTTTGGGAAGAGACTTCCCGCTCGTACCGGTCGAGCGCCTCGGAGAGGGTCGTATTTTCCGCTTCCTTCCGGGACACGAAAAGCCCCCGGTCCATCTCTCCTTCCACCTGCCTGGCCCAGGCATCGGCCTCGGACCGCACGTCGAAGGTTCGGGTCTGGGGCGGGAAGCCCTTTTTCCGGATCTGCACTCTCCACTGGTAAGGACCGCGTTTCTGGACCGTCGCCATGGTTCCTCCAAAAAATTCCGGGGTTATTCGGAAAACTTTCTGGAAGGGAGTGTGCCAAATTTGTGCCAAAAATTCAAATTTCGGAGGTTTGTTTTCGAGAGGATATTCGGAGAATGGCTTCAAATATGGTAGGCACGGGCGGTTTCGAACCGCCGACCTCTACCGTGTCAAGGTAGCGCTCCACCCCTGAGCTACGTGCCTAAATTGAGGTATGGGGAAAATCAGGAGAGATTCTCGAATATAAAGCGAAAGAAAAATGCCAACAAAAATTCTCCAGACGGAAAAATACACGCCCTGACGGAAACTGTCAAGTGCCAGTT
>JAPTWQ010000091.1 GCA_028064945.1 Nitrospiraceae bacterium | reverse complement strand
CCAGCTACTTTGCCGGAAGCTGTGGGGGAGCCCCTATCGCTGTGATTCGACAATACATCGAACAGCAGAAGACGCCACATTAAAAGCCACTACAGGGACGGCCATGCCGCCCGCGCTCTCCTTCCCCCCCTGCAGGGCGAGGTTTGCCGCGCGATTGGATCAATCGATTCAGTACCATTGAGATTCCCCAGATGTAGGAGATTTTCGTCTTATTTCTCGGCCGGTGCTGGAAGCTATTAAGACATTGTCCGAACGTCGACGATTTATGAAAGGAATTTTCGCCTGGGTAGGGTTTAAGACAACAATGATTTCCTACACCAGAGAAGCTCGCTTTTCAGGGAAAACGAAGTGGAACTATTGGAAGCTTTGGAATTTTGCACTTGAAGGCATTACTTCTTTTAGCCAAGTACCACTTCAACTCTCCTCATATATAGGATTTATTGTTTCTCTGGGTGCATTTTTCTATGGGATCTTCATCTTGGTAAGGACTATTTTTTGGGGTAACGATGTGAAGGGCTACCCATCATTGATCATCATCATGCTTTTTCTTGGTGGCGTTCAGTTGATGGTCTTGGGAGTCATTGGCGAATACTTGGGAAGAGCTTATGAAGAAGCAAAACAGCGCCCGATCTACCTGGTGAAGGGAATCTGGAAAGAAAAGTGAATTCTAAGACACCTTTTGTTAAGGGCTAACCAATGTGGTTCTCCTTTTTGCTCTTGCACGGAAGGGCAAAGTCGTGCTAAAGTCCAAAATCACAGGCCACTTTGGCATCCTTTAGGTTTGACAGGTCCTTTCTTGTCCCCTAGAGCTGTTTGAATAAAATCTTATATGGTTATGATCGTTCGTTTTTCTCAATGGTTGAGGGAAACGGGTGAGCGGTCATTCCACCCAATGAGTTCTCCTCAACGAGGAGGGGGCCATGATCAGTACATCTATATTTCACTCCGTTATTCCATTGAAGACTCACCTCTCCCTTCCCCAATATGTTCAAAGATTTTTCGTCTTGTTTCCTTTGTATTTAACTGACCCTGCAGCAGAAGGAAGGTTTTAAATGGATAAGACCTCTTCCATCTATATCGGTATGGCCACCTGTGGTCTCGCGAGCGGTGCCAAGAAAATTCACGATGAGGTTCTTCGGATCGTGGCCCAAAAGCATTATCCTGTCACGGTTCATCCCACTGGTTGCGTGGGAATGTGCCACAACGAGCCCCTCTTGGACGTTCAGGTGGCGGGACGCTCTCGGGTAACCTACACGCAGGTGACGCCCGAATCGGTTGAAGGGATCCTCAAGGCCCATTTTGAGGATCAGACGGTGTTTCCCGAACATCTCTTCGGCCAGGAGGAGATTGAGGGACACTCCCTCTATGAAGGGGTCCCCAACTTCAATGATACCGATTACTTTCGGAAGCAGAACAAGATCGTCAGCCGCCGTTGTGGGGTCATCGATCCCAGCTCGATCGACGACTACCTTGCGACCAATGGATACAAGGCGCTGGAGAAGGTTCTGGGAGGCATGACTCCCGAGCAGGTGATCGAAGTGGTGACCATCTCCGGTCTCCGGGGACGGGGTGGTGCCGGCTTTCCAACGGGACTCAAGTGGAAGTTCACTCTGCAGTCTCAGGGGGACGAGAAGTATGTCGTCTGCAATGCCGACGAAGGGGATCCCGGTGCCTTCATGGACCGTTCCGTCCTTGAGGGAGACCCGCACTCCGTTCTTGAAGGGATGACGATTGCGGCCTTTGCCATTGGTCATGCGAAAAAGGGATACATCTATTGTCGGGCGGAGTATCCCCACGCGATCAAGCTTCTCAATCGGGCCATCGGACAGGCCAGGGAGAAGGGTTATCTTGGAAACAATATCCTCGGCACATCCCTCTCCTTTGACATTGAGGTCAAGGAAGGCGCCGGTGCCTATGTGTGCGGTGAAGAGACCGCTCTTCTGGCCTCCCTTATGGGCGATCGGGGCATGCCCTGGCCCAAGCCTCCATTTCCGGCTCAGTCGGGTGTCTGGGGAAAGCCGACGGTCATCAACAATGTCGAAACCCTCGCCAATATTCCCCACATTCTTCTTGGAGGAGGGGAGTGGTACGCCTCTTTCGGAACGGAAAAGACAAAGGGAACCAAGACCTTTGCCCTGACCGGGAAGATCAAGCGCACCGGCCTGATCGAGGTCAACGCCGGAACAACGCTGAAGGAGATCGTCTACGAAATTGCCGGTGGAATGAGCGGCACCAAGAAATTCAAGGCGGCGCAGCTGGGCGGTCCATCCGGAGGATGTATCCCGGGGAGTCTGATCGAGACCCCCATCGACTTTGAATCCCTCATCTCGGCGGGGGCCATCATGGGCTCCGGAGGCATCATCGTTCTCGATGAGGCGAACTGCATCGTCGATACGGCCAAATACTTCATGACCTTCACGAAGGACGAGTCCTGCGGCGAATGTACTCCCTGCCGCGACGGCACGAAGGTGATGCTCGACATGATCGAGCGCATCAGCGAAGGCCGAGGTGAGATGAAGGATCTCGATGATCTCGTGAACCTGTCGACCTATGTCAAGGCAAACTCCCTCTGCGGTCTGGGGCAGGCCGCCCCCAATCCGGTCCTGTCCACGATCCGGTATTTCCGGGCGGAGTACGAGGACCATATCAAGCGCAAAAAGTGCGTCTCCCAGTCCTGCAAGGAGATCGTTTACTCTCCCTGCCAGCACGAATGCCC
>JAPTWQ010000007.1 GCA_028064945.1 Nitrospiraceae bacterium | reverse complement strand
CATCCCGGGGTGGGTCTTGTACCTGTTGCCAACGTAGCGGGTTGGGTACCGCTTTCCCTGGTCAACCCGAGCTTGTCGAACCTCCTTTCAAGCTCCGCCCTTCAGGGCGGGGTGGTTGACATCCTTACCGATCACAGAAAAAGATGGCCTCGGATGACTTCCGAGATCAAAGCGGTGCCAAGTTTATGGGAAGCCGTGTCTATTAAGGAAATGGAAAGGCGGATGAACAAGGGGTTCACTCGAATCCTTTCTGGGTCCTGACACCTCCCCTGCCCCCTTGCGATGGAAGTCGCTGGTTCTGGTGATTTTTGCGAGAGATCCAGCGGAACTGACAGTCGAGCCCCACACGGGAGCGCACGGTCAAGGAGCAAAGAATCCCCCTATCCGAAACAAAAAAGTCCTCTCGCCCTTCCTCTCCCTCACCACTCAGGAAGGGAAAGGAGGAATGGCAGAACAAAAAAAGGAAACGGCTAGAAAAAATGACGCTGATCGAAAGGAAAGACAGAGGGGAAAACCTTTGAGGAACATTACCCGATCTTATCGTCTCTTTGCAAACGAACCGATTGAGGCTGAAAAATCCAGCCAAACCCCATTGAAAGGAATGGGGAAAAGCTTGAGAACATGGATCCTTACTAAAATCGATCCATCCTCCCCATGCAACGCTCTCATTTCGAATTCTCCCAATCTGAGACATTCATCTCTCTGATAAGCATCGACTAAGGAACGAAATTTGTTTTGTCGGATCGGCAAGAAAATTGTGACCTATAATCCTGCGGGGTACGACTTCCCTAACGCAGACTGGAACCCGGAGGCCATCCTTGAAATCTGACGAGAGAGATCTTTCGATGAATGAAATGAGCGGGAATTTGGAAACCCTCTACCTCTATTCCATGGGGAAAGTCTCTCGGAAAGAGGCCAGAGAAGCCCTCGGAGTCGATGGTTTTCACCTCAACAACTCATGCGACTAGCTGGGATTCCTCCGCCACGCTCTCCCAGAAAAGAAGAAGACGCGCAGGTTGACGCAATATTCGAAGTTTTAGATGAGTTGGAACGAGAAGAGCAAAGCCAGCCGGATCCAAGCCCCCGACGCGGTTCCTCTTTTGGGAGACGTCACCACCCCGGAGCCCGCTGACCTTTCCAGGGGAAAGGGTTCGATGCCCTGGGCTTCTTTCCCGACGGAGTCCGGAGACTTTTGGGAGCTGGCTTTCAGACGCCGTCGCTTGAGGGGGGCTTGGATCTGTTTTGGGAGTTTTTCTTGATCTGCCGCTCGAGCTCCTTGATCGGGACTCTTTTTCGTCGAGAAGAGCTTCCATCGCTCGAAGCTGTGCAATCAGCAGAGCGACTTTTTGCGTCATCCCGTCGAGGAGAGATTGAAGCCGATGGATCTCGGAGAGAAGGGACTGGGAGTTGGACTTCCAGAGGGTCACGCGACTGGGAGATCCCGATAAATCGGATGTCTTTTTTACAGACCACGGACTGTAAGTCATATGAGGTTTCTATGGATGTCAATTTTCAAATTATTTGATAGACTGTCCCCAACGATAGTTCCCTGACAAACGGAAGGAATCCAATCATGAAGATGGAAACACCGGTCCCGGCAGATATCAAAGAATGGGAAAGGATTATCCACTCTCCTATCCGCTGGCCTGAAAACCCTTCGTCAAAACTCGACTTCCTGGACTTGGAAATTCCTGGAAAAAGCCTTTCCGAAATCATAAGCGAAGACCGTGGCGACCGCTCTATATCTTGATTCCAGTGCCATCGTCAAATTTTATGCTCATGAGTCCCACTATCAAAATGTGCGGCAGTGGGCTGAAGATGCCAATATTCTCGTCACATCGGAGATAGCATACACAGAGGTCATCTCGGCGTTCTCCCAAAAAGTCCGAAGTGGGGAAATAGGTTGGGACCACGTTTCAAAGATTCTCCCGAAGCTTAACCAGCTATGGTTCGGAAGACTTGCTGTGGTTCGCATTGATCCCCTGGAAGCCGCTCAATATGTTCTATCTCCTACACTGCCCTTGAGAGCAATGGATTCAATCCATCTTCATGCGGCCATAGCCTTCAGATCCCAATTATCCGATTACTCCTTCATATTCTGTTCTTTTGATCGCCGCTTGGTACAAGCGGCCCAAGCATATGGGTTTCGCGTTCTTGATGAAGCGGCTGCGACACGTGGAGAGGCTCTCAAAACTAACTCTCGTTAACGCCGGGATCCTCGGCTCCCCCTCTTCGGATCTTTACCCGAGAAGAGCTTGAAGCGATCGCGCACACGAATCCCCTTGTCCTTGTCGACATCATTCTGGCCCTGCAGGCCCAAGTCCAGGATCTTCTGGCGCGCGTCAGCACCCTGGAAGCCCAGATTGCGAAAAACAGCCGGAACTCGAGCAAGCCCCCGTCCTCGGACGGCTATGGCAAGCCCCAGCCCAAGAGTCTTCGTCCTCCCACGGACAGAAAGCCGGGAGGGCAAAAGGGGCATCCCGGACAGACCCTCTCCCCGGTCTAGCCTCCGGACAGGATCGTCGTCCATGATCCGGAGAGGTGCCTCTGCGGATATTCCGGACCGTTCGAGGCGGAAGCCGACCTGCCCGTTCCCGGGCGACAGGTTCTGGCTCTTCCTCCCCAGAAGCTGCTGGCGACCGAACACCGTTGTCCCGTCCGGCGCTGTCCCCGCTGCCGTAAAACGGTCCAGGCTCCCTTTCCGGCGGAGGCGACCGTTCCGGTCCAGTACGGCCCTCAT
>JAPTWQ010000088.1 GCA_028064945.1 Nitrospiraceae bacterium | reverse complement strand
TCATACCCGAAGAGCTCCGACTCCAGAAGGTTGTCGGGAAGTGCGGCACAATTGACGGCCACAAAGGGACGATGCGCCCGGGTCGATCGTTCATGAAGGTAGCGGGCAATGAGCTCCTTGCCGGTTCCGCTCTCTCCTTCGATCAGAACCGTTGCCGGAGTGGCTGCCACCGCATCGATCATCCCTAAAATTCGGATCATTCCCGGATCCCGGGTCAGGATGGGACGCGACACGGACTCCCAGGGACCTGTGCGGCCCACCAGCAGAGCCGGAGCGGTTCCGGGACGCATCGGCTTCAGGATCTTTCGAAGATCCTCCGCCTTGAAGGGCTTTGTCAGAAAATTGACGGCTCCTTGTTGCATCGCCGCGACGGCCTGTGGAACCGTTCCGTACCCTGTCATGAGAATGACACGCGTCAGAGGTGCGATGGACCGAAGGTGGGAGAGGAGCTCCATCCCGTCGACGGAGGGCATCCTCACATCGCTGATCACCCAGCCATACTCCTCCCGGGAGAGCTTCTCCATCGCCTCTTTCCCGTTTTGGGCAAGACTGACCCGAAACCCGTCCTGACGAAGGGTTTCTCCCAGAGCGATCGCCATCTCCGGCTCGTCGTCAACCACCAGAATGCTTCCGGCTTCCTGTGTTCCCACCTTGACCTCCTCAGCCCCCTTCCGGATTCCCGGAAGAGCGGGCCGCGGGAAGCGTCAGGACAAAGACCGTCCAGCCGTCTTCCCTTCCATGCCTGATATCTCCTCCGTGAGCGACTGCGATGTTGTGCACAATGGACAACCCGAGCCCCGTTCCCTTGGCCCGCGTGGTAAAGAACGGATCAAAGACACGCTCGGCTATGTCACTAGCAATACCTGTGCCATTATCGGAGACACGAAAGAGAATCTCTCCCCGCGGTCCTCGGAGCCCTTCAAGGCGGACCTGACGTGAGCCGGCCGGCTCCTCTCCCGGAGGCTCCGGCAAGGCGCTCACCGCCTCGAGGGCATTGGTGGCGAGGTTGAAGAGAGCGTGGTAGAGGAGGTCACTGTCTCCGAAGAAGGTCAGGGGTCCCTCCGGAACGAGACAGAAAATCTCGGGAGGCGGGCGGTCGCGGAATGCGGAGGAGGCCATTCGGGAAAGATCCCGGGTCAGCCGGGCCACAAGATCCCGAGCGTCGACCTCCTCCTCTTCCAGGGAAGGAGTTCTTGTATGGTAGAGAAGATTGCTAACCAGGCGGTCCATGGAGGCAATGGAGGTGGCCATATGGCCAAGATATTCGCGGACCTTCGACGTTTCGGCCTCCCGATCAAGAAGGGAGCGGAAGAGTTCAAGGCTTCCCAGCGGACTTCGAAGCTCGTGGGCAATCTGGGCAATCATCTCTCCCATGGCCCGCAGTCGGCGGTCCCGGGAAACCTCCTCCTCCATTTCCTTGAGGCGGGTGGCATCGGAAAAGACAAAGACATAACCAATCTCCTGTCCTTCCGGCCCCTTGACGGGACGGCGGACAGCGACCCACGAACGTCCCCCATGGTCGAGGGCGACAGAGACCTCACGGGAGCTCTCCTCCGCTGGAGGCCAGAGCCCCTTGCCGGAAAGGAGGGCAAGGAAATCCGGCGAGTGGGGGTCGGCAAAGGCATCCATGGCCGGATTGCGGTAAAGAGGAACGCCTCCAGGGAGGAGAACCGCCACCCCTGCGGACAGGCTTTCAAGGATGGCCTCGAGAAAGCTTCCCTGCCGGTCGAGAGCGCGATTGGTCCGGGTCAGGTCCTCGGAAAGCTCGGCAATGCGACGCTCAAGGCCCGAATAGGAGGAGACGAGGGATTCGGAGGCCGACTGGAAGGAGAGAAAGGCCTGACGAAGAATCTCCTCCCGCTCCTCGGGAGGAAGGGGTTGGGCGTTTTCCGGCCGTGCGGGATCAGGGTCCTTCATGACGTTTTTCCAGGGTAATTTCAGTGATTTTCATTCCGGCAAGCTTGGCCACATCCTGCCCCGGATAACCTTTGACAGTCTTTTTAAACCAGTCCAGAGCCTCCTCCTGTCGCCCCTCGGAAAGAGCCGCCTGACCCAGCTGATACATGACCCATCCTCCTTGGGGATTGCCCTGACAGCAGTCAAGGAACTTTCCCCAGTCCTTTCGGGCAGTCGTCAGATCCCCCTCCTCCCGGGCCATCTCCCCCAGCCGGTACAGGCTCTCGGCAAGTTCCGTCCTGGCATCGGGACGGACTTCAAGACCCGGAAGGGCCTCGAGCAACAATTCCCGACCCCGATCGGCCCTGCCGGCATCGATCTCGAGGAGCCCAAGACGGGCTCTCTGTCGGTCAGGGTCTTTCTCGGGCACCCCTGAATCCTCCCACGCCTCCAACACCCGCCTCTCCCCCTCCTCATCCCTCCCCGCCACGGCCTCCTTGAGCGCCGAATCAAACCAGCCCTCCCGAAGCGGGGGAGCAACGGTGGCATCCTCGGCCCGAATCAAGGCAAAATTCATCGCCATCCCGATCTTTTTGTCGGCAAGAAGCCAGGAGAACTTTCTTCTTGCCGCCCGATCCCGGAGGGTTGGATCCGTGGCCTGGGCCAGCACATTGTCGATCAGGAGATTCGCTTTCTCGGTCTCTCCTGTTTTCCGGTAGGCCCGGGCCAAGGCCATATAGAGCGGGGCGGAGGAGGGATCCGACGGGGGGGGGATTTCCCGCCGCGAGACCCGGTAGACTTCGAGAAGCCGATGGGGCTTCAGGGGATGGGCCAAGGCCAGCGCCCGGGCCAGGGTGACCTGCTCCTTGAGCGCCCCGAGCCGGCGTCCGAAATCCGTCTGGGGATCAACCCCCTCGGAGATGCGGATCAACTCCCGAAGGGCCTGGTTCGGGTCGCCCGCCCGGGAGAGGAGACCGATGCGGAGGAGGGACGCCCTCTGAGCAATTCGGGCATGGGTCTCTTCCTGGGCAATCTTCTCGAGCAGGGAGAGCGATCGGGAAAGAAGTGTCCGGTCCCAGGCTCCCTTCGGTGGATGCTTCTCCGGAAAGGTCATCGCCACCATGCGGATCTTGGCCATATGGCTCCCGGGTGTTCCTGGCTCGTCCATCGTCAGCTCGCGCAGACGGCCCTTCTCCCGATCGGGATGGCCCAGGCGCCCCGACAGACGAGCGCGGTAGTACATGGCCAACGAGAGTCGGGAGTCGTTGGGAAACAATCGGATGAATCTCCGGAAGAGCGTGACGGCCCGAAGATCATGGTGGGCACGGTAGGCATAGCGACCGAGAAGGAACAAGGCCTCCGGATGGGCATAGGGATAGTCGTGAGAGAGGGAGAGGGCCGCCAGGAAGTCTTCTCCCGCTCCGGGGATATCCCCCCGATCGAGCTTCAGATGTCCCGCCAGATAAAGCCAGCGCAGCCGATCGTCCTTGGTGACAGGGCCGGGGAACTTCTCGGGGTCGGCCATGAGAAGGCGCTTTTCGGCGCGGGGAAGATCCCCTTTTTCGCGATAGGAATCGGCAATGGAAAGGAGAGCCCGATAGCTCCAGGGGCTCTGAGGATTTTCCGACCGGAGCCTCTCGAGGAGTCCCCGGCCTTCGACACCGAAGCGCTTCCTAACCAGGTACTGCCCCATCCTGAAGAGCACTTCCCCCTTGTCCCAGCCGGGTGGGGGCACCTTTTCGGCCTGACGGAAGAGGGCCAGCGGCCTCCTGAAGTCCCGATCTCCCCGCCTGATGGAACGTCTGGCCTCGATTCGCGCACGGAGCAGGAGGGCGGGCCCCTGGAGAATCGAGCCAGGATGGTCTTTCAGCAACATGGTCACGGCCTGCAGTGCCAAACGATCATGCCCTCCCTTGAAATAGCGTCTGGCGGCCCTGAAAAGGAATTCATCGCTTCGGGCGTGAAGTGCGGCAGGAAGCTTTCCTCCGCCGGAAGGAAGGGATGCCGAAAGGGCTCTTCCGGGAAGGGTCAGAACGATCAGGGACGCAAGGAGAAGAAGGGAGAGGAATCTCTTTCTTCCTGACATGACGGACGATACCCCCTTCCGTTCCTTTGTTTGGTCCATGTGACCGGAATTTATGCCAAACGCGACCGAAGGGGACAGGATGATCGAACTCTCCATGGTTCTCCCCTCTCCGAACGGGTGATCAGGAGGAGCGGGGGAAGGCCGACATGGCCCCCCGGTCGCCCGGACTGTAAAAGGTCACGCGATGCTTCCCAGCGTTTTTGCTCTGATACATCGCCATATCGGCCGAGGACAAAAGCTCAGCGGGGGAACGGCCGTCCCTCGGGAAACAGGCCACTCCCACCGAGCAGGAGAGGACGCCCTTGCCCACCGGAGGGAAGAAGGGGTCATCGAAGGTGGCGATCAGGCGCTGGGCCAGCGATTCCACCCAACTCCGTGACTCCCCCGTGCCGGTGAGGCAGATGACGAATTCGTCTCCTCCGAGTCGGGCCAAAAGATCCTCGCCCCGGATGACGGAGCCGAACCGGTGAGCCACCTCCACCAGGATCCGGTCTCCCGTCGCATGTCCGTGTCTGTCATTGACCGACTTGAAGCCATCGAGGTCGATAAAAAGAACGGCCAGATCCCGTCCCTCCTTCTCGGCACGACGGCAGGCCACCTCCAGAAACTCGAAGAGCCTCTTCCTGTTGGGAGGGCCGGTCAGCCGATCTACCAGGGTTTCCTGTTCGAGAATCTCCCGCGACCGTCTCTTCTTCTCCATGGACAGGGCAAAAAGGCCCAAAGAAAAAGCCCCAGGGAGACACCTGCCGCCACAAGATCCCTCTCCGCATGCTCGAGCCGCCGGACCAAGGCCTGACGCACTCCAAGGAGCTCTCCCTTTTTTCGTCCTTCGAGTCGCCGGACCTGCGACCGGATCCGGTCCATTAAGTCCTTTCCTTCGTTGTCTTTAAGAATCTGCATCGATTCTGAGCGCTCGCCCCGGCCATAGAGACCGATCGTCCGGGAAAGCTCCGAACGCTTCGCCGCCGCGAGAGCAAAAAGCACGTCGAGATCCTTCGAATCCTGGGATCCTCCGGAGAACGCGTCGCGAAGTTTTCGCTCAAGGACCATCGACCGGCTGATCCCCTTGATGTACGGGGCAAGATAGGACGGATTCCCGGTCAGAAGATATCCTCTTTGTCCCGTTTCGGCATCGTCCATGGACAGGAGTTAGTCCGACACGAGGGTCTCTTCGCGTTCAAAGCTCCCGGCAAGAACGAGGGCCCTGCGCACAAGGCGGGTGGAATCGTAGGAGTGGACTGCCAGGACTCCGAAAATGCTCCCGACGAGGAGGGCTCCGAAGACAAAGACCCTCTCAGGCTCACCGTAAAGCCAACGGGTCACCCGTCTGCGGATTCCTTTCCGGGAGTCCGGGGGAGCCTCGCCTTTTTTATCCGAGCTGGCGTCCATCTCACGAGATCCCGAAGCGTTTCAACTTCTCGATCAGGGTCGTCCGGTTGATTCCCAGAAGCTCCGCGGCCTTGGAGCGATTGCCCCCCGCCCTCTCAAGCGCCTTCTGGACCAGCGTCCGTTCGATGTCTCCCATAAAGGCGGTCAGGCTGAAATCCGATTCCGTGTCGATGGGTCCGGCCAGTCGTGCGGGATCCGGAAGGACATTGACAGAGGCGCCCTCAAACAACACGGGCAATCCGGCATCAGGAGAGCTGTCTGACTGAGGGGACAAAGGAGTGGAGGGAATCTCCGCAGAGGAGGGCAGGGACTCGGGAATGGCGGGGAGATGTTGACGGATCTTCTCCGGGAGAAGGTCGACGGTCACGGTTTCTCCCCCATGGAGCACATGGAGCCGCTCCATCACGTTTTCAAGCTCCCGGACATTTCCTGGCCAAGGATAGTCGCACAAGGCCTTTTGGACATCCCTGCCCAAGGCCACGGGATCCCCGCGCCCCTCCTCTTCCCATCGGTGCTGAAAGAACGCCATCAGAAGGGGAATGTCCTCTTTTCGCTCCCGGAGGGGAGGGATCTCGACAGGAATGACCGAAAGGCGATAGAAGAGGTCCTCGCGAAAGCGCCCTTCCCGGCTCATCTCTTCAAGATTCCGATGGGTCGCCGCCAAAACACGCACATTGGCCGTCTGAACCCGAATTCCCCCCACCCTCTCATAGGTCTTTTCCTGAAGGACTCTCAGAAGCTTCACCTGAAGAGGCAGAGGAAGCTCCCCAATTTCATCGAAGAAGATCGTCCCGCCATTGGCCAGCTCGAAGCGGCCGGGACGTCCCGTCACCGCTCCCGTGAAGGCTCCTTTTTCATGGCCGAAGAGCTCACTTTCCATGAGCCCTTCCGGGATCGCACCGCAGTTTACCGGGACAAAGGGAGCATGCGCCCGGGGGCTGGCATCGTGAAGGATCCGGGCAATCCGCTCCTTTCCCGTTCCGCTTTCTCCGGTGATCAGAACCGTCGAATCGCTCTTCGCCACCCTTGCCACCAGAGACAGGAGCTCACGCACCCTCTTCGATTGCCCGACAAACCGCCCGGAAAACTCTTCAATCGGTCTAGTTGTGGGAGGGGCGGTTTTCCCCATGGTGCCTCCTTGAACCCAATGAAAACCCTTCTTTCCCGAAAAAGACTCCGAGCGGCCCTGTCAGGGCAGACAGGCCTCTTTCAGCAACAGGCCCGCCTTGAGACCGACAGCATTCCTCCAATGATCATAGCCGACTTCCCGATGTTTCACCAAATCTTACCCTTAGCCGTCAGGACTCTCTGTCTCCCGGATCTCTCGAAGACGATTTTCAAGCCGCGTGAGTGAGACCCGGGAGAGGGCCCCGTTTCTGCCCCGAAATCCCTTGATCTCCTCGGAAGAAGCCGTCACGGACAACAGCCTTCCTGCATTTTCAATTTCCGAAAGAGAGGGCGTGACATTATAGGGGCAGACTTCCTGACAAATGTCGCATCCAAAAAACCACTCTCCTCCGAATTTTTTCCGAAGCTCGAGCGGGTCATCCGACGGCCTTTCAATCGTCAGATAGGAGAGGCAGCGCCGGGAATCGAGACGAAAAGGCTCCACCAGGGCTCCGGTGGGACAGGCATCAAGGCAGCGACGGCATCCCCCACAGATTTCGGTGGATCCGTAGGCTTCGATTCTTGAAGGGAGAGGCGTGGAGAGAAGAAGTGAGCCGAGAGTGAAATAAGAGCCCTGGCCCGGGCGAATCAGCAAGGTGTTTTTCCCGATTGCCCCCAACCCGGCACGCCACGCCAGGGATTTTTCGAGAAGAGCCCCATGATCGACCTTGATGAGGGGAGTCTCCCCGGAGGGAAGGAAGGGGGTGATGGCCGTGATCACCCGGCCAAAGGCTTCTTCAAAGAGCCGGTGGTAATCTGGGCCCACCGCATAGCGGGCAATTTTGGCAAAACGCTCATGGGAGGCAGTGTCGAGGGACTGGCTCTTTTCCGAGCTGCCGGAGCCATGGAAAAGAAGACCGATGACGAGAGTCCTTTTGCCAGGATAACCCCGGGAAAGTTGCTGCCTTCGGTGAGCGCTTCGGGCCATATAGTCGAGCTTCCCATGGAAGCCGTCCTTGAGCCATTCCTCGAAAAATGGCCACTCGGGAGCTGCCGCTGGATCACAGAGGATTCCCCAGGCAGGGAACTCCTGGTCCATCGCCAGGGAAAGCGCCTCCATCAGGGCTCCGCTCCCCGGAGAAGTCTCCGGGGGAATCCGGAGCTCCATCCTACAGATCCGGGAGTTCGAGCTTGGGCAGCCCTTCAAGAAGTGTCTTAAAGATCTCCTCCAGCCGTCCGTCGGAAAGCTCGAGCACTCGCAACGCATCCATCATCGTAAAGTCCGGGGTCGGGGCTTCTTCCAGACCAAACCCGGCCATTGTCGCCAGACCATCGGCCAGAGAGATGATAGCGGCCTCCAGCTGATAGGACGGCGCCCGAGCCGGATTGTTGTGCCACCCGATGGGGATACGGATTGAGGAGGGAAAGCGCCAAAAGTAGGACAGCCTGAAGCCAACAAAGGCGTGGCTCGCCCCAAAGAAATCCTCTTCGAAGCGCCAGTCTGGGACATTTTGGTCCCGGTCAAAAACATCCGACATCCATTCTTCAAAGTCAAGATAGAAGATGACCTTTCCGAAGTCATGAAGAAGTCCCGCCGTTCCGAGATCTTCCGGAGTTCCCATCTCAAGGGATTCACCGATCATCCGGGAGAGGACCGACACGGCAAAGGAGTGCTTCCAGAGCTTCAGGGTTCCCCGGCGGCTTTCGATCCGGTCAAAGACCGCCATCGAGAGGATCAGGCCTCGAATCCCGTTGATCCCGAGAAGCAGCACCGCCTCCCTGATTGAGCCGACCTTTCCAGACCGGGAATAGAAGGGGGTGTTGGCAACCTTAAGAATTCGGGAGGCCATTGACTGATCCTCTTCGATGATCTTTGCAAGACGCACCATCGAAAGATCGGGATCGTCAAGATAGGAAAGAGCCTTCTGGCTGATCGCAGGGAGCGTGGGAAGATGGTCAATGGAAGAGAGGCGCTCAAAAAGCCTGTCCGTCGGGGGACGGGGGGCGGAGGTTCTTGGAATGGGTGGAAAGGGATCAGAGCTCATACACACCCTTCAATGAGTTCATCTGAACAGAGGATCCTTCCCCCGCAAGGCCTTGAATGGTCACTCGGCCTTGGAATGGATTTTGTCTCCAACGTAAGACTCGACAGCTTCCGAAAGAACACGGGTGAAGCGATCAAGCTCCTCGGGAATGACCCCATTTTCTGGCGTGAGGTGAACAAGGCGGGAACGGGCCTCGGCCAGCCACTCTTCTCCCCATTTCGGCCAATAATCGGGAGAAGAAGCTTCTGCTGACTGGACATAGACCTCGAGAATCCCCATTTTCCGAAGGCGCTCAAGTAAAGGACGACTCAGTGGTTGTCCGGCCTTCACCACCAGGCGCCCGGCGGAGTCACGAACATCCATGCCCAAAGGGTTGTCCGGAACGTCGAAGTCACCGGTCAGGTCAATGCGCTTGAGATGCGAGGCAGTAGACATCCTTAGCCTTCCCTCCCCCTCAAAAGAAGATCTGCGAGAGCGTCCTCCCCCACAAGACCATACCACCCTTCGAAGAGCTCTGACAAGCGTGGATTGGGAGTCGGAAGGGAAATAGAGCCCTGATAGAGGAGTCCTTCCCGAGCCAGGGCCAAGGCTCCCCCCAGAATTTTTTGTCCCTCCGCCATTCGATCTCCTCGGACAGGCTCAGAAAAACAGAGCCCCCCAGGCGGTGTATTGGCAGACGATGATGACGGAAAAAGGCAAGAAGTCGCTTCCGTCGATGGGACTCCCCAGGAGGCGAGCCCCATCGACAACCATCCATGGAGGCGCTCGTAAAAATGAGGCCAATCCTGTCCCCGAGGAAATCCTTGTCCCCAAGGGACAAAGAGTGAAAGGCAGAGATCCTTTCCGTGGAGTACGGCCCCTCCCCCAGTGGGACGAACCACAATCTCCTCGTTGGGGCAAGACCAGTCCGGAGGGAGGGTTCCGGCCCAAGAACGGCCAACCGTCACTCCCGAATGAATGCGATAGAGGCGCAAAAGAGACCGGCGCCAAAGTGACGGGCGCGAAAGAATCTCCCGATCTCGCGCCATTTGATCGCGCGCCGATCCTCCCCGATCCGAAAGAAAGATCACCTTTCGGTCAAACCCACCGTTTGGCACACCGGCAGACATCCCACCCCCCTAAAGGGAACGGGGGTCGGTCAGAACAGGATCCCGGGCTGCACCGACTTCGTCGGGACGGGAAACCGGAGTCCGTCTGGGCGCTCCCTTTAAGAACTCGGGGGATCGGCGGGCCTTCTCGCAAATCGTCCGAAAATCCCGGGCAAACCGGTCCAGCGTCTCTTTTGATTCGGTTTCCGTGGGCTCGACCATCAGCGCTTCGGGAACAATCAAGGGAAAAGAGACAGTCGGAGCATAATACCCTGCATCAAGGATCTCCTTGGCAAAATCAGAGGCATGAAGGCCATGAGTCGAGAACTCCTTGACTGACAAGACGAATTCATGAGCACAGAGGCCCTCGCCTTTTCGGGGCAGCACCCCGTCAAGCAGAACGCGAAGATAGTTGGCATTGAGCAGGGCATACAACGAGACATCCCGAAGCCCATTTTTGCCTAACATCTTCATGTACCCCAAGGCCCGAAGGAGGACAAGCGTCGACCCGACAAAGGAGCGGAGCGGGCCAATCGACCCTTCGGGGCTTGCCAGACGATAGCGACCCTCCTCTTTCACAATTCGTGGTGAAGGAAGAAACGGAGCCAGCTCCCGAGTCACCCCGACCGGTCCCGATCCCGGACCTCCTCCCCCGTGAGGGGTCGCAAGGGTCTTGTGGGTATTGATATGAACAATATCAAACCCCAGATCTCCCGGCCGAAGAACTCCCATAAAAGCATTGAAGTTTGCACCATCCATATAAAGAAGAGCCCCTGCCGAGCGGACAAGGGTAATCATTTCTTTCAAATTTTTCTCGAAAAGCCCAAGGGTGTTGGGAACGGTCATCATGACCATGGCCGTCCGATTTGAGAGGGAGTCCCTGAGCGAGTCGAGGTCAACGCCTCCGTCGGGTCCCGACGCCACAACCCGAACGGAAAACCCCCCCATTGCGGCACTTGCGGGATTGGTTCCATGCGCGGAGTCTGGGATGAGAATCTCTGTACGGGTCCGATCTTTCTTTGATTCAAAATATCGACGAGCAATGAGAATGCCTGACAGCTCACCATGGGCTCCTGCGGCTGGAGCAAGGGTCACCTCATCCATCCCCATCAATGAGGCCAAGCTCTCTTCACAGATCGCAAGGGCCTCCAAAAGCCCTTGCATTCCCTCAGCATCCATGCGGGGGTGAAGATCTTTGAACCCTGGGATTTCAGGAATCCGATCCATGACCTTTGGGTTGTATTTCATGGTGCAGGAACCCAAGGGATAAAAATGGGTGTCCACTCCGCGGGAAAGATGGGAAAGACGGGTAAAATGCCTCACCACTTCGAGTTCAGAAAGCTCCGGGAGAGACGGAGGATCGCTCCGAAGGAGCTGAGCGGGAATTTTTTTTGTTACAGCATGAGGATCGGCCCCGGGACCGCAAACGCCCTTTGTTCCCCGGCGAGACTTTTCCCAAAGAGTTGGCTCCATCGGAGGGCGCTCCACAACCCGTCCCTCACCATCACGAATATCTTCCACCTGCGTCATCGATTCCTTCTCTAGAATGTTTCGGATCAGTGTTGGCTCAAAAATTCCCGAACAAGATCGACAGCCTGATTGATTTCTTCTTCTGTTCGGACCTCGGTGGCACACCAAAGGGAGCGTCCCGACCAGGAAGGTCCAAGGACGGGCTCAAGAGGGAGCCCCCCCAAAATGCCTCTTTCGAGGAGAAATTGACTCATCTTCCGAGCCGGAGGCGTCATTTCCAGGACAAACTCATGAAAGAACGGAGCATCCGGGAAAAGATTGCGAACTCCAGGAAGAGCCGTCAGGCGTTTCTCCAGCTCGTGAGCGTTTTTCAACGATCCGGCTGCGGCCCTTGCCAAACCGCCAGGACCCAGAAGGGCCATGTTGACGAGAGCGGCAATTCCCAGCAGAGTTTCATTGCTGCAAATGTTAGAATTGGCCTTTTCCCTGCGAATATGCTGTTCCCGAGCCTGCAGGGTCAAGACGAAACAGGGACGCCCCTCGGAATCCTTTGTCATGCCGGCCAGACGACCGGGAATCCTGCGGACATACTTTTTGCGGGCGGTCATGAGCCCCAGATAAGGGCCTCCTGAAGAAAGTGGCAGACCCAAGGACTGGCCTTCTCCTGTGGCAATGTCTGCGCCCCATTCTCCGGGAGTGCGGAGGAGCGCAAGTGCATGCGGATTGGCATGCAGAATAAAAAGCGCCCCTTGACCATGGAGAAGGTCCGCGACTCCGGAAAAATCATCGATTGTGCCGAAAAAGGTGGGGATGACTCCCACAAAACAGGCCAGGCTCTCATCCACTCTCGCCTTAAAAGCCTCTGGTGTCGATTGTCCTCCCTGGCCCAAAGGCAGGAGATCAATCTTGATGGATAACCCTTCGAGATAGGTGTGCACCACCTCTCGAATCATGGGATCCAATCCTTCGGAGAGGAGAATCCGGCTGCGGCCGGTTTCTCGGATGGCCACAAGAACGGCCTCTGCCAATGCCGTCGCCCCGTCGTAGAGGGAGGCATTGGAGAGATCCATGCCATAGAGGCGAGAAATGGCCGTCTGAAATTCGAAGATGGCCTGGAGAAGCCCCTGTGAGGCCTCAGGCTGATACGGAGTGTAGGAGGTCAGGAATTCTCCCCGGCTGACCAGAGCCCCTGTGGCCGAGGGTATGAAGTGGTCGTAGGATCCTGCCCCTCGAAAGACAACAGCACGTGAGGCGTCCTTATTTTTTTCTGCGAGACCGGCAAACCACCGGAGAAGAGCACGCTCGTCCATCCCTTCCCCCAAAAGAGAAAGATCAGGAGCTCCCGGGCGCGGGTTTGTGGAAGGAAACTGGAGAAGAAGATCCTCGATTGATTTCAGGCCAATACGGGCAAGCATTTCTCCCGTCTCTTCAGGGGTATGGGGAATAAAGCTGGCCATGGCCTAGTGTCCACCTCCGGAGACGATCAGATTCTGATAGGCGGCCTCGTCAGGGAGAGTGAAAAACTGGCTGGGATCAGAGGCCTTCAGCTCAAAAAGCCAGCCCTCACCATAGGGATCGTCATTCACAAGACCAGGATTATTCTCAATTTTCTCGTTGACTGAGACGACTTCTCCCCCTAAAGGCGCATAGATTGAAAAGGCGGCCTTGACCGATTCGATGATCGCCACCTCTCCGCCTTTTTCCACCTTTTTCCCAATCTTTGGGAGCTCCACGAAAACCACGTCCGTAATCTCTTTCTGTGCAAAATCTGTTATCCCCACTTTCATGCGGCCTTCCTGTGCCACAGGGGAAATCCATTCGTGTGTCGTTGTATAACGTCGTTCGGAACTCACGGTTTTGCTCCTTCCGGATCAGATACAATTTTTTCGACTCCGATCAAACACCCGGAGTCTTGGAATGTGGCGAAACTTTGATAAAGGGGCGAGGATGCATTTTTGCCCGGTGGTGTTTCCCATGGATTTCCACCATGGCTTCAGCGCCATGCTGAAACTTTTCCCAAAAGGGACCGGACAGGTAGGCAAGGCCAAAGCCTCCCCCTACCCGAGGAGAATGGCCTCCCGAGGTCACCTCCCCTACCCGTTGGCCGGTCTCCGGATCAAGCACGGGGCAATGACTCCGGGGAATTCCTCGGTCGAGCAGAACAAATCCAGACAGACGCTCCCGCCCTTTGTCATTTCTTGCCGCCATCATCGATTCCCGTCCGAGAAAATCCCCCTTGCGGAGATTGACAGCAAATTCGAGACCTGCGTCAAAGGGTGTCCGTTCTCGAGTGAGTTCCTGCCCATAAAGGGAGTATCCCATCTCCAGACGAAGGAGATCCCTCGCCCCTAAGCCTGCCATGGCCAGGCCATGGGCCATCCCCTTCGTGGAAAAGACTCGGTAGAAGTCGAGGACACATGGAGCAGGTCCAAAAAATTCCCACCCATCTTCGCCAGTGTAGCCGGTCCGACTCACCCACAGGAGGCCTCCTTCTGCAGGGAGCTGTCGAACCTCCCGTCGAAGCATTGATTCAAATCCTTGGCCCAGAAGGGAGACAATTTCAGGTGATTTGGGCCCCTGAAGGGCCAGCCCCACTTGTCCCGGAGACTGATCCTCCAAGTGGATTGCCGGGGACAGTCGTTCACGGATATAGGCATAATCGCCTTCACGGGTCCCTGCATTGACAATGATGTGAACCGTTTCGGGATCAAAGGCGCAAGCGATCAGGTCATCCACTGCACCCCCGTTGCTGTCGGGAAGAATGCCATAAAGGCTCTTACCAAAGGGAACAGCTTCGAGATCAGAGGTCATGAACCCATTGATGGCATGGCGAGCCCCGAGCCCTCTCACAATAAAATGACCCATATGGGAAATATCGAAAAGTCCGGCAACCTCTCGAACAGCTCGAGATTCCTCGAGAATTGAGCTGAAGGTGAGGGGAAGTTCATACCCATGAAAATCTGTCATGCGAGCACCGTGGCGCAGGTGCTCAGGAACAAGGGGAAGCGTCAAGGGAGAATCCTTCCGTCCTGGTGGGTGGGGTCTGATCAGAGAAGTTGGCGGGAAAGCGCCTTGAAGACCTTCTGGTCGATGTCGATATGCGCCTTTGATTCAAGCTGGTTCTGAAGGGCTTCCACCGTCTCGTTCTGAATCCGGGAGCGTTCAGAGGCCAGATCGGATGATGGCTGTCCCTCCGAAGGGGCTGAAGGAATTGCACCGATTGTCTGGGAGGCCCTGACAAAAAGTTGGGCGCGCTGGACAAGCACATCGAGTCGGACAGACCGCTCGAAACTCTGGGCACTTTGATGGGTCTCCTTGAGGAAGGTCACATAGGCATCCTTTGAAAACACAGGAGGATTCCCCACCTGAAAAAAAGGAATTTTAGCGATCTCATCGACAACAGTTTTATCGGAAACAGCGATTCCAAGAGACTTTCCCTCATCGATCCAAAGCTGACGATAAATCATGTTCCGAAGAACAAGCCCAGGAAAGTTCAAGTCTTTCAAAATCTTGGCCCCGAGATCTCCGCGAAGAAGGCGCTTGTAGTTGTCCTTCATGATCAGGTAATCCCGGGAATAGTCCTTGGCCTTGATCGGCACACCATCGACTTTGGCAACGACATCCCCCCCCGAAGATCCACTCTGGGAGAATCCCCACCAACCCATAGACAGAACAAAAATCCCCCCTGTCAAAAGTATGAGCACCCCTATCACCTTCGGGCGTTCGACAGCTTCTCTCCTGATCCATTCAAGCATGAATCTTCCTTCCTGCGAGTCCAGGGGAACTCGCTTCCCTTTCAGGGGGAATCAAGGTTCCATGGAACATGTTCACCACATCGATATAAAGAGACATTTTAGAACATTTTCCCCGGGGATCTCAAACAAAAGGGAATTCCCCATTCCAAGACAGAATTCCGGAAAAAATAACCCCTTTTTTTTGTTGGATTTTCGGTGAAAATAATCTCCCCTGTGAGATAAAACCACAACAGAATGCGACCCAGAATGATGAGAGGAAACGCTCTCTCCGGAACCAAGGGGAAACTGCCCTCCAACCCATGACCGGAAAAGGAAGATTATTGTCCTTTGGGGACGGCCTGAAGAAGATGCATTTCCGGGAGCGTCGATCCCGAGATTGGGTGACAGACGATACTCTGGGTCTCGAGACTAACGTTATCGGGCCCGGGAAGAACGAAACCCAAGATTCCTCCAGAAGGAAAAAAGGGAAAGGGAGACAGGTCGATGCGAACGGCTCTGTATGAGAATTGACTCTTTGTGAACGATAAGTTCCGGATGGAGAATGTCTTGCCTGCCATGGGGCAGCGGCCCCTCTCCCGGCGATCCCAGTCGCGGGTCAAACAGGCAGGGGGGGGATTGCGCGGCTACGGTCTGGCAGCGCCTCTTGGCCTGCCAGGATCAACACATTGGAGGAGGACGAGGTCGACGAGACTGTGGCTGCGACGGAGGAGACGAACCGCGCATTTGGCTAAATTGTGAAGTCGTTGAAGGAGCGCCAACACGGCTGTCCCTCTCTCTGGGCTCTTGGCGGTATTGGGTCGACGAACCAACTTCGGGCCCGGGTGCAGGGCCATCTGAGGCGAATGCCGCTGAGGGAAAAGTTCGAGAACTTATTCAAGGGACTCAAAACGACGTGGGGTGGGAGATTGTCCACAGGAGATCTTCATGCCAACGCCGTCTTCTTCTGAATTGGAGTGTTGGCTTAAAATCTTCGTCTCGGGTTCATGAGGGATCTGCTTCCGGTCCCTTGCCGCGGCATTCCGCTACGGACATTCCGATGGTGGAGTTTTCCCCTGAGAGGACGGAACGGGAGGCATGGCCGCTCCCATAGGTCATACTGACATTTGATGCGACATCCCTGGGTCTTGGAGAATTCTCCGTCAATGTCATGAGCCCTTTGGTTCGGCCTGAATTAGAAGGCGACCGGCATCCGAAACAAACTATCTTGGCCTAAGGAGCCAGAAAGGGGCGATAAGACGAAAGAGAGAAAGAAGGCTCTTCTTTCTCTATGACAGGTCTGACTTTTAGCCTCAAGAGTTCCCGAACACTCCTCTTTGGAGATCCCGTTTAGGAGGAGCGCGAGTCATGCGTCTCTAATGTTTGGAGGAAAAAAAGATCTGAGTCGCTCGAGGGTAAAAGGAATATCAAAATACACCCTCGAATGACCGCCCGAGGGGTGCGTGCATCTTTTTAGCTCGGAACTCGGGGAAGGCCAGCTATTTGAATGGAGAAGAAATTTTCCAGACGACAAAATGAGAGCTTCGGCCTGTTCTTTTTTAGAACAGGCCGAAGCTCTTTAGGACCGATGTCTTCGTGCTGGATTAGGAAAGGGGAACACCGTTTGATGCAAGAGGCTTGTAGCGGGAGGGATCCATTGCTTTGTGGGCAGATTCAGCCATCACTTTCGCGGCAAGATTATAGGCCTCACTCCAGGTAGCCGCCACCTCAGGAGTCCACGCTGCCCCGAGGAAATGTTCGAGGGTCTTCATGAGACTCACTCCCACGGCATCGTAATGCTCCGGACGAGTATCATACTTGATATGCCCCTCCCCAAGACGCTCAAGGTACGGAACAAGGGCGGTGGGGTTATCGATGTTCATGGAGATGTAGACAAGGGAGTTGAAAAGTCTTTCCTGTTGGGTCGTCATCGTCTCGGGAAACATCTTCCGGACCTCAGGGAAATGAGCGAACATGTAGTTGTAAAAATAAGTTGTTACCTGTGTGCCCAACCCCTTGATTGCCGCTCCGTGCGCCTTGATCATCTCTGTATTGATGGCCATCTGCCATTCTCCTTTTGTTGCTCAGTGATCATTGGGATCCCTTGAGTGAGGGAGCCAAACCCTTTGCCACCCTCAGGGTACCCTTCCTCACGGCAGACAACTATGATTTCCATCATACAGAAAAGGAAATGTTCCTCAGAAGAAATTGATTCCCAGACCAGCTGTCACAAATTGCCAGGGAGTGGCCATTGTTCCAACCCCGTCCTCCCTGAAGCGAACATCGAGAAAAAACTGACGCCGACTTGAAAGAACGGAGTTGAGCTGGAGCCCGGCATCAAAATATGTGTTATCAATTCCATTGTTCAGGACTTGGCCGAAGTCACCTACAAGATCGAGTGAACCCATTGACCCTGAAATCAGATTTATCATAAGACCAGAATAAAATGGAAGAATGTTCTGCGGAAGAGGTCCCGATGATTTGCTGTTGGAAAAATAGTCCGCCCCAATGCGAACTCCAACGCCTGGAGAGATCCAATACTGGAACGTTACACCACCCCCATACAAGAACGTTCCCTCAGCTCCTGGGGTATTGATGTTGTCCATTCCCTCCACCTCACCAGAGATTCCCCATGTGTTGGCACTTCCGGGAGAAGCATGAGCCTTTATTGCCCCCGTGAGGACAACTAAAAAAGAGAAAACAAGGATTGCAGTGACACTCCGCCATTCTTTCACCATACCGGGGATACTCATTTTCCACCTCGACTGATTGCACTCTCGATTGAGCTCTCGTCCATTGTATTTGCCTTTCTTTTTCACTAAATAAGAAACACTGTCTTTATCGGTTTGTTTTTGGAGTTACAATAGGAAGGGAAGAAGAATAAGACGAACAATCTTCAGCCATTGATCTGAGATATTCTGCTCCTTTTCCTATAAAACATGCAATTCTAGACATTGTTTCCATCGAAGGAGGTGCGGTAAGATTTAAAATCATCATGAGTGGCGGAGTCCATCTCCGTTGTTGAGAGTCAGGAAATATTGATTCCATCTTCGACGAAGGGCGAGCTAGGCAGAGGGAGTTTTCGACCATTGTTGTGACTGACCTCAAACCCGATAAAGATCTGACCATCACCCAATTGTCTTATAAGCGCTCCGTCATCAAGGAAAAGAGGGCATCCCCTTCTCCTTCCCTTAAATAAGGAATATCAACTATGTTTGGACTCTTCTCAGGAAAGAATGAAATGGAGCTCCACCCCAAGGAGCTGAAGGAGCGACTTGAAAAAGGCGACGACTTGGTCATCATTGATGTGAGGGAAGACTGGGAGCACTCAAGGGTGCGACTTCCCGATGCCATCCACATTCCCTTGGCACAGCTTCCCAGGAAGCTCTCTGAAATTGATCAGGAGAAGGATGTTGTTGTCTACTGCCACCATGGGGCCCGAAGTTTACAGGCATGCCATTTTCTCAAAAAAATGGGATTCGAAAAGGTGAAGAATCTCACGGGAGGTATCGATGCCTATGCTCTCCATGTTGACAAAACACTTCCTCGTTACTGATCACTTACAGTTTTAAAAAAATAATAAAAAAGCCCTCCTATCAGGAGGGCTTTTTTGTATCAACCCTTGGATGCCAAAAACTTCCCGTCGAAAAATTTAGAGATTTTCAGTCGAATCTGCCGTCAGCGACGCATTCACAACACGGGCACTTCCAGGGCCATGCAGAAACTTTGGAGGAGCCTCGAGCCCTGCCATCGTTGGAAGACGGGTTAGAACATATGCGTCAGGAACATGTGAAAGATTCTCCTCCCGGACGCGCATCCGAGCGTTCTCCGGAGGGATGATGACATCGTATTCATTGGACTTCCAGTAACCGCGTGTTCGACTTTCAACTAGTCCGATCTGGTTTGTAATCTTGACAAGAACCGTCTCTCCGATGTCATATCCAAATGCGATAGGACGATGCTCCATCCGTCGATCCTCCTGTGTTCCTGCTAACCGGAACTCTTGGCAGACCCACATTCACTCTAGGGCCATCCGAATTTCCGAACTTATTTCTGATTGTTTTTGATGATACACATTTCTCGAGGCTTCCTTCAACCGTTTCTCTCATGGTAGAGTCAGGCATCGAGCTCTTCATCCTTGATTTTATGGCGGATTCCTGCCCCTAAGGATGGCTTGACCGACTTTTCGACAAGGACAGCACCCATGGAGCTTCTTGTACGTCCTGCCCTCCTGAGCCTTAATGACCCCCTCATGGAAATTGACGCCCTTCTTTCCGGTTCAGGGCTTTCTTTTGCGCTCTTTCTCTCGAGAGACCACATGATTCTGGCCAATCACTCCTTCATCAAGAGGTGGGGACTGGAAAGGGCGTCATTTCCCCGATTTTCCCTGAGCGACTTTGCAAACAGAAATGCGGTTGACCTGACCGGAGAGACAAAGGGACGATTCTGGACATGGTTTTCCACATCCTCCCCGGGCCCCTCTTTGATCGTCCTGCCCGGTGAGACGGGGGGAGAACGGCTCCTTCTGCGAGTTCCAACGGAAAAGACCTCAGGAGATGACCCGTTCTTTCTCGAGCTTTTGACAGAACAAGCCAATGAGGGACAAAAAGAGGGAATGCTTCTCTTGGCCAGTCGTATCAAAAACCAAGCCCGAGCCATCATCAGGAATATTCAGGACGAAATCCTGATCGACCAGTTTTTCCGCACGGAGATTGCCAAGGATTCACAAGCTTCCAAAGCTGAAATCATTCTCACAAAAACTCCTTCATGGTCACCGGAAGGGCAATTCTGGAGAATTCACCACTCTCCGCAGAACCCTGCACGGCTCATGTCCTCCATTCTCCCGGCAGAAGAGACCCAGATACTCTTTCCTTTTAGAAGAATTCAATTCGCCAGAAACAGCAGTCAGGGAGGATATTGGGCAGACTTTCCCCTTCTAGCCAACAGGTCCTTCTTTGGAAAAATACGCTTGTTCCGGCCAGAGGCTCTGAAGCGAGAACTTCCCGGTCTCAGCAACTTCCAGATGAAAGCACAGGAACTCTCTCGAGGACTTTTCCAGATCCGAGTTGACCTTGGAGACCTTGACCCCGTGGCCCGAGAATCAGAGTCAGGATTTCTCGATCGGCGGGAGGCCCTTTTGCTCCTTGAGTCCCTTATCGAAGAGTTTCGATCATCAGGAGTGGGATTTGGCCTTATCGGGATAAAGATTGACCTTGCGAATCATCAGCTTCTCATGATCAAGATCAGAAAGGTCCTGCGTTACTATGATGAAATTGCCCATATCACTCCTCGAGAGTATCTCCTCATTCTCCCAGGAATGAAGGCCGCAAGCGTGCAGGGAGTGATCGAGAGAGTGAGAGACATGCTTCTTGGAGCCGACAGAGATTTTGCCCATCTTGTGACAATGGGAACACTGTCCTTCCCTGAGGCAGAAAAAGGTCCCATGAATTTAATAAGAAGTGTCTTTCTCCGGGAAGAATCCCAGCCATTGCAGTCGCCAGCAGACAACCCTTAACGTTAAATTAAAGATTTCATGAGGTGTATCACAATGTCTGACGAATTCGATCCAGAAGACCCTAAGAACGGAAAGGGGGACATCGGGATCCCTCTTCCATGGATCCTGATTCCCATCTTTCTGATATTTGGAGGCATTATCGGAATGACCCTCTATCACCTCCAACATTACGACTTTCTCAGACAATAATCTTTACTCAAGCCGCTTTTTCAAGTCGGGAGAGAGGTGACCTGTCATGACCTCCTCCACAGGTCCCTCCATTCGGATTTCGTGATTTTCATCGACTTCGATCATGAGAACTCCTCCAGGCATATGGACCCGGACAGGACTCTGAACGCGACCGAGATGCAGCGCGATGGTTGCCGCAGCACAAGAACTACTCCCCGAAGCCAAGGTATACCCGGCACCCCGTTCCCAGATTCTGATCTCAATCTCATTCCTTCCAATGACTCGGACCATTTGGGTATTGATCCGCTTCGGGAACATCTTGTTGTTCTCGATCATTCGCCCTTTTTCGTGAATAAAATTCTCGTCGATCTTCTCCACAAAAAACACAAAGTGAGGATTTCCCACGGAAACTGCCGATCCCCGTACCTCAGTTCCGTCCTCAAGACGCAGGACTTCCTCAATCATAGGATTTGATCGCCCCAGGATCCCCACATCGGAGGGGTTAAAGGAATATCGCCCCATGTCAACCTTTACGGCAGTCACCCGACCGTCTGCACCGACAGTCACCGTTGAACTCACACGTCCCCCCTTAGTGTCGATTGGGAAGGATGTTTCCTTGGCATAACCATACTCATAAAGAAACTTGGAAAAAATCCGGAGACCATTTCCACTTTTTTCTGCCTCGGAACCGTCAGGATTAAAGATCCGGAGACCAAAGGGCGGCGTCCGCTGTCCCAAGAGAAGGATTCCGTCGGAACCGATCCCATAATTCCGGTCGCAGAGGAGTCTGACATTAGCCTCCGTCATCTTCGGAGACGCACCTTCAACCATGACAATATAATCATTTCCCAGACCATGGCCTTTCACAAAATCCGTCTTCATAAAATCCTGATCTCCTGTCCTGTAACGTTAGGGATTGGAAGGCAACCCCGTGGGGGTCTTCTGAAGGATCTTCCAGTCTTCCTTTGCCTTCTCGTTCTTGGGATCGATCTCCAATGCTCGCGAGAGATTGTCCCGGGCCCCCAGAAAGTCCTTTCTTCGATAAGCGGCTTCCGCCTTCTCCACAAAAAGGCTAACCCTCCGTGAGATCCGGTCTTTCAGTCTGACAGCCCCTTCATTGCCAGGATCGTAAGCGAGGGCAGACTGGGTGAACTGAAAAGCTAAGGGGAGGCGACCTGAGGTATATTCACTTTCCGCAAGTTTTGAATAAGCCCATCCAAGGGTTGGATCAATGGCATGATCCTGAGGATTTCTTCTTTTGAGGGCAAGAAGTTTCTGAACTGCCTCCCCCCAATCCTGCCCCGCCTCCCCCGAAACGATAATTCTGGCCTTGACCTCCTGGATCTCCCTTGCAAGGGCTGGATCCGAAGGAGTAAATGTGCGGGCAATTCGGAGAGCTTCAAGTGCCCCATGGAAGCGTTCCCTCCGACTTCGCTCCCTGGCAACCCCAAGATAATAGGCCGCACCAAGCATCCGGACGGTCCGCTGATCTTTTAAGACCTTCTTGCGGTTGGCATTTGACAGATCCCGAACCCTTTCCCACTTTTGAGTCCAGGCCAGAGCCTGGCGAAATCGGTTATTCCGAATCAGAGCATTGAATGCCGTCGACTCTTTGGTAAAGCGGGTGTCATCCGGGTTTTCCTTATGAACACGCGCCATAAACTTCTGCATGAAAGGGAGATCGCAACCCGATACCATGACAAGCATCGTCGTCAGCATCAGACCTAATGCGAATCTTTTTTGATTCACTTTTTTTCTCCCCCTTGAGGATCCCAAACGAAGCCGATCTTTCCAACGAAATCCCGGTCAATCATTCTTTGATACGCCTCTCGAAGAGGGGTCACAGATTCAAGGGAGCCGACGGAAGAAACGATGGGACGAAGTGCGCCCCGGGACAACCATCCGAGCATTGCCACGATATCCATTCTATGGGCCAGATAGACTCCGTGTAGGGAAAGCTGCCTCCCAAAAAGCTCTCGGGTCGGGAATTGGGTCTGAGCTCCTGTCGTCTCCCCCACAACAACAGCTCTTCCTCCTTTCCGAAGAAGGGGAAGAACTCTTGGGATCGTCGCTCCTCCGACCGTATCGAGAACTCCATCGAAAGGCTGTCCACTCGACTCCCTGAGCCTATCGGTCCAATCAGCCGCCTCATGAGACACAAGAGGAATCGCCAACCCTCTGCTCAAAGGCTCCCGTTTCCTTTCGGGCCCATAGGTTCCTACCATCTCGATTTTCAGGGCCTTTCCCAGAAGGCAGGCCAGATGCCCCACCCCTCCACTTGCGCCCACGACGAGCCATTTTTCTCCCGGCTTTGCAAGCCCTCTAACAACAAGTGCCTGATGAGCTGTCGCTCCGGCAAGGGTCACGGCAGAAGCAGAAAGGGCATCGACTCCATCAGGAACAGGAATGAGGCGGGAGGCCGGCAGACAGACCACCTCGGAAAAGATCCCAGGCAGGTGGCCCCCCAATACCCTGTAGGAGGGACAAAGAGACTCTGATCCGCTCCTGCACAGTTCGCAGACCAGACACCCCTGCCCTGGGCTAATGGCAACAGTCTGTCCCGGAGAAAGGCCAAGAAGGGGGTCCACACCAACACCAAGGGACTCCACCGTTCCGACCCCCTCCGATCCCATAATGTGAGGACATGGAACGCTATAGGCAGGGGAGCCAGAAAGGACCCAGATATCGATGTGATTGAGGGTGTGGGCCCGCATCCGTATCCTGACTTCGCCCGGGCCCGGAGTCGGAGCAGGCCGTTCTTCCAGCACGATTCCCTCAACCCCTTTTTCTCCTGTCAAAACAACCGACTTCAAGGAATATCCTCCATGGTCAGGGCCTTCCCATTATAGGTCCGTCCCGCTCCTTCGATGAGCGTCAGGCTAAACGCCCCGACCTTTTTGGCTATGGATACGGGAGAAGGTAAGGTCGCTTGGTCTTCATCTGGAAATGCTGCCTTGCGCATGGCGGTGGCCATCCGCCCCGGATTCATCGACAGAGAATAGAGGGGCGGTGGCAGGTCGAGGGAAATTTGTCTCGACAGAGCCTCGATGGCGGCTTTGCCGACTCCATAGCTCCCCCATGAGGGACGGGGAAGCCGAACAACACCGGATGAAAAAAATAAATGCCCTCCTCGCCTAGCCATCAAGAAAGCACGAGTCATCTCGACCGACCAGAAGAGTGGACCTGCAAGGTTCGACGAGATTTCGCGATCAATTTCCTCCCAGGAAAGATCCCAAAGGGGCTTGCGCCCGGAAAGATGTCCCGCCGCATAGACGACAAGATCAGGAATGAGCTCTTTTCTCAGCCCTTGAAGAAACTTCAGAGAAGATTCCCGGTCGGAAAGATCAATGGCTTCGCCCCTAAACCATTGGTTTTTTGGGGAAAAGTCGTCCAGAAGTGCGGTGAGGCTTTCCCGGGTACGAGTGACCCCAATGACAGAATGGCCCTCCTCCAGAAAGAATCGGCACAACTCACGACCCAAACCTCTGCCAGACCCAAGGACCAGAACCGAAGATTTCATCGACGAATCTGTTCGGCCCGCTCCGCTTCTTCCAAGATCGTTTTGCAGGCAATGCAATACGTTGTGACAGGACGGGCTAGCATCCTTTTTTCTTCGATGGCTTCTCCGCAGCGTTCACAGATCCCAAAAGACCCCTCTTCGATCCGCTCGAGGGCCTCGTCAATTTTTCGGAGAAGCTTCTTCTCTCGTTCTTTCAGTCGGTAGGAAAATCCCTGGATTTCTTCGACAGAGGCGAGATCGGCGGGATCGGGAAAGAGCTCCACACCTTTTTCAACTCCTGTCTGGAGAGTCCTCTCAACACCGGAAAGAATCTCTCGCTTTTGCTGCTCCAAGATCTCCCTGACCTTTTCGTAACCTGCCATGTTTCCACCCTTCCATTCATTCAAAAAGCCCTTATACAGGGCCCATACTCTGGTCCGAGAGAATGTCCTGATTCTATGGATTTTAACAAAGCCGGCAACGGATTGCACCTTGTGGAAAGAGCCCACAGAAAAATTCTCCTCTTGCGGCAAAGTCTATCCCTCCAAAGTCAGCAATTGTCACCAAAGCCCCCCCACGGATAGAGGATTTATTACGGGAAAGCACATTCTCCCATCGCATAATTCTTGAGATTTAGAGGAAACTGTGATAGTTTTTTCTCTACCGAATCCAACACTACGGAGAGATGGCCGAGAGGCTGAAGGCGGTTGACTCGAAATCAACTCTGGGGGGAACCCCAGCGGGGGTTCAAATCCCTCTCTCTCCGCCACTTTGCTCCACACATAAGCTCTCGGGACTTTTCTGCGGAGGTTCCGTGCCTTCATCACCCCAAAACATCTATAAACTTCTCGCAAGCAGATTGGCAGAAGGAACCGATTCCGCCTTTCTTCTTATAGGGTCAGACTATAGAATCGAATGGCTCTCCGAGAACGCCTTAAGACTTCTTGGGGCCAAGGAGGGGGAAACAGTTGGAGTTCCCTGCGCCCATGCATTGAAGGACAAGATCTGTTCAGCCGCTTGCCTGCTCAGCGAAGACTTCGGTCAAGATTCCGACGGAAAGGTCTTTGGATCGGTTTGCATGGAAGAGGCTGCCGGAAACCTTCAGGTCAAGAACACCCTGATCACCGATAAAGGGGAGACTGTCGGGCTTCTGAAACAGATTTCCCGGACCGCCGACAACACAATCCTTCCCTCAACAGGAAAATCCTCCGCCGAAAATACCTCACTGGAAGTTCGTGGCTCTTGGCTCGGGGCTTTGGAGCCGACACTGGCACGTATCTCCCCAACCACAATCCCAGTGCTGATTGTGGGGGAGACAGGAACAGGAAAGGAGGTCCTGGCAAAACGAATCCATGAGATGGGGTCTCGCAAGAACAAACCTTTTGTCGTCCTCGATCTCTCCGTCATTCCGGAAACACTGATTGATGATGCCCTCTTTGGCCATGCCCGCGGAGCCTTCACCGGAGCCGTGGCAGATAACCCAGGAAAGCTTCTTCAGGCGGATGGCGGTACACTTCTTCTCGACGAACTTGAAAACATTCCTCTTCAGGTCCAGGCAAAACTATTACGTTTCCTCGAAACAGGCGTGATCGAACGAATTGGGCAGAATCGTCCGACCCCACTGGATGTCCGGGTTTTAGCTGCCACAAACATTTCTCCAGCGACACTGCTGCAGACAGGCCGTCTTCGAGAAGATCTCTATTACAGACTTCGTGGAATGACCATCGAACTTCCTCCCTTGAGAGAGCGACGAGAGGAAATCCCGCTTCTTGTGGAAACCTTTCGTGGAAACTGGTCAGCTCGGCAAAAAAAGGCGGCGCCAGAATTCTCTTCCGAAGTCATACACATGATGTGCCGATATCCTTATCCAGGAAACATTCGCGAGCTTCGACATATCGTCGAGCTTTGCCTGAGCCTTGCCGAAGATTCAGTTCTGACTTCCGAAAATCTTCCGGGCGAAATTCGCTCTATATTTGAATCAAAAGCAAAGACCACGTTCCCCCTCCACTTTGATGAAGGAATCTCTCAAAGCACTTCCGGTCGCGTTGTAGAGGCTTTCAGCGCGATTGAACGAGACATGATCATTCGGGCACTAGCGAAACATCAGGGTCGGGTTGCCGAAACAGCTCGCTCTCTTGATATGAGTCGGATCACCCTGTGGCGAAAAATGAAGAAATATGGAATGCACCGAAATAACGCCTTCCCGGCCTAAAGCCGGAATTCCTGGAAATCCCAGGCGCGGTAGCGTGACTCACTAAATCATGATCGACCAAACCATTTGGAGGCATTGTAATTTTCAGAGTCGGGGAATATAATGTCCCCGGTGAGGGGTTTGGTCTTTCCAATTTCCCTCTCTCTCCAGGAAATTCTTCGGCCGTTGAGAGTATCGGACCTTTCCACTCAAGCCGGAGGGTTCACAAGTAGAGAGCGAGACCTTTCGGTCACAAGGAGTAACGGCCATGACCGAGAGCCGTCTTCTGGACGGAGAAAGACTGGTCGAGTTCTTCAGGGATTTCCCTGAAGAGATTTCCTGCAATCATTCAATTTATTATTTGCGTCGTTCATGATTTCATGATGACGCAGTTATCAAGCTCAACTCACCTCAAAAGGAGCGGCTCATGAACACTGGCGCCAGAAATCTTACCTTCATCATTCTCGCAGCATTTCCGTTTCTTCTCCTTGCTGTCTTCGAAAAAATTGACCACGCCTTTAAGGGTGGACTTGGCGGATTCTAGCTTTTTGCCTCCATCGGTTAGAACGGCTTCACTGAGGAAGATGGATTGGTTGCTTGGTGACCATTCATCTTCCTCTTTTTTTTTCAAAAAACTGACGGAGGAGATCTCCCGACTCCTCTTCGCACAAGCCTGACTCAACCTTGATGCGATGAGTGAATCGCGGATCATTATGAAGGTCATATAAGGATCCTGCCACCCCGCGCTTGGGATCTCGAGCCCCAAAGACAAGTCGATGGATCCGCCCCTCCATCATAGCCCCCAGACACATGAGGCATGGCTCAAGGGTGACATAAAGCGTGCTCAAGGGGAGCCGATAATTTCCGAGGCGTGCCGCTGCCTGACGAAGTGCAATGATCTCGGCATGGCCCGTGGGATCGTGACTGGCCCGCCCCTGATTGACCCCCTCCCCGACGATTTCGCCTCCGACCACAACGATGGCCCCCACAGGAACATCATCCCCAATGCCGTTTCGGGCAAGGTTCAGTGCCTTATTCATAAAACAGAGATCCGCCTGATGGTTGGGCTTTTCTCGGTGGGTCATACACCCTCTCCACGACGATGAATCCGGTCAACCCGAGCCTGGTCCAAGGGCCGGAGAAGAATGCTGTCCACATTGACATGAGGGGGGCGGGTCACCGTCCAGAGAACCGCATCGGCAACATCCTTGGCGGTCAAGGGAGTCATCCCCGCATAAACACCTTTTGCCCGAATCGCATCTCCCTTGAATCGCACCAGGGAAAACTCCGTTTCCACGAGACCCGGATCGATCTCGGTGATGCGAATGGGCATGCCCAGCCACTCGATCCTAAGGGTTTCCGTCAGCGCCCGCAATGCGTGCTTTGCCATCGTATAGCCCGCGCCACCACTATAGGTTTCAATCGCGGCAACCGACCCGATGTTGACCACATGACCCTGTCCGGAGCCCTTAAGCCGCGAAAAGAGCGACTGAACCATTCGTACCGTTCCCATGGCATTGCTCTGATACATTGAAAGCCAGGCCCCTTCATCCATCTCTGATATAGGATCAAGCCCCAAAGCCCCCCCCGCATTATTGACCAAGAGATCAACCTTTTCGGGAAGTGTTTCAACAAATCCCTTCACTGAATCTGAAATCGTCACATCAAGAAGTTTAGGGAACATTCCTGTTTCAGACGAGAGCTCGACGAGACGGTCCATTCGTCTCGCCCCTCCATAGACAACATATCCGGCACCTGCAAGAGCCCTTACGGTCTCGCTTCCAATACCTGAGGATGCCCCCGTGACAACAGCAACCTTTTGTCTCTCGCTCACTCTTTCCTCCCTTATAGTTCAAGGTCTTCAAGCCAATGAATCATTGAGTTATAGTGATGTTGCCCTCTTGCCTGCCTTGTCTTGTCAACGCATAATGAAGAAATGACATCTCTTCTCCGTTCCGTTATTCTGAGTCTCCTCTCGCTTTCTATTCCTCTGGCTCTTTCGTTGTTTTCGGGGAAGGAGTGCTCTTTTCCTGTCCTCTCCACATTATTTTGCCATGGGGAGGCCCAAGCCGTCCCGTTGAACGATCCCACCTATCCTCTTCCCCTTCGAAAAGGACTTTCCAAAGCCTCTTATGAGATTGCAGCGGGAAATGCTTCGAAGGCGATTGAAACCCTGATGCCCCTGATGAAAACCTACCCCGATTATACGGCTCTCTTTACTCTGGCCGGAATCGCCTATGGAAGAGCCGGAAACCATCTCAAGGCGATTGAAATGGAAAACCGCGCTCTGGCCCTATCCCCACACAACGTTTCAGCCCGGACGGCTCTCGGCATTGCCTTTGGCAACACCGGACACTTTAAAAAAGAGGCCAAGGAAGAGATTTCCGTTTTACAGAGCCACCCCAAGTCTGAAACTGCATGGGAAGCTTTGGGCTGGGCCTATGCCTCTCTTGGGGACTGGAAGTCGGCCAGAATGGCAGAGGAGAAAGCGGTGGCCCTCAATGGAAAGGACCCTCAGGCCAGAATGATGCTCGGATTGGCTCTCGCACATCAGGGATATCTTGAAGAGGGTCTCATTATGGAGCGTACTGCCGAAAAACTGGCGCCCAATGACGCAGGGATCAAGCGCTCCATCGCCTATATCACGGTCTCCCTTCACCACTCAGGGAATCATGCCTCCCAAAATCGCCCGGGATTCAACCCTTTACTCCAGCCTACCCCCGGTCCTGCAACATCAACAGCAACCCCCACAGGCTCGCAGCAGATGTCTCCATCACCCATCAAGGCTCCTTCTGTCCTTCACTAAAATTCCATTTGTTTTTTCCGGGGAAATCCCCTAAAATTTTGGAGTCATGGAGGGGTGGCCGAGTGGCCGAAGGCGGCGGTCTTGAAAACCGTAGAGCGAAAGCTCCGTGGGTTCGAATCCTACCCCCTCCGCCATCCTTAGTCTGTTTTTTTGAATATCCCCCGGAGAGATGGCCGAGTGGTCGAAGGCGCCCGCCTGCTAAGCGGGTGTAGGATCAAAAGTCCTACCCAGGGTTCAAATCCCTGTCTCTCCGCCAATATCAATCTCCAAATGTATTCTCCCCTTCACTTCAGAAACCCTTCGCGTGCCCCCCCAAGATTTTTCTCTTCCTCCAAGTGGGCGCAATCTTTTTTGGGCTGCGTTCTATAGAAAAAAGAGCAAGGGGAAAATGGACTTAGGAATTTGAACCGGAGGGATTTTTTGAATTTTTGATGTCAGGGGTTTTCGAAGTCCAGAGTGTCACTTTGTTTCGTCCAGAAGATTTAGAGGCATAGAGGGCTTTATCCGCCCGCTCGAACATCCTTTCCCACTCTCCGCTAAATGGAGCCAAGTCAATGCCGATGGACACCGTCATAGTCGAAATCTTCTGACGGGTAGAGGGATTTGTTATTTCTATCTTCATAATGTTTTGTCGAAGTCTCTCAGCAAGGGCCAAGCCCTCCTCGGATGTGGTTTTTGGAGAAAAAACGGCAAACTCCTCCCCCCCTACACGACCAATGAAAACATTTTCCCCGACTGATCCACGAAGAACTTTCGACACTGCGATTATTGCCTTGTCACCAATAATATGGCCATAACTATCATTAATTTTTTTAAAATGATCTATGTCGATCATGAGAAGAGCGCACGGAATTCCGGAAAACTTACCTTCGCGGAAAAGGTCATTGATCTTTGTCGAAAACCCTCTCCGGTTCAGGATCTCCGTGAGTGGATCAACCATCGCTTCTTCCCGGGCGATCCGGAGTTCATCTTGAAGGCAATCAATCTTTTTCTGATTTTTAAGCAGCTCTGCGTTAAGAGAAGAGGAGCTCTCCCGTATCGACAAGGTATCCTTTAAGACCGCATCGACAAGGGTTCGGAAGGTCTTCTCATCGAGCCCATCCTCCTGAAGCGAATGGCTGTAAGACTCCATTCCGTTTTTGACCCTTTCGGCCTCTTGTGCGGTGCGAGTCGTCGAGGAAGAGATGTTCTGGAGTATAGACTGAAGCTGCTTGGCCAAGGATCCCCGGTAGTCATTGAGAGGAAGGACGTAGTCAGGAACAATATACTTCACAAAGATTTTTTCGAGATCCTCCCCCACCAGGGAAGAGCTTTGCTTGAGAAGACCATTGACCGCTTCGATTAGGGGAGGGTTGATCCCGGAAACGTATTCGTAGACAACGGTATAATGAACTGGCGTGAACGCGCATCCCCATTCCGCCATCTTCTGAATGACCATACGAAAGATCTCTGCACTGGCCGGCTTGCTTTCAATATATCGGAGCATCGGGTTCCTTAATGAATGAAAATCCATTATTCCTAGAATCCTGCAGAATCATACCAGCATTTGGAATACTCTTACAATCTTGCGCCGGATGTAGTTATCCGGGTTAAAATGGGCGTCTGACTTATTCTCCTTCATACATACTTTGACATAAGGAGCTCCCCCATTTTCTCGCTTTCTCTTGTGCACTATATTTCCAACCATACTGAATCCCGACGGTTCATCTGGGACGTAACAGTCTTTCATTTGGGGAAGACTCCGGTCACCCTGGCGGGAATCATCGACTTTGCCATCATCATTCTTTTCGGCTTTATCTTCCGATCACTCATTCACAAAGCCCTCAGATCTCGAGTGCAATCACAGTCCTCCCCCCAGACCCGTCACCTTATGGGACTTCTCTCCACCTTGGCATCAAATCTTGTCTTGGGTCTTGCGGTCATTATTGCCCTCGACAACTTGGGAGTCAGACTCTCGTTCCTCGGTGGAGCCTTGGGAGTCTTGGGAATCGGGTTCGGAATCGGGCTTCAGACTCTGGCAGGAAACATGATCGGACTCATTGTCATCCTGCTGGAAAAAAGCATCCAGGTGGACGATCTCATCGAAGTGGATGGTGTTTTGGGAACTGTCGTTGAGATTAAGGCCAGGTCAACGACAATTATGAGCCGTGACAATATCGCTATCATTATTCCCAACTCCCATCTAATCGCCAACAAGGTGATCAACTGGAGCCATCGCGACAGAAAAACCCGAATGCACCTGAAGGTTGGGATCGGAATGGATGCCGCCCGTCTTGATCATGCGGTTGTACTTCTTAAGGAGATCGCCAGTTCTCATCCCGAAGTTCTGAGAGATCCCCCCCCCCGATGTCTGGTTTTCAGAATTTGGACCCTCCTCTTTCAACCTTGAGGTGATTTACTGGATTGAGGACGGGACTCGCAGACACAATGTTCTCTCCGATCTCAACTTTGCAATTGCCCGTCGATTTGCACAAGAAAAGATCGAGCTTCCTTACCCGCATACGGTCGTCCTTCTCCCGGAACAACCTTCGGGTGCCTCCTCTGACCTTGCCGTCAGACCAAAGACTGACGCATAATAACACCATGAAGATTGGCATACTCCTTTCCACACACCCCGACAAGAATGACGGGCCCCGAGTTCGCCATCTGGCAGAGGCGGCCATGGCGAATTCCGATGAGATTTATCTCTATCTCCTCGACGAGGGGGCCAGATTCCTCAAAGAAGACTGGATTCATGACCTTGTTGATCGTGGGGCGACAGTTTATACCTGCGCTTATGCGGCTCAAAACCGCCGCCTTTCGGATCCGGGAAAGACTACCTTTTGCGGCCTAGTCGTATTAACGCAGGTCATGGAAGGTTGTGAACGATTTCTGGCCTTTGCCTAAAGGACACCAGTGACCCATCCAGCACATCGGACTCTTCTTCTCATAAAAAGCAATCCAGAGATTGATCCACGGCCGGCAGAGGCCATACGATCAGCACTGGGTCTGATTGCCGGGGAAATTCCTCTTTCAGTCTACTTTTTCAATGAAAGTCGTTCGCTTCTGACCGCAACGACGGATGAACTTGAAGACTTCCAAGATGGGGAGATCCTCAAACGATTTCTTCCAACACTCTTGCAAATGGCCCAAAAGGTCTTTTACGAGCCAGTGGAAAAAGAAGGCTCTCTCCCAAAGGATGGTTCTCCGCTGACGCTACAAGAACTTGGAAGAATGCTTCCTGACTTTGACCATACGATCGTTTTCTAGGAGCCATATGCTCATTCTCCTGCGCACATCCCCTGACGATCGTCTCCGGGAAGTTATTGCCTCCATCCCCCCCGATGAAGATCCAGCCATTCTGGTCTACCTCGAAGGAGCGCTAGACTCCCCTTGCCCTCCCTTGATTTTCCCCCAAAACACCTATGCACTCGACCCGAAGACTCCCGCAGGAATTACTTCAATAACACAGGAAGATCTTCTCGGGTTGATTCATACGCATCCCAAAACTCTCGTTCTTCCTTAAAGTCCTTTACAAAACTTCTTCACCCATGAAACCAAAGACGACATCCCGTGTCCCTGGAGACGCAATGAAACAATCGGCTTGCTCCTCTTGTTTTTTGTCCATCTTCCCGCTATGATTTCTTGATGTTCCGCATTTGAGCCTGTCAATGGAGAGATGTCCGAGCGGCCGAAGGAGCACGACTGGAAATCGTGTAGGTGCCTAAAAAGTGCCTCGGGGGTTCAAATCCCCCTCTCTCCGCCATTTTCAGGCTAACGCCTCCCACGGGAGCGGTTCCCCCGAGAGCGGTCCGATGGGACTCCAGGCTCCGGGCAACGGGTTCCCGCAAACCCCGCCAGGTCCGGAAGGAAGCAACGGTAGCGGTGTATCACGTGTGCCCCGGATCCCCCTGGGGTCCCTTCGGTCCTCTTTCACCTCCTCGCCCTCTCCCGTTAGCATTGTCCCTACGGAGATCTCATGGCAAAGTTCGCCTCTCTCGCCCGCCTTTACCGTCCACGAACATTCTCCGACCTTATCGGACAGGAAGCCGTCGTTCGATCCCTGACACAAGGACTTTCCTCCGGCGTCATGACTCAGGCTTACCTGTTTTCAGGAGAGAGGGGTGTGGGAAAGACCACGGTGGCCCGCATCCTTGCCAAGGCCATAAACTGTCAGTCCGGGCCGACTGCCACCCCATGTCTTGAATGCTCTTCCTGCCTTGAAATTGCCGAGGGCCGTTCTCCCGATGTGACAGAGATGGATGGCGCTTCCCACACAGGAGTTGATGACGTCCGCACTCTTCGGGAAAGCCTTGTATACGCTCCCCTGACGAGCCGTTCACGCATCGTCATCATCGATGAAGTCCACATGCTCTCGACCTCAGCGTTTAACGCTCTTCTCAAGACCCTCGAAGAGCCGCCTCCTCATGTCGTCTTCATTCTTGCCACAACAGAGGCCCACAAGATTCCGGATACCGTCCTCTCCCGCTGTCAACATTTCAGGTTCCGCCTTCTGACAGTCTCCCAGATCAGCGATCGAATCCTCCATGTTTGCCGAAGTGAGAATATCTCTCTCAACCCCACCGTTACGGGAATGGTGGCACGAGCTGCTGAAGGAAGCTTGCGGGATGCATTATCCCTTCTCGACCAGCTTCTCCGGACAGGGGGAGAGTCACTCACTCCGGCCGATGTCGCAGACCTTCTGGGCGTCACGGATCACGCATTGGAAGAAAAGATGCTCGCAGCCATTCTTCTGGGTGACCTTTCTACCACGCTGAGAACGGCGCGTACAGCATTGGACACTGGTGTTGATCCCCGGGCTCAGGTTCGCTCTCTTGCCCGTCGTTTTCGAGACATCCTTCATAGCACTCTCGATGGGACACCTCTCGACAGTCCTGTTTATGGATGGATTCGTGAAAGTGTCCAATCCCTTCCCCTTGACCCTCCGCCCAACATTTTCTTTCTGGAACAGGCCCTTTCGGTCCTCGTCAGGGGAGAAGATGACCTAAGACGCTCCCCCCAACCCGCAATCACCTTTGAACTTCTTTTGGCCCGTCTCTGCCATCTTCGTGAGGTGCTTCCTCTTCCTGAGATTCTTGCCAAGATCGGCGTGGTGGCGGCAGGAACAGCACCCACTCCCGTTCGGTCGTTGGGACCAAAGTCACACAACAGTCCTCCCCCGTCCCCCCCTCCCACCGCAGAAATCCCCATTGAGGTCTTTCCCTCGCCCCCCGAAGAATCACCTCTCCCGCAAGCGAAGCCCCAGGAAATCCCTGCCCTTCATGATGACGGACCGCTGGACTTAAGAATCCCTGCGGACTGGCCACGGGCACTTTCCCGGCTTCCTCATGAAATGGCCGCACTCCTCGAGTCGGTCCGGACGCGAAAGGTTGAACAAAACACGCTCTATCTTGATACGGGAAATTCTTTCTTCAATACCCGTATACAGGCCAGCCGGGACCCCCTTGCGAAGGCACTTTCCCTTGCCATAAAATCCCCGGAGCCCCTGAGGATTGAAACCCCGACACTCCCCCGCAAGGGAACCTCTTCCGGACAAATGTCACCTGAAATTGCTTCCTCGGGAGACAAGCGAGAAGGCCGGAATCTTCCGCCTCTCGTTTCCGATGCAGTGTCCCTCTTTGGCTCCGAGGTTCTTGATGTTCGGTCACCCCAAATCGATCGTCCCCCGTCCCCTTCAGAGGAGAGCGAATAATGTTTGGACTTGATATTTTGAAGAAAGCCCAGGAATTTCAGGCAAACATGGAAAAAGCCAAAGAGGAGCTGGCCCGACTGACTGTGACAGAACAATCAGACAACGGGCTGGTTCAGATCCAGATGAACGGAAAGTTTGAGGTTCTCTCCCTCACCATCGATCCTTCCCTTTGTACCCAAGGAGAAGGTGTCCTGTCCCGCCAAATCATCTCGACCACCAATCGTGCCTCGGAAAAAGTCCGGGAAGAAGCCGCAAAACTTCTGGAGAGGGCCACCGGGATGGGCCCGGGAAACCCTCTAGCCTCTCTGGGGTTACCGGGGTTCTGATGGAGCGTCCACCACGTATGGGATCCTCCCTCTTCCCAGCCCCTTTTCAAGATCTCGTCGATCTCTTTCGCAGACTGCCTGGGATCGGAACGAAAACTGCGACGCGTCTAGCCTTCCATCTTCTGCAATCTTCGGAATCGGAGCGGCAGGAACTGTCGTCCGCCGTTTCGACCCTGAAAGAACGCCTTCGTCCCTGTTCGGAATGTCGAAATATCGTTGCCTCCCCTCCACCGGAGTCACCCGCGGCTCCCCGGTGTGCCATTTGCTCAGATCCGGCCAGAGACTCGACGATCCTGATTGTTGTCGAAGACATTCAGACGCTTTATTCCATCGAAAAGAGTGGCGAATTCAGGGGCCGATATCATGTGCTTGAAGGAAGACTTTCCCCCCTTGAGGGCATTGACCCTGAAATGCTTCGCGTCAGAGAGCTTTTGCATCGTCTTGAAAATCCGGACATTCGTGAGGTTGTCCTGGCCACCTCTCCCACGACCGATGGTGAGGCCACTGCCCTTTATCTCTCCCGCCTTGTCAAGCCTCTCGGCATCCGCGTCAGCCGGATTGCCTTCGGTATCCCTGTCGGACTTGAGCTTGAGTACGTTGATGAGGTGACTCTCATGCGCGCCGTTGAGGGGCGTCACCCTTTCTAGAACCGTTTCCGATCCATCACTTTACCCGCGAGGTACGTTTGGACCCGATCGCACCATCAGAGCTTTCTGCCGAAATTGCCAAGCGTCGAACCTTTGCCATCATCAGCCATCCCGATGCTGGAAAGACAACCTTGACGGAGAAGCTTCTTCTTTATGGCGGAGCCATCCACTTGGCGGGGTCCATCAAGGCCCGAAAAGCCGCCCGATACGCGACAAGCGACTGGATGGAAATCGAGCGACAGCGTGGGATCAGCGTGACATCGAGTGCCTTGGTCTTTGACTACCGGGACCATACACTCAATATTCTTGACACTCCTGGCCACAAGGATTTCAGTGAAGACACCTTTCGCACCCTTGAGGCCGTGGACTCTGTGGTCATGCTTCTTGATGGTGCCAAGGGGATCGAACCCCAGACACTCAAACTCTTTGAAGTTGCACGCATGCGACAGCTTCCGATTGTCACCTTCATCAACAAAGTTGACCGCGAAGGGGTTGATCCTTTTGCCCTTTTGTCCGAGATAGAGCGGACTCTCGATATCAGGGCCATCCCCTTTGATTGGCCCATCGGAGCAGGATCCGCCTTTCGAGGAGTCTGGGATCTCTCTTCCGGCAAGGGCCACATCTACGAGGCCGTCGATCATGGAGGAGCCCGGGCCACCGACCGCATTCTCACGGGGGGGGACCCGGCACTTGAGTCCATTCTCGACACCCTCCCCGACAGGACCCTCTTTGAGGAAGAGGTCGCCCTTCTTTCCTTGGAAGACAACTCTTTCGATCAGAAGGACTTTCTCGCCGGAAGAGCCACACCCGTCTTCTTTGGAAGTGCGCTGAACAACTTCGGAATTGAAATTTTTCTCGATGCCTTTATCGGCCTCGCCCCCCCTCCCCGGGCCTACCCCTCCGACAAGGGCCCCATCCCCCCGGACTCTCCCTCTTTTTCCGGTTTTGTCTTCAAAATACAGGCCAACATGGATCCTCAGCATCGCGATCGTTTCGCCTTTATTCGTGTCTGCTCGGGGCGATTCGTCCGGGAGATGTCGGTCACCAATGCAACGACGGGAAAGGCGCTTCGCCTCTCGAAAACCATCCAGTTTTTAGGCCAAAAGCGCGAGCGGGTGGAAGAGGCCTGGCCTGGTGATATTATCGGCCTTCACGACCCCGGAGTCTTCCGTATCGGAGACACCCTTTGCGAAAAAGGACTCTTCCATTTCGAAGGGATCCCCTCCTTTTCGCCGGAGCTCTTTGCCCGACTCATTCTTGAAGACCCACTGAAAAGGAAACACCTCAAGAAAGGGCTGGATCAACTTGCCGAAGAGGGAGCGATTCAGGTGTTTGCCCAAGATCCCCACGGGGAGAGAGACATGATTGTCGGCGCTGTTGGGGCCCTTCAACTGGAAGTCTTGAAATTTCGTCTCGAACACGAATATAACGTCAAGACTCGCCTTGATCCAGTGGGATACGACCGGGCCCGGTGGATCACCGGAGACCCTGCCAAGATCGATGCCCTTGCCGGAACCCTCGATACCCTGCGGGTCTATGACCGTGAGGGGGCCCCAGTCGCACTCTTCAGAAACGAGTGGGCCCTTCGTTATGTTGTTGAAAAATACTCAGAGATCTCCTTCCACGGCACATCTCCTCGGGGATTTCACGCCGAGAAAAATAAATAGTCTTCAACTAGTTTCAGTAAGGCCTCAAAACTCATTCAATTCCCTCTCCCCCTTACGACACTTCTTTCTCTTCACGCGGCAGGGACCCCGTCAATGAATAGACAACCGGAAGCACCAACAAGGTAAAGACAATTGTCGTGAGGACTCCTCCGACAATCACGATGGCCAGAGGTTTTTGGGCCTGGTTTCCGATACCGGAGGAAAGAGCCGCCGGGAGAAGTCCCAGTCCGGCAAGAAGGGCGGTCATCAACACGGGACGAACCCGAAGATTTCCTCCCTGAACAAGCGCCTCATGCATCGTCAGCCCTTCCCGCCGGAGGTTCGTCACAAAATTGATCAGAATCATTCCGTCCTGAATCGCAATTCCAAAAAGAGAAAGAAAGCCCAGCGAGGCAGAAATACTGAGATGATGACCGGTCAGGAAGAGGGCCCACACTCCTCCGGTGACGGCCACAGGAACGGTCAGGATCTGGACCAGCGCATACTTGACCGAACGATAGGCCCAGTAGAGCAGGAGGAAGATCATGCCAAAGGCGATCGGAAGCAAGAGAGCAAGGCGATGCTGTGCCTCTTTCATTTCCTTGTACTCCCCGTACCATCGAATCCGGTATCCGGAAGGAAGGTCTAACTGACGGCTCATGATACGTTTGGCCTCATCGACCGCCGACCCGATATCCCGACCGCGAATGGAGAACTTTACAGGAATATATCGGGAGTTGGCCTCCCGGAAGATGTAGGAGTTTCCGATTTTCAGGTCGATCGTGGCCAGCTGAGAAAGAGGAATATGGGATCCGTCCGGGCTGTCGACAGGGATTGATCGAATGGCCGCAATATCCTTCCTGTAGGGGCGGGAGAGACGAACCGTCACATCAAACCGCTTCTCGTCTTTCAAGACCTGTGTTACGGCCACTCCCCCGACAGCGGCCTGGATAACTGCCTCCACATCCGCCACATGGATTCCGTAACGGGCACAGGCCAGAGAATTCACTCGAATATCAAGCTCCGGCCCTCCACGAATGCGAAACAGGCCGAGATCATGGAATCCTTTGACTCCGGAGAGGATCCCCAGAGCCTGGTGAGCCAAGGCCTCGAGACGCACCGGGTCGGGGCCATAGATTTTAATGCTGTTCTGCCCCTTGACCCCGGAGACCGCCTCCTCCACATTATCCTCGATGTACTGGGAGACGTTGTAGGTAACACCAGGAAGGGTCTTGATTTTCGCCAGGACCTCCGCCTGGATCTGGGACTTTGTCACGCCTTTTCGCCACTCCTTGTGTGGCTTGAAAAAAATGGCAAATTCCGCGTTCCAGAAACCTCCCACATCATAGGCGTCATCCGGACGTCCCTCCTCGGAGACTACGGTCTTGACCTCAGGAACCTCCAGGACAAGACGGCGGATCCCATCGGTGAGGTGCGCACCATAATCAAGGCTGATCGCCGCAGGATAGGTGGCCCGGATGTAGAGGTTGTTCTCTTCGAGCTTCGGCAAAAATTCCGTTCCCAGACGAGGAAGGATAAAGCCCAGTGTGGCGACAAGAAAAAGGAGGGCAGCCGACAGGACGGTTCGAGGTCGGGACAGGACCGACAAAAGAAGACGATCATACACCTCCTTGACCACCCGCATGAGGCGGGTGTCAGGGTGGGCCCCCACCTTTGAGAGAAAGGTCGAGGAAAGGGCGGGAGACAGCGTCATCGAAAGAATGACGGCGGCCAGGAGACCACCCCCCATCGTATAGGCCATGGGGAAGAATATCTTTCCCTCGATCCCGCTCATAAAGAGCAGGGGAACATAGGCGGAGAAAACAATCAGCGTCGAAAAGACTGTAGCAGACTGAACCTCTGTGACCGCATGGAAAACTGTCGCAAAGGTACTGACACGTCTTTCTCCTGGAGGATCGGAGGTCAGGTGGCGATAGATGTTTTCCACCACAATGACAGAAGCATCGACGAGAATCCCAAAGTCGATGGCTCCGAGAGAGAGGAGATTGGCGGAGACCCCGTTGGCCTTCATGATTGAAAAGGCTGTCAGGAGGGCCACGGGAATCGTGACGGCCACGATAAGAGCCGACCGGAAGTTGCCCAGAAAAAGATAGAGGGTCAAAAGAACCAGGCCGATTCCCAGGGAGAGATTTTCCAGAACAGTATGAAGGGTCCAGTGCATGAGCTGGGTACGGTCGTAGAAGGGAAGAATACGAACGCCAGGAGGCAGGTCATGCGCCCTGATTTCTTGGACCTTCTTGTGGATCCTCGCCATCACATGACGGGTATTCGCCCCGCGCAACAGAAGGACGACCCCCTCCACCGTGTCATTTTCATAGTTTCGTCCCACCCTGCCGAGACGAGGCTGGGGACCAATCTGGACCGAAGCGATGTCCCGCAGGAGAACCGGAGTTCCCTTGACCTCTCCAACCATAATGTGATCGATATCCTGGCGGTTCTTGAGCAAGCCCAGCCCACGGACAACGGCGGCCGTCTCTCCGAAGTTCATGACATAGGCACCGACATTATTATTGGCCGCGGCCACAGCTGATAGAACTTGGGAAAGCGGGATATTGAAGTCACGAAGGCGAGCCAGATCCACAAGAATCTGGTATTGCCGGATCCATCCGCCCATACCCGATTCGTCCGCAACTCCCGGAATCTCCTTGAATCGCCTCTCCAGGACCCAGTCATCAAGAGTCTTGAGCTCATCGAGGGGCGCTCCGGTGAGGGTGTAGCGATAGATTTCTCCCGTTGCCGGAGTATTGATATCGAGCACCGGAGTCACCCCACCAGGGAGATTCGCCTGAGAGATCCGGTTGTAAATCCTGTGGCGTGCCTCAAAATCGTCGATCCCATCCTTGAAAACGGCAATCACCACCGAGAGGCCATACATGGAGATCGACCGCTGGGTCTTCATTCCCGGAGTCCCGTTGATGGCGATCTCCACCGGCAGGGTAATTTGGCGTTCGACCTCCTGGGCGCCCCGACCCGGCCATTGAGTCAGAACGCGGACCTCCAGGGGGGAGACATCCGGGTAAGGCTCAATCTGAAGATTGTTGTAAGAGAAGACGCCAATAATGGAGAGGGTGATAGCCGCAAGAAAGACCACCACCCTCTCCCGAAGGGAGAAGGCGACAAGATGTTTCATGGGCGAGTTCCTGCGATCCGGCCCGCAGGCAGCGTGAAGGTTCCGGTTCCCCGGCTGAGATTATCCTCGCGAATCCCTTCGAGGAGGAGGGCTCCTCGCACGGCAACCCTCTCTCCAGGCAGGAGACCGGACTCTATCCGCATCCATCCGTTTTCATCGGGTCCCGGGATGATCCGCCGAAGATAAAAGAGGCCCGGGGAGCTCTCAACAAAGACATGGTAGCCGTGCTCATCCCTCAGGACAGCCTTTTCGGGGACAGCCACCACCGGATGGGGCCTGTCGAGATGGATGCGCACGGAGGCAAACATTCCGGGCTTGAGAAGTCTCTCGGGGTTGGGAATTTCCGCCCGGACGTGAAAGGTTCGGGTATTGGGATCGACCATCCCTCCCAGGTAAACGATTTTCCCGGGAAAGACCTTGTCGGGATAGGCCACCGATTCGAGAAGAACCTTTTGCCCTCGACGGACAAGGGGGTAGTCCCCTTCATAGATGTCCATGTAGACGAGGAGACTCGAGAGATCGGCCACGGTCATGAGCTGGTCTCCGGGGTTCATGAAAAGCCCCGCCCGGAGGCTGGAGTTCAGGATCACTCCTTCGCGAGGAGCATGAAGTGTCAAGTATTTTGAAATCTTTCTGGAAGAGGCAATCTTCTCGACATCCGCCTGCGAGGCCCCCAGAAGACGAAGCTTTCTCTCGGCGGCCTTGATGTAAGCCTGACTCTCTTTGGGATCATGGAGAGTCTCCTGGACCTTAAACGCATTAAGGAGCTCGACCTCTGCCGTTGTATAGTCCGGGCTGTAAACGAGGGCCAAAGGATCATCCTTCTGAACTTTTTGCCCCTCAAACGCCAGAATCTTCACCTCCCGTCCCCCAACCCGTGCGGAGACCACGGAGACCTTATCCTCGTCGAAGTTGATCGTTCCGGTTCTTCGAAGTTCGGTTTCCATTTGCCGTTTTTCCACAGGAGCCACCGTCACGAAGCCGGACTTCTGCTGATCCGGTGTCAGGCGTATTTGAAGAAGTCCCGCCGGCATCGGAACAGGATCGCTGGCGCGGGCCAGCGACATACCCGACAAGATGCCCACGAAAAGAAAAAATGGAAGGGACTTCACAAACGAACGCCAACGCCAACTCCTAGGCGCACACATCTTCACCTCGATTTATCCCCCTTGATTCCCGCATGCACGATTTTCAAAGATGAGCCAGATCCTGCGTTCTTGGCCCTATTTATGCGATGTCGAGCCAGCAATCTGACCCAAAGGTGTCCCGACAGCGGCTTCAAGATTTGAGATCGCCTGGTAATAGGCAACCAGACTCTGATACCGGTTGTACTGGGCCTGGCGATACGCCTGGACCGCATTGATCAGATAAAGAAAGTCATTTTTCTGGTTTTCGTATCCGGTCAGAGCCAGTTCAAAGGCCAGTCGGGACTGGGGAAGAATCTCGTCGGCATTCATTCTGTACTGACGGTAAGCCAAGACCACCTGCGAATAAAGGTTATCAACGGCAAGCCGCACCTGGGCAGATTGCCAGCGATACTGCCAATCTGCCGCCCGCAACATCTCGGCCTGAGAATTGTATTGAAGATTCTGCTTGATCGGCGCAAAGATCGGCACATTGATCTGGACTCCCACATACCAGCAGTTCAGACCGGAAAATCCGTAACAGGATTCCCCGCCCTCCGAACCCGTCAACTGGTAGTCGGGAAGAAATCCAAGCTTCGCGAGAGTCAACTGGTGGCGATTCAGATCGACAGTGGCCCGGGCCTGAAGCAGATCCGGGCGGTTTTCGATGGCGCGGGCCTCGAGTTCCGACATCGGAACCGTCAGCGGGTCGGGGTCCGGAACCGGTGCGATCCGGGTCTCGCGGTCCATGGAAAAGCCCAGCAGGGTATTCAACTGCTTTTTTGCGACCTCAAGCTGATAGCGGGTCGACAGCCTGTCGAGCCGAGCCTGAGAAAGGGCCACTCGGGCATTTACGACATCAAGAATCTGGACGGATCCGACAGAAAGCTTGGCCTTGGTGATCTCCAGCACCCGTCTGAGCCAAGTTTGGAGTTCATCATTGAGCCGAAGTGTCTCCCGGGAAAGAAGCCATTGGTAGCAGGCCATCTCTGTCTGATTTCTGAGCTGCACCCGTTGCACACGGTAGGAATCATAGGCGATCTCGGTATTGTCTTTATTGACCTTGTATCCATAAAGAGCCTTGCCCGGAAAGAGAAAAGATTGGACAATGGCCCAGTTGCTTCCATTCGGATAGGGAAGCCCCACATTTTGGAGCCCCTGAAAAGAGCTCCCGTTCGCCAAAACATTCTGGCCGTTTCCCTGTTCCCCTCCGCCATATTCCCATTGAAGCAGCGGATCGGCCGGAGCCAGAGCCGTCTTTTCCAGATCCTTTGTTCCCATCCACGTCTTTTTGAAGGAAATCAGATTCGGATTTTTCTCCAGAGCGATTCTGACAGCGTCATCAACGGTCATGGGAGGATCTGAAAGATCCTGCTTGCTGGAAGAGGAGTGGCTTTGTGCCACTGATGCCGGAACAGTGTCGTCCCCCCATGAATAATGGGAAGCGGTTCCAAGGATGGTGGCGGCACTCATCAGTATCCCGGCAATTCTGAAGATTTTTTGCACTTTCTACTCCTAGGTGGGCCAAAAGAGACAAAGTATCAAAAAGAAAACATCAGCTCATCATCTTAGAATTCACGGGAATCTGTCAAGCTGATGACAAAGCCCCATTCTTTTCTCTATCGCTCTGCCCTCACGAAAGATTAACATTTGTTAACAACCCTCTCCGACTCTATCACCCGCTAAAACCGGGTGTCAATCAATTCCCTCCGGGCTTTCGACTCTATCGGACCACGCGTGAATTTGAGAGGAGGGGTTTTCCGACAAAGATTTTCTCCGTATAATTCACAGGGCGAGCATACGCCACAAAAGTTTTTCATGCTTTCTTCCTGGACTCCGAGGATTTTGGGAAGGGGAATCGACTCTTCCCTCAAAGGGGAGACTTGCTGACTTTGCCGGACAACGATTGAGGTGCCTAAATGACCTTCGATCCGAAGGAGTATCTCTCCAATATCGCCCGAGAGGCTGACCCTCGGGCTGTTCCTGTCACCGCCGATCCCAGAGATGCGACAGCCGTTCTGACGCTTCTGAGAATCGTGGACCATCTCAGGGGAGACAACGGGTGTCCCTTCGACCGAAAACAGACTCTTAAAGGATTGCTCTCTGATCTCAAGGATGAGGTTTACGAGTTAGAGGAGTCCCTTGAAGACGGGGATCTCCACAACCTTTCCCGCGAAATGGGAGACGTCTTCTTAATCCTTTTTATGGCTCGACGAATTCTCTGGGAGCAGACGACCGTATCCCTGGGGGAGATTCTCGATGGCGCCTCCCTGAAGATGGTCTCCCGACATCCCCACGTCTTTGAATCTCCCGACCCCGAAAAAAGCCTCGAAGCCATCTGGGAGACATGGGAAGAGAAGAAACGGGCAGAAGCGGTTCACCAGGATCGCCGGTCCGTTCTCGACGGGATTCCCCGGACCATGCCGGCGCTTCAGGCGTCCGCCCGACTGGGGCAAAAGGCAGGTCGCGTCGGATTTGACTGGACGTCGAGTCAGTCCGTGCTAGACAAGGTCGAGGAGGAATGCGCTGAAATTCGGGCCGCAACATCGGAAGGTCCGGGCAGACTCGCCGAAGAAATTGGAGATATGCTTTTCGCCATGGCTCAATTTGCCCGACTCTCTGGAGTTCGTCCGGAGGAGGCCCTCGCAGAGGCAAACAAAAAATTCAAGAGGCGATTCATCTCCATGGAAGAGCAGGCGACCAGAGAAAGCAGAGCCCTTTCATCGCTCTCTCCCGAAGAATGGGCAAGACTTTGGGAGAACGCCAAAAACAGACGTTACCCACCTGAAGGAGATTGAGCATGGGACATCCGACCGCCCTTGTCACGGGTGCAACCTCGGGCATCGGACTCTCTGTCGCCCGGGGACTTCTCGATAGGGGGTATTTCGTTCTCATGACGGGCCGTAACGGGGAGGCCCTAGACAAAGAAAAATCCAGGGCACGCTCCCAGGGAAGGTCGATCGAAACCCTTGCCTGCGACCTCTCCCGTCAAAAAGATGTTGAAACACTCATTGAAGTCACTCGCGCTGCCTTTCAGGATAAAGTCGACATCCTTGTGAACAATGCCGGCATTGCGACCTTTGCCTCGATCGAAGAGACCTCCCCCGAAGAGTTCGATCATATTATCTCTGTGAATCTCCGGGCCCCCTACCTTCTCTCCCGAGCGATCCTTCCACTGATGAAATCACAAAAGGATGGACTGATCGTCAACATCTCTTCCGTTGCAGGAATTGATGCCTGGTCCGGTTCCTCCCTCTACTCCATGACAAAGTTTGCCCTTCGGGGACTGACCGGATCACTCCTTGCCGAAGGCGCCCCTTTTGGAGTCAAAGCCGTGGCCATCTGCCCCGGATATGTGGCCACACCCCTTGTCGCCGGGGCACCCGTAAGCCATGAGGAGATGATCCAGCCCGAGGATATCTTGAAGACCATTCTCTATCTTACGGACCTCTCCCCCGCGGCCGTCACGGGGGATATTGTCATGAAGCGCCTGGGAGGGCTCTAAAAACGGACTGACGATAAGATCGAGGGAAAATTCGGATGATCAAGGCGCTCATCAAAAAAATTGGAACAGGACCTTCCGGACACCGAGACCTCTCTCACGACGAGGCACGGGAGGCAGCCGGGATTCTCCTCTCTGATCAGGCAACCCCGGCCCAAGTCGGAGCTCTTCTCCTGGGAATGCGCCTCAAGGGAGAAACGGCGACAGAAATGTCTGGCTTCTTGACAGGACTGAGAGAGAGGATACGCCCTCGAGTTTCTGCCCGACCGGAAAAAGAGTTTTCACCCCGCCTCGATGTGGGTGAGCCCTACGACGGAAGAAGCCGATCGACATCCCATACCGTTCCCGCCGCGACCCTAGCTGGGCGTGAAGGGCTTCGGATCAGCCTTCACGGTCTCTCGGGTGTTCCTGTCAAGATGGGGCCGGGTGTTCTGGAGGCGTGGAATTCTCTGGAAAGAATGGAGGGCCTTTTGGGGGTGACGGACAACGTCATTTGCCTTTCCCAGAGAACTTTTCTTCCGGAATTGGCGGACCTGCTCCCTATCCGGCAAGAACTGGGACTGAGAACACTTTGGAATACGGTAGAAAAGGCGGCCAACCCTTTGCAGGCCCCCTCCCAGATCATTGGGGTCTTCCACGAACCGATCGTTGCCAAGCTTCATGAGGCTCTCTTGGCACAGAAGGACCCCCCAAAACGACTCCTGTTCGTGGCAGGCGTTGAGGGCTCCACAGACCTTCACCCCCACCGGGAGACGCTCTGCTACCTCTATGACCGGGAGGCATCTCCAAACATCGCGCAAGTGACCATCCCCTCAGGACTGAAAGGCTCCTCTCCCCCACATGATGAAACGACTATCATTCGCCGCCAAGCCGCCCTCTTTCTCTTTGCCGCGGGGGTCACCTCAGATTTTCAAGAGGCCTTGGCCTCACTCCCCACACCCTCATGGAGCCACTGATGAACAAGATTCTTCCCGTCGACAAACTCGAGATCGGCATGGAAGTTGTCGCCGTCGACAAAAGCTGGCTTGAGACAAACATTCTCTTCCATCGGTTCCGCGTCCGAAGCTTCGAAGATATCCAACGACTTCGCGATAATGGAATCAAGAATGTGACGATTCTGATCAAAGACTCCATCCTCGCCGGGACAGAAAAGGGGCCCCCCCTCTCTATCGATGATGATCGGGATATTCCCAAGCTTCGTGCAATGGAGGTCCTCCCCCTTCCCACCCTTCGGGAATGGAATGCCCTGCACGACAAGACCATCGCCGTTCTTTCCAAAAGCTTCGATGATATCCGCATGGGAAGCGCGCTTGATGTGACTCCCCTTCGCCAGCAGGTCATCGAGACCCTCGAAATGCTCGTCAAAGATCCTCGAAAAAATTCCTTTCTTGTGACTCTCTCGGAAATCGACGACGAGTCTTATGTGCACTCCACGAATACGATGATTCTTTCGATGGGGCTGGCCGCCCAAAGTGGCGTCCCCAAAGAAGACATCCCAAAATGGGGAATGGCTGCCCTTCTGCATGATATCGGCAAGGCCCTCGTCCCCCTAGAGATTCTCAAGAAACCTGGACGACTGGACCCGCAGGAATGGGACACCATGAAGCGGCACCCAAAATTTGGTCACTCAATTCTCTCAAAGTCCAAGGACGATGTGGTGCGAGGAATTTGTACCACCGTGGCCATGGAGCACCACGAACGAAAGGGGGGTGGAGGGTATCCTTATGGACTGGACCTTCCGGATCTTGACCCAGTCACCCGCTCGCTCATGGTCCTGGACATTTACGAAGCACTGACCGCCGGACGGGTTTACCGGTCTCCCCTCTCCCCGGCCAAGACGCTTTCCTATTTGTTAGAGAAGGAGCTTCATCGCCTCGACCCGCGGGCCATTGCCAACCTCGTCCAAATGGTCGGGATCTATCCCGTGGGATCCTTCGTCGAGCTTATGGATGGACGGATCGCCATGGTCTCGGCCTACGAAAGCCCTGATACAAACTCCGGAACGGTTGACCTCATCGTTCTCTATTCCGCCCCACAAAAACCTCTGGCGGAACCATCAGCCATCACCCTTCCCACCATCGACAGAAGCTATGTCCGCCAGACCTTTCACCCGAGAGAACTGGGACTGTCTCCTGCAGACGTCGCCCGATACCTGGAGTTTGCACCGGGAGACCATGGACACTGAGCCAATGGCTATTGAGCTTGCCGAACGAATCTTTTTCAAAAAAAAAAGGAGAGCCCTTCAAATTTTCGGCTCTCCCTTCAACAAGAACAAAAAAATCACTTACTTGATCTTTTTGACAATGACCTCCCAGTACCCGTCCTTCTTGTCCGTCTTGATGTATTCCTGTCCCACTTTCTGAATCCAGGCGGGAATATCCTTCGCCGATCCCTCATCGGTCGACAGAACAGCCAATACCGTTCCTACGGGTTTGAGCTGGATCGACTTGATCAGCTCCATCAGAGGACCCGGACAAAAGAGTCCCCGTCCGTCAACAACCTCGTCGACCTTCATGCCTGCATCATCTGCCATCGCTCATTTTCTCCCATTCTTGAATTGGTCCTTTAGACAAATAAAATCTGCCCGCCCTCGGCATGCTGGAAGAATCCCGCCACGCCGAGAACTTCATCGAAGACAGGATGGAAGTGATCGAGCCCTTCCTCCAAAAGGTCGAGGGCCATCCCGCAGGCAAAGACCTTTAAAGAGCCCATCATCTTTCCTTGGGACAGAAGGTCATAGAACATGGGGGCATTTTTTGAGAGAAGCCTGCGACCAACCTCGCCTTCCACCCGAAAAGACTTTTTTTCGATCGTTTCCTTCCGGAAAGCTGTCACGGCATTCATGGTCACGAAAACCCGAACATCCATCTGACTCATCGCTGCCACCGAGGCCATGAGGCCTACTGCATGCAACTTCTCCAGGGCATCCGAAGCCAGCACGAACGAAACTTTTTCCATCGCGACTCCTTCCCGTCTCAAAAATGAACCCAGATTCCCCCGCTGTTCGGGAGGGACCTTTTTATCCTAGACCATCCGTTCGAAAGGGACAAGCCTATGTTGGCGACTGACTTTCTGACTAAATATTGAGAAGAAACTTCCGAAAGTCGCCGGCCCGGATCGGACAATGAAAGAGAAATCCTTGGGTCTTCGTGCACTCCTGGTCGGCAAGCCACTTCATCTGTTCCGATTTTCGGCTCATTCCGCAAGGATATCCATTCCCATGGTATTGGCAATACCTATCATGGCACTGAAAATTGCTGGCGCATCCTCATCACCGGGAACCCCCTCCACAAAGGTCCGGTCTATTTTTATAATGGTGCTGTGGGGGGGGGCTTTCTTATCTTATGGATGGCCCAGAGTGATGTTTTCCATGAGCGTCCAGACAGTCTCCATTCTTTTCGGGCAGGGGAATCCCCTCTCCTTGAGGGGCCAGAGAGGGGAGGTGAAAGTTTTCCGTGACCGTCTCCAGAAGAGCGTAATGATTGGCAAAACAGGAGACGCGGGAGTGCCCTGGTCGCTTCGAATCGATCCAGAGAAGGGCCACTCGCCCCCCTCCATGCATGCGGGAAGGAGAGGGTACGGCGGCCGGGAGCGGAGATCCTCCCCAGGAGGAACGTGATCCGGACTCATCCCAAAGAACAAAAATCCAGAAACGGCTTTGACGGAATGATCGGGATTCCTCAATAAGGGGGATCCATTTTCCCAAAAACCTGTCTCCCTCCCTGAGAAGTTCCTGTCTGTTCATGTGGCAGGAGAAGGCTCCATGCATGTCGTGACAAAGATCTGGCGCCACAAAGGAAAAAGCTGGAAGGCGGTTGGATTCGAGGTCCGCTCTCAGACGAGAGAGCGGATGGACATTCTGTCTCTCCGGACCATTGCGGAGGCGAGAAAAAAGGAGAAAGGGATCATGCTTTTCGACATAGCGGCCAAACAGCCGGGGATATCGCCCTCCGCCAAAGCCATCATGAGGGAGTCCCTGCATATAGGCGGCCACGCTCAATCCATGTCGGACCATTTCCTCTGGGAGGCTATCACCAGACACGCGAACCCTCGGACTATCCGTTTGGGGAAGCGGAGGCGGGGCTCCCAAAAGGGCAAGGTAATTGGGAAGGCTCGGGTGGGCAACGCTCCAGTAGTTCAGCAGGAGCTCCCCTGAGGCGGCGTTGAAGAAGGGAAGGGCAGGATTCTTATAGACCTCCCCAAAGTTTTTGTTCTCCATCACGATGACGACGACATGATCGGCGGGGGGAAACGAGGCAGCATGGAGCGTTCCCGTCTCGACACCCAAAAAAAGGAAAAAGGGCAGGGTCCAGAAAAAGATTTCTTGTCCTTTGCGGATCATACGATTTCGCCCCTTCACAGGTCTCACTCCCAGTCCTTAAGGACAAGAAAGCGTTTGAACCAGTCGTCAAAACCCTCCCCAGATAATTGTTCTTCCTGGTTGGGAACAATGTCGATCTTGGGCCTTTCCTCGAGAGCCGCCATGAGCTCCCGACCGGACCACGCCTGAGAGGGGAACCAAAAGATACTAATGGAGAGGACCACATCAGGACGGGTCATCACAAATCTCCCCAAGACCTCCCGATAGCGATTTTCGACCGCCTTTGCCCGCCCCACATCCTGGTCGGGGAAGAGGATCACAAGATTGGAGCCAACCTGGGCCAAAATATCCGATGGCCTCTTGGCACGATCAAGAACTGTCTGGAGAAGATCCCGGTGGGCAGGATCCACCCGAACCCCGAGCAGCACAAAGGGCCGGGGAGGATGTCGTGTAATCATCTCCTCCATCAGCGTCATGAAGCTTTCCTCCTCGAAAAGCCCCCGATGAACGTCGTAGTGAGGAAGAAGGCCCAGGGACATCCGCTCCTCCCCCAAGGCATCACCAATGTTTCGGACAATTTCCTCAAAGTTGAGACGCACTGGTTTCATCCAGGTATCAAGCGTCGGCAGGGCAATCCCGATCCATCCAAAAACATGGATGTACCAGGTGAGGGGAAGCATGATCTCATACCGGAAGTTCTTATCCGTATGCTCGATCAGGGCAGGCCGGGGACCTGACTCTGAAATTTTTTTAAAAAACTGAACATCTCCCATGGAGACATTCTCCTGAAACATGCGGAGCTTCTCTTCGGGACCATCGAATTGGAGATAGATTGGACGAGGACCGTCATCGAGGGTCACTCCGTCGACAAGAAAAACCCGGTGATACTTGAACGGACGGTCTTCCCACTCCATGAGACGGGGAATCTCCGTCATCAGAACGTTTTGGTCGGCTTCGTCCAGGAGATGTCTCGCCACCGGGACCTGAATCTTTTCCCTCATCTTAAGAACTTCGGGATATTCCACCGTTTCGATCTGCTTTTCCGGAGGCATCCTGTCGAAAAAGGCAAGAAAATAAAGACCCGCAGGTTGGGAAAGGGTTCCGATGGGAAACCCCCACCAGATCAGTGTGCCCTGATCATTGGTTCCCCTGTAGTCCTGCCGGCGGAACAGGTCTTCCTCGTCACTCTCCGGACCGACCTTCGGCCCTCCACGGCTCGCAAGATGGTCCCGCAATGACCGTACAGGCATTCGGGACAAAGTCCGAGCCGGAAGTTTTGTCAGGTGGACGAGACTATCGTCGAACAGGACGATCTTGCCTGCAGCATCGGTCGCAAAACTCGTGACGACATTGGAGTTGACCCCATAGTCAAGGATCTTTTTCCAGGGGGAAAGATCACGGATCGAGGCAATAAGGGAGACAAATCCCATCATCCGCCTCTTTTTTCTGAAGAAGAGCTGGACGGTGGTTCTATGGCGAGAAGTCCGTCAAGGACCGCCTCGTGAAGAGCCTCGCTCACTGTGGGGTGAGGAAAAACGGTTTCGGAGAGGCGGAAGAGGCCATCGGGAAGACCCATGGCAAGAGCCACACCGGCCATCATCTCCGACAGATGAGGACCGATCCCATGCATACCGAGAACCCTCGTCGACCGCTCCTCCACAACAACCTTGATGAACCCCCGCCGTTGCCCCATTGAGAGAGATCGCCCATTGGCCAGAAGCGGAAACTTTCCCTCCCGGGGAGAATAGCCTTTCTTTTCCGCTTCCTCCCGAGTCAGACCGATCGAGACAACCTCCGGGTGTGTGTAGACCACACGAGGGATCAGCATTGGATCATAGGATGAAGGGGCCCGCCCCGCCATGGCGTCCACTGCAATCACAGCTTGACGGCTCGCCTTGTGGGCCAAGAGGAGACCTCCGACCAAATCTCCGGCGGCATAAATCCCTGGAACTTTCGTTTTCCCCAGAGGGTCCACATCCAGAAAACCTCCCGGACCCGGAGAGAGACCGACCGAATCAAGTCCCAAATTCTCCGTCACAGGGGTCCGGCCCACGGCAACAAGAACCGCATCGACATTCAGCGAAAAGGCATCGTTGCCACTCCGACCGGAAAGACTGGCCTTTCCCTGGCCCTCCCCCGGCTGACGAACCAAAGAAAGATCCTCGACCCCTGTCCTGATCGCCACGGACTTCTGCGACAGTTCCTTTTCCAGGGCGACTCCGAGTTCAGGGTCCTCCGTCGGAAGCAACCGCGATTCTCGCTCCAATATCGTGGTCTCGCAACCGAACGCCGAAAGGATTTCTGCAAACTCGCATCCGATCGCTCCGCCTCCCACAATAGCGAATCGACCTTCAAAGACCTCACGTCGAAGAAGGTCCGTGCTGGAAAGAACGAGTGTCCCGTCAAACGGGAGGGAGGGAAGGCTCCGGGGTCTCGAACCAGTCGCCAGAAGGACATTCTTGGCTCGGTGGCGAACCGGGGATTCTCCTTCCTCGAGAACATATCCAGGTCCATCGAGGCGTCCCCGACTTTTTCGATAGGTCACCCCATGCTTCTTGAAAAGAAAGCCAATGCCACGAAAGAGCCGGTCTACCGTCGTCTTTCGAAAGGCACTCAACCGGACAGCATCAAGAGTCGGGCGGGGGTAGGCAATGCCCGTTTCCTGTCCCTCGTCTCCCATCCGGAGACGACCACCAGCCTCGAGCAAGACCTTTGTCGGAATGCACCCCTGATGCAAGCAGGTTCCGCCAAGCTCACCGGGATCAAGAACAAGAACCTTCATTCCGATTTCTGCCGCCCGGATCGCCCCAACATACCCGGCCGAACCCGCCCCAATGACAACGAGATCCCACTCTTCATCATTTTCAATAATCAATCTTATATGACCTCATTCATAAGACAAAGAAGATTCGCTGAGTTTTTGATATAGATATTATCAGAACCCCACGAACTCCGAAAGGCGACAGTGACCCACTCTCTAAAGAAGTTCCCCCTGATATCAATATTTTGAAGCGAAATCCCGGTGCATTTAGGAATTTTTCGATTGAGACTTGTTGACAAATCTCATCCCGCTGACCTAATATGTAGCTGCGGGGTGGAGCAGCTCGGTAGCTCGTCGGGCTCATAACCCGAAGGTCACAGGTTCAAATCCTGTCCCCGCAACCATTCTGCAAATCTTTCCTTGACCACCATCAAAATCAAACATCAAATCCAAAAAATCCCGCGTTTACGTTTCTAAAGCTTTCTCCTTGCCATATTTTTTATCCTCTTTTCCATTCCTTTCATCACCCTCACATTCCCCGTTGACTGACACTCTTGACACCCTGTCTCACCCGGTATAACATTTGAATATGACGAATTCACATTTGTTAAAAATACTCGAGACGACAGGCTACTCTCCCGAAGAGCTCGGGAGGATGATTGGGCTATCGGGGATGACATTGCGGCGCTGGACGAAAAAGCCGCTCGACTTCCCGATTCCTCCGGTCTATGTTCCGGCAATCCGTGATACCTGCTATCGGCTGGTCTCCCAAGGCCTTCTCGATCCCGAAAGCCCGCATGTGAAGGCGATTCTTCTCTCCGGGCTCTCAAAGGGGGAGCATCATGCGGCGATCGTCAATCTGGGACTTCCCTCAGATTTTGAAACCAACCCCGCCATGAGTGAGGATCGGATTCTGACAAGCCTTGTCGTCATTGGAGCCCAGGAAAAGAAACAGTCTGAAGTTGAGAGCAACCCGGAGAAAATTTCACGATTCAAGGCCATGGGAGCGGAGTGGACCGAACGCATTTCGACGCTCGTCTCGGTGATCCGGTCCCGAAAGATGAACCTGACCGATAAATTCATCGCTTATGGGGCGCTTTTTTATCTCTTGACGCCCATCGACTTCATCCCAGACAACATCCCTTTTCTGGGATTTTTTGACGACTTTGCCATCCTGGGATTTGCGGCAGCCTACTACATGAAGATGCCGCAAGTAGAAGCAGAGGGTCCTCAAGATCATTCTCTTTAGGGAAGGATCGCAACAAAGCAACATATCGGCATCACAACGACCATCTGCCAGGCTTAAAAAATAAGACTGTCAAAGAAGATAAGGATATTCCAATGCTGAAAAGACTCTCTCTCATTCCTCTCGTCGCCCTTGTCCTGT